>JBCBCG010000007.1:0-41560 GCA_038530925.1 Pseudomonadota bacterium
CATCCCGTCGCCGAGACGGCGCCGCAACTGCTCCGCGGTCGCCGCGTCCCGGGTCAGCGCTCCTACGTCGCCGCCAACGCCTATCTCGAAGCAATGGCGCGGCGGCGGCGCGAGGCCGGGCTTCCGGCGCTGGCGCCGGCCTGGGGCGCGATCGGCGACGTAGGAGCGCTGACCCGGGACGCGGCGACCGCGGAGCAGTTGCGGCGCCGTCTCGGCGACGGGATGATGACCGCGCGCCAAGGGCTCGACGCGCTTGAGCGCTACATCCAGCGCATCGATGACGGCGCGCCGGAGAGCGCCGCTCCGATCATCGGCCGCTTCGCCTGGAGCCGCGCCTTCCGCTCGCTGCCCTGGTTGGCGCTCGCGCCCTTCGACCGCCTGCGCGCCGAGCATGCGATCGAAGGAGATGCGCAAGGCGACGGCGATCTGCGAGAGCGCCTGCGCGGTCTCAGCCGCGAGGCCGCCGCCGACGCGATCCTCGAGACGCTGCGGCGCGAACTCGGCCAAGTGCTGCGCACGCCGGCCAAGGACATCCGCGCGGATCAGAGCCTCGGGGGGCTTGGCCTTGATTCGCTCATGGGCGTCGAGCTGCGCGCCGCGCTGCAGGATCGTCATGGGCTTGAGACGCCGATGGCGCTGCTCGCGCCGCAGAGCACCCTCGAAGGACTGTCGGCGCGTCTGGCCGCGCGCTTCGCCTCTGAGAGCGGCGCCGAGCCGCCCGCCGGCGCGGCGGCGCCGCCTTCGGCCGCGCCGCCGGTTGCAGGCGCCGCGCTTGATGCGTCTCCCGGGCCGAGCGAGCTCTCCGCGGCGGACAGCGCTCACCCCTCCGCCGCGCTGATCGCCGAGTTGGAGGAGCGGCATCTTGGCGTCGACCGCGATGATCCCGCGCTTCAAGCGGCGCGGCGGGCCGCGCGGCGCCGCGCGGCGGGATGACGATCAGGCGCAAGACGATGAGGAGCAAGACGAGGAGCCGGCATGGGCTTGACGAATGAGGCGCGCCAAGCGGCGCTCGACTTAGCGCGGCGCGGGCGGCGAATGGCGGCCCAGACGGAAAGCGCCGCGGCGCCGACGACCCGCGGCGAGGCCCCGCAAAACGCCATGTCGGCTGAGGCGCGTCCCCCGCGACGGGCGCGCCCGTTCAGCGCGTTGCGCGAGCATCAGGAGCTTGCCGCGATGCGCGCCTTCGCCGAGGCGGCGGAGATCGAGACGCCCTTCTTTCGCTTGCATGAAGGGCGCTCCGGCGCGCGCGCGCGGATCGGTGGGCGCGAGGTGCTGAACTTCGCGAGCTATGATTATCTTGGCCTCAACGGCGATCCGCGGGTGCGCGACGCGGCGAAACAGGCGATCGACCTTTATGGCGTCTCCGCTTGCGCCAGCCGGCCGACCGCGGGCGAGCGGCCGGTGCATCAAGCGCTCGAGACGGCGCTGGCGCGGTTCTTCGGATTGCCTGCGGCGCTCACCTTCGTGAGCGGCCATGCGACCAACGTCTCCACCATCGGCACGCTGGTCGGGCCGCGCGATTTGCTGCTGACCGATCAGCTTTGCCACAACTCCATCATCACCGGCGCGACGCTCTCCGGCGCGGCGCGGCGCGTGTTCCCGCATAACGACTTGGCGGCGCTTCGGGACATGCTGGAACGCGATCGCGACGCCTTCGAGAACGCGCTGATCGTGGTCGAAGGCGTCTATTCGATGGATGGCGATCACCCCGATCTGCCTGGCCTGCTCGCGCTGAAAGAGGAGTTCGGCGCTTGGCTGATGGTGGATGAGGCTCATGCGCTCGGCGTGCTTGGCGCGCGCGGACGCGGGCTCGCCGAACATTTCGACGTCGATCCGAACATGGTCGACATCTGGATGGGCACGCTCGGCAAAACCCTGGCGGGCTGCGGCGGCTATATCGCCGGGTCCGAGGCGCTGATCGACATCCTGAAGCACCATGCGCCGGGTTTTGTGTACAGCGTCGCCGCGCCGCCGGCGGTGGCGGCGGCCTCGCTCGCGGCGCTCGAAATTCTGGAGGCGGAGCCTGAACGCGTCGCGCGCATTCAAGAGGCCGGCCGCGCCCTGCTCGAAGGCTGCCGCGATCGCGGTCTCGACACCGGGATCAGTTTCGGCGAAGCGGTGGTCCCTGTGATGACAGGCGGATCGGTCAAAGCGATCGGCCTCGCGCGCGCCCTCTTGTCACTCGGCGTCAACGCTGCGCCGATCATCCATCCAGCAGTGCCGGAGCAGGCGGCGCGCGTGCGGTTCTTCGTCTCCTCCGAACACAGCCTGACTGAGATCGATGAGGCGCTCGATGCGCTGAGCGAGGCGGCGCAGACGCTCCGCTAAAAAGTCATTCCGGCACGCGAAACCCGGCGGAGAGGCGCGCGCGGAGCGGCTCCGGCGCCAGCCGGCCGAGGCGGATCGCCCAGAGCAGCGGCGCCGGGAAGGCGTCGAACCGCCGGCGCGCCTCGATCGCGCGCACGCAGCGCCCTGCGGCTCTCTCTGCGCTCCATTCGAAGAGGCGCGGCGCGGCCGAGGCCTCGGCCATCGGCGTCGCGATGAAGCCTGGGCAAATCAGCGTGAGCGACAAGCCGGAGCCTTGCAGCGCGGCGCGCATCCCTTCGCAATAGGCGTTGAGGCCGGCTTTGGCCGCCGAATAGCCCAGCTCGTCGGGTTTGGGCTGCAGCGCCGCCAGAGAGCTGATCGCGGCGAGACGCCCGCGCCCCCGCGAACGCATCAACGCCGCGCCTTCGGCGAGCGTCGCGCAGGCGCTCAGCAGCGTGATGCGCAACAGCGCGCTCAGCGCCTCAGGCGGCTCAAGAGCGCCGCGGCGCTCGACCGAAGCGAGAACGCCCGCATTGGCGATGACAAGATCAAGCGGCGCGGCCGCATCGGCCTCGGTCAGCCAGGCGCGAAGCGCATCAAGGTCGCTCAGATCAAACGCCGCCGGCGCCGCGACCGCGCCATGACGCGCGCACGCTTCCACGGTGCGCTCTAGTCGCTCTTGGCTGCGGCCGGCGAGGCTGAGGCGGGGCACGCCGCGCTGCGCCAAACGCTCCGCCATCGCTGCGCCGAGCCCGCTCGACGCGCCGGTGATGGCGGCGTGCTGCATCTGATCTCTCGCGCCTGCCGAGGGTTCAATCGGCGCGATGCGCCCGCGCTCTTTTTGGCGCGGCGTTTGGCGGTTTGTCCAGCCGGTGGGTTACGCCGCCACCTCCGCCCGGCCGCGCGCCAAGCTCGGCGCCGGCGCCTCCGCCGCCAGCGGCGGCGCAGTGCGGCCGACGATACGGCGGACCACTTCCTTGCACGCGGCGCGGCGTCCATCTTCGAGGAAGAAGGAGCCTTTTATCTGCGTCTTGGCCACCAGCGCGCGGATGAAGGCGCGTACAAGCAGCGTGTCGGTCGGGTCGGGATCGCGCCAAAAGCGATCGAGCCCGCTCTGATGGGTGAGGCCCGGCATGTCGTACACCGCGTGGCCGAGCGCGATGGTGGGCTTCAGCGCCCGAATGGCGTGCAAGCCGGAGGTGGAGTTGATCACGGCGACGCCGCGGGAGCTGGCGACCAACGCGCCGAACGGGCCGCCATCGATCACATGGACGCGCCGCTCGAGCCCATTCCGTTTGGCCAGCCGCATCGCGATTCGGCGCCAGCGCTCCCGGCCGTTGTCATGCGGATGCACCTTGAAAACGAGCGCGCAGCGCTTCGGCGCGTGGGCGGCGAAAGAGGTGACCAACTGCTCGATCATCTGCGAGACATGATCGTAACGTGACCCGATCCTCACCGAATAGTCCGACTGAAGCTGTAGCGGCACGAGGTAATAGGGCTGGTCTTTGAAGATCAGCTTCGTTGACACCGCCATAGCCCGGCGCCCTTCGCCAGAGCTGAAAGCGAGCCGCTTCACCCAGGAACTGTAATCCACCACGGGATGGTAATAGCGGTCATGATCGAAGCGCCACAGGCTCTTCGGCGTCAAACCGTTGGTCAGATGAAAGGCCACCTCGCGCCAAGCTTCCGAAAAGAAGCTATGGCGATATTCGACCTCTAGATCAGGCCGCGGCGCGGCCTCGGCGATCCGCTTGATCGCCCCTGGATCCCGCGGCAAAGCGCGGCCTTCATACATGCCGCCTTCCTGACAGGTGATCCAATCAGGGCGCAAATAGCCGTTCTCAAACACGAAAACGCGCACGCCCATGCGCCGACAAAGCCGCACCGCCTCCCGATGATGCGGCAGCCCATCCGAGTAAAGACAGACGGCGGTCGCGCGCCGCCGGCGCAGGACCTCTTGGAGATAGACGGACCATTGCTCCAGCGAGCCCGCGAAGCGCGTCGCGCCCGGGCGACGCCAAAAAAACGGCTCCGCGGGCGCGAGATGGATTTTATCGACGGTCCAGCCTACAGCCTGAAACTCATCCGCGAGTTCCGCCCAAAAACCGCTCGGCGGTCCCTGAAGGAAAACGACGACGCCTCGGTCCATGCGTCACCCTATTGAAATTTTCGCCACCATCGCGTGTGCGATGCCTCTCATCCACAACTCTAACGTTCGTCAAATTTTCGACTTAGTCAACATATTGGGGCTCAAACTCCTGAAGACCGAAAATAAGCCACATCTACTGTGACCAATTCTGTGCGCTCCAGTCGCAAATCCCTCATTTCTCTCGCCGCTGCGTTATGCACAGCGCGGGACAAAACTCGAAAGCCGCCACAGTCCCCGAAAAAACGACCTCTGAGAACAGTATTCACAACCAAATTCGGCCGTGTAAGCCGTAAAAAAAAGCGTCAGTGTTCTAGAGGCGCCACTACGGGCCAAAGGCGCGTTCCATCATGATCGCCGACCGCAGACTAAGGTCTTTTATGCGCGGCTGGCGACAGAAAAAGAGATCAGCCGCAGCACAGCCCAAAGCAGCGCCAGAGACACGAACACTGCGATGATCAGCATCGAGCGGCTCGGATACTCCGACTGCTCCGCGTTCGTCGGCGCGATATGGGTGGCGAGATAGCGTTGGCTGCGACGCGCCTCGGTTTGCGCCTGGGTCAGCGCCGACAGCGAGGCTGTATAGAGGTTCGCCGCGAATTCGAGATCGACCGTCAACTCTTCGAAAACGCCGAGACGCTGCGAAATCGTCGCCTCCGCCGGATCTGAGTCGCCGCCGCCCGCAAGCTTCGCGCGCTCCGCCGCCGCTTGCGCCTCGAGGCTCTCGATGCGCCGGCGCACCACGCGCACCGTCGGCGCGTTCGGCCCAAGATAGGTGAGCAGCGTGGTCTCCTGCGCGCGGGCGGAGGCGAGCTCCGTCTCGATCGAGGCGACGAGCTGCATCTGCAGCTCCGCATTCGTGTTCGGATCGATCTCCTGCGCGGTTTTTCGGAACTCGGCCATACGCAGCCTCACCGCGCGCAAGCGCTCCTCCGCATCGCGCATATCGAGCTCGGCGAACCGCACCGCATCCTGGCGCGCTTGCTCGGAGATCTGGTTGATCAAGCGCTCGCTCTCCTGCGAGACGGCGGCGGCGATCCTTTGCGCGTCCTGCGCCGAGAAAGCGTAGACCTCGACCTCGATCACCCGGCTGGCGTTGTCGTAGGTGATGGTCGAGGCGTAATTCCAATAGCGCGTCTTGTCCTCGATCGGACGCTCCGTCCCCAGCGCGAAGAACCAGTCGGCGCCCTCGCGATTATAGATTGCGTCGAGATCGATCTCCCCATCGAGCCGATCCACGAATTGCTGGCTGTGCAGATAGTCGAACAGGATCAACCCATCCTCGGCGCCGGCGCCGCTGGTGGGCGCGAGCATGCCGAGAATGTTCGCGGCGGCCGACTGCTCGAGCGTCCGCACCGAGAAGGCGACTTTCGAGCTGTATTGCGGCGCCGCCAGCGCGAAGAGATAGAACGCCACGATCAGCGACGGCGCGATCACCCCCGCCAGAAAGCTCAGCGTCGCCGCCGAGGGCGCCGCGCGCGCCCGCTTCGGCGCTTCCTGCGTCGCCAAAGCGGTGTGAGGCTCGACGCTCGCGGCGCCGGTGGCCGGCGCCACGGCGACAGGCGTCGGCGTTGTCGCGGGCTTGGGCGCATCCGCGGGTTTCAGCGCCGCTTCGGCCATTGGCGGGCTCCTTCTTCAATACGCCGCGTCGCGCCAGGCGCGGTTCGACATCGGCGCGGCGCTATGCGCGCCGCATGTTCTCTCGATGCAGCGCGATCGCCTCGTTCACCGGCATCAGCGCGCTCAGTCGTCCCTGTTCAAGCACCATCGCCGCTTCGCAGAAGCTCTTGATCGTGCCCTCGCCGTGCGAGACCATGATCACCTTTGAATTCACGAGCTTTTCTTTGAACACATCGCGACATTTTTGCTTGAACCGCGAATCGCCGACTTCCGTGATCTCATCGATCAGATAGACGTCGAATTCGATCGCCATGCTGACGCCGAAAGCCAAGCGCGCTCGCATGCCGGAAGAATAGGTGCGGACGGGCGCGTAAAAATAATCACCGAGTTCTGAGAACTCTAAAACGAAAGATTTCAGCTCGTCTTCGGGGAAGCCGTAGACGTCCGCCACGAAGGTCACGTTATCGGCGCCCGAGAGCGCCTGGTGGAAGGTGCCGGCGAAGCCGAGCGGCCAGGAATAAAGCCCCTGCCGGCGGATGCGGCCAGAGTCCGTCGGGATCGTGCCGGCGATCATCCGCAGCAGCGTCGACTTGCCCGCGCCGTTGCGCCCCAGAAGCCCGATGCTGATCGGCGCGTCGACAGAGAGGTCGGTCGGCTCAAGGATCGTCCGCCACCCCTTCGGCGTTTTGTAGCGCTTTGAGACGCTCTCAAAAGCGATCATGAGCCCGCTCTCCGAACGCCGCTCAGGGCAGCAGCTTCAGGATGCGGGCGACGGCGCGGTTCCATAGCCTCTCCCCCAACGGTCTCGGCGCATGGCGGCGGGCCGCGAGTTCCAGCACGGTCCGCTCCGGAGGGCAAGGCGCCGCGAGGCCCGGCGCGGCGTAAAGCGGGTATTCGAGGAAGGCGGCGGCGACCAGCCGAATGAGATCGCACTCGAACGCGTCCTCTCTCGGAGAGAGGTCCGTGGTTAGCCCGAGCCCGCCATAGAAAGGCGCGCCGTGACAGATGACTGGCTTGCGCCAGAGCAACGCTTCGAAGCCGAGCTGCGAGGTCATCGTCTCGACGCTGTCGGCCCAGTCCAGCGCTTCGAGAGCGCCGAGATCGCCGGCGATGTGATCGGCGAGCGCCGCCGCCGCATCGCGGCTCGCCGCGTCCCGCCGCATGCCCGCCAGCACGTCCGGATGCGGCTTGTAGAGAATCATCGCTTCTGGCCGCCGCGCCCGCGCGGCGCGCAACAAAGCGAGATTGCCGCCCGCATAGCCGCCGCCATAGCGGAGCGACGCGTCGCCCTCGACTTGGCCCACCACAAGCACCCGCTCCCGCGCTGTCGCCGGCGGCGCATCCGCCGCCCGGCGCCTCCGGCCCGCGCCGCTCAGGTTGTATTTCGTCATGCGCAGATCGATCAGCATCGCCAGGAACGCCTCGGCCCGCCGGCGCATCGCGGCGTCCGGCCTGAAGCCGCGCAGCATCTCGCGGAAATCGGAGAGGCGATCCGCCTCGAAATGCAGCGCGCGCCGCGCCAGGCAGAGCGAGGCCGGCCGCTCATGCTCGACCCCGAGCCCGACCGAGCGGATGAAGCCGTCTTCGAGAAGGAGCACCGCGACGCCTTCGCGCCGCAGCGCGTCGGCGCGGGCGCGCGAGGGGCCCCAGAGCGCGATCTCCGCGTCCAGCCGCCGCGCCAAGGCGAGCGCGGCCTGGGGATCGCGCCTGTGATGGGGCGCACCTTCCGGCCCCGAGAGGAACGGCGCGGCGTTGCGGCGTTTCCACGGGCTGAGACCGATCGTCACCACCGGCTTTGGGCGCCGCGCCGCCGCGCCTCTGAAAAAGCGCAGCGCCTCGAGCGCCGCCTCAGCGGTGCAAGTCCCGCCATCCCAAGGATCGCGGCAGACGAGACGGCGCGTCAGCGCCGCGGCGCCCAGCGCATCCGCGAGCGCCCGCCGCTCCGCGGCCGCGCCCAGCGCCTCGACGCTGACGCCGCCGAGCGCCGCCCAAACCGCCTCAGGCCCAAGCGCCGAGACGCGTATTCGCGACAGCGCCTCAGCCCGCAGCGCCGCGGGCGCCGCCGCCGGCT
Source organism: Pseudomonadota bacterium (assembly GCA_038530925.1). GTDB lineage: Bacteria > Pseudomonadota > Alphaproteobacteria > Rhodobacterales > Rhodobacteraceae > JALEGB01. The sequence continues at coordinate 8,145 of JBCBCG010000007.1, forward strand.
CAAGGCCGTAGCGCGCCGCTAAGCGCCGCGCCGCCGCGCCGCGCCCTTCCGCCAGCAACACCGCCTCAGAGGGCGCGCCCTGCGCCGCATCGGCGCTGAGCGCGCGCGTCAGCGCCAGGAGCGAGCCGCCCGGATCGATCAGCACACGCGCCCGCATCGCCGCATCGCGCCGCGGCGCCGGCCACCACAGCATCTCGCGCCGCAGCGCCGGGAGCAGCGCCGCCGCCGCCGCAGGCGCAATAGCCGCCGCTGTCGTCGTCTCTATCGCCGTCTCTGTCGCCGTCGCTGTCGCAGCCGTCGCAGCGCCCGCCGGTTCACGCCAAAGAGCGGTGAGCGCGCCGGCGAAAGCCGGCGGCGCCGCGGCGATGCGGCGGCGCTGCGCCAGATCCGCTCCCGCGAGGCCGGCGCGCGTGCGCATGATCCCGGCCCCGCACCGCGCGGAGCCGCTCGACACAGGCGCAGCCGCCGCCGAACTGAGCCGATCCCAGGAACGCGGCGCCGGCCGGTCCGCCGCTCTCAACCGCGCGCTGTCGCCGCCGCCGCTCATGCCGCCCTTAGCCCTCCCTGAGGCGTCGCCGCCCCCTGTCCGCCGCTCGCTGAGCGTGCGGCGACGCCGTCTCCGACGACGGGCCGAATCACAAGATAACGACCGTAGCGCCGCGCGCGCACCTAGATCTGCGCCGCACGCCGACGACAAACAAGCCTTTTCGAATGCGCGCAAGACGGGTAAGGCCTCGCGTGGGACGGGCAAATGGGGGTCTGGGCTGATCAGGGAGCGCCTGGATCAATGGGCTATCTTCGCCGTCTCGCCTTCGCGCTCGCCATGGCCGCAGCATGCGCCGGATGTGCGCATATGCCGGCTTCGGGTCCCAGCGCCGAGGCCGTGCAGCGGGCGTCCGCGAATGAGAACGAGTTCCCATTTCTGCTGTTTCCCGTCGATAAAGACGTCATCACCGCGCTGCGCGCCCGCGACGCCGCCGGCCTCGCCAGCGCCATGAGCCAGCAGGCGCGCCCGGCGCTGCGTCAGCTCGGCGTCGGCGATCTCGTCTCCGTCACGATTTGGGAAGCGACCTCAGGCGGTCTCTTCGCCTCGGCCGGCGCCCGCATGACGGGGGGCGTGGCCTCCGGCGCGAACGCCATCACCATCCCGCCGCAACGCGTCGATGCGGAGGGATATATTTCCGTTCCTTACGCCGGCTTGATCCAAGCGGCGAATCGGCGGCCCGACCAGGTGTCGCGCCAGATCGTCGCCGCGCTCCGCGGCCGCGCGATCGAGCCTCAAGCGCTGGTCACGGTGGAGGGGCTCATCAGCAATCAAGCCACCGTGCTCGGCGACGCGGTCGGCGGCGGACGCATCGCGCTGATCGGACCGGATGAACGGATCCTCGACGTGATCGCCGCCGCCGGCGGCGTCACCGCGCCGATCTACAGCGTCGCGGTGCGGCTGACCCGCGGCGCCCAAACCGCTGAGACGCCGCTCTCCAGCGTCATCGCCGATCCAAGGGAGAACATCATCGTCCAGCCCGGCGATGTGATCACGCTCTACCGCGACCCGCTGACCTTCACCGCCTTCGGCGCCACCGGCCAAAGCACGCTCGCCAGCTTCGACGCCGACGAGCTGATGCTGGACGAGGCGCTGGGCAAAGTGGGCGGCGTGATCGACGCGCGGGGCGATCCGGCGGGCGTCTTCGTGTTCCGCTACGAGCCGATCGAGATGGTCGAGGCGCTGTCGCCCGCGGCTACGCTGCATGTCGGCGGTTCGGGACGTCCTATGGTGCCCGTGGCGTATCAGATCGACATGCGTGATCCGGTCGGTCTTTTTTACGCGCGCAGCTTCCCGATGCGGAACAAAGACGTCCTGTTCGTCGCCAACGCCGAAGCGAGCGAGCTGCGCAAAGTTCTGGGCCTCGTCGGCGCGGTTCTCAGCCCAGCGAGCACCGGCGCGGCGCTCAGCCGCGTTGCGAATTGACGGCGCGCCAAAGCTGGGCGATTGCGCTGCGCGAGACCATTCACCGATTCCCGGCGCGGCGGCCCCGCCTCTGCGCTCGGACTTCGCGGCGCCGCGGGCGCCTCTCTCGCCCGCGCTCCGCGCGACTGCGCGCCAGGCGGGCTCTTAATGGCGGCCGGCGCGCCGCTGCGCGTCGATGGGAGGAGCCTTTATGTCCGGCGGCGACAGTCTTGCGAATCGCACGATCCTGGCGACCGGAGGGCTCGGCTATATCGGCTCGCATGTCACGCTCGACCTGTTGAACGCCGGCGCGAATGTCGTGGTTCTCGACAATTTTTCGAACGCCAAGCCCGCGGTGCGCGACCGGATCAAGCGGCTCTCGAACCGAGACATCGCTTTGGTGCGCGGCGATGTGCGCGACCGCGACGCCTTGCAGCGGCTCTTCGCCGAGCACGACATCGAGGCGGTGGTGCATTTCGCAGGCCTCAAGGCCGTGGGCGAATCGGTCGCCAAGCCTGGGCTCTATTACGATGTGAACATCAACGGCTCGAATCTCCTGTTCCAGGAGATGGCCGCTGCGGGGTGCCGCCGCGTAGTGTTCTCCTCCTCCGCCACCGTCTATGGCGATCCGGAGACCGCGCCGGTGCGCGAGGACGCGCCGACCCGCGGCGTGAATCCCTATGGCCGCAGCAAGTTGATGGTCGAGCATATCCTGGAGGATCTCGCCGCCGCGGATGCGCGGTGGAGCGCGATTTGCCTGCGCTATTTCAATCCGACCGGCGCCCATGAGAGCGGGCAGATCGGCGAAGATCCGCTTGGCGTGCCGAACAATCTCTTCCCGTTCATCGCGCAAGTCGCGACCGGCCGGCGCGAGAAGCTGGTGGTGTTCGGCGGCGATTATCCGACGCCCGACGGCACCGGCGTGCGCGATTTCATCCATGTCGTCGATCTCTCCGCAGGGCATTTGGCGGCGCTGCGCAAACTCTTTGCGGATGACGGCGCGCCGCTCGGCTATGCGCCGATCAATCTCGGCGCCGGCGTCGGCTATAGCGTTCTTGAAGCGCTCGCCGGCTGGAGCCGCGCTTGCGGGCGCGATCTGCCTTACGAGATCGGGCCGCGCCGCCCAGGCGACGTCGCCTCGGTCTACGCCGACGCCAGCCTCGCCGCGAGCATGCTGGGCTGGCGCGCCGCGCGCGGGCTTGACGAGATGTGCCGTGATCATTGGCGGTGGCAGTCCGAGAACCCGGAAGGCTATCCGGAAGAATAATCGGGGCGCGCGGCGCCAAGGATCCGATCCGCGAGCGCCGCGGCGCCAGGCGCCGCGCCCTCGCCGTCAAACGCGCCGCGAAACTGGGTCTCGCGCCGCAGCGCCGCCAAAAACGCCAGCGCCTCGGTCTCGTCCGGCGCCCGCGGCGATGCGAAAAACGCTCTGAGCCCGGCCAGCCTTTCCGCGATCGCGGCCGCCCGCTCCGCGGAGGCGGTCAGGCCCGGCGCGTCGTAGAGCGCCTCGCCGAGGCAATATGTCGGGGCTCCGACCGCCAGCGCGCGAAAGCCGACGGAGCTGTTCACAGTGACGACGCCTGCGGCGCGGGCGAGCAGCGCTTCGAGATCGCCGCCCTCCACGAAGATGACACGCGCTTCGAGACTATGATCCGCCGCGGCGCGTGTGATCGACGGTCTCCACGGCGTCAGCGTGTTGTCGAGCGGATGCGCTTTGACCACCAGCCGCGCGCCGCTCGGCGCCGCAGCCGCGAAGGCGGCGATCAGCGGCGCGATCAGCGCCCGCTGCGAGCCGCCTTCCGCGTCCCGGATCTGAAAGTCGGTCTCGAGCTGCAACGCCCACAGAAAGAGCGGCCTCGGATCGGCGAGGACCGGCGCCAGGCGCGCCTCCGCCTGCCGAGCGCGGCTTGGCGCGACGACCAATTTGCGCAGCCAGCCGGCGTATTCGCGCAGCGGCGAGATGTTGGAATGGCCCGCGTAGCGCGGCGCCGCGATCCAGTTCGTGGCGACGTTCGAAAGGTTATAGGCGACGTCCATCGCCGCGTAATCGCGGAAGCTGGAGCGATAGAGCGCCGCGTCCGGCGCGCGCATCGCCTCCGCCTCCTGCAGCGTCGGCCGCGCCGCGGCGCCGGACGCCCAAGCCGCGCCGAAGGGCGAGCGCGCCGCCATGCCGCCGATCTCATGCGTGAGCCAGTCTGGGCGGAAATAGCCATGCTCGACGATATGCGGCGCGACGCGGGCGGCGCGGGCGACGTCGATCGCGAGGCGATGCCGCGGCCGGCTGTCGCCAAGCATAAGAAGATCCGTCACACCGCGCGCGGCCAGGATCTCCGCCAGCGCCTGCGGCCAGGCCTCAACCGCGCCGCGATAAAACAGCGACGGTTTGCGCCGCCAAAACAACCGATCGCCCACACAGAAGCAAATCCGCAGCGTCTCGGCGCCGCGTTCGATCAGCGCGTCTCCGACCAGATCGAAGAAATAGGAGGACGGCCCTTGAAGCAGCGCCACGCGCCGGCGGGCCGGCGCGCTCGGGCGCTCCGCTCGGGCGGGAGCGGGAGCGGCCTTCGCGGCGAATGTCTCCCAATGCTGATCTCGGCTTCGTCGTGACACGGATAGCGTGTAACCGCGACGCCGAACGCCGATCAACCCGGCCGACGGCGGCGCCCCTCCTCGCCGCGGCGCCTCAGCGCTCGAGCCCGGTCAGCGCCACGGCGAAATCTTCGGGCTCGAAGGGCGAGAGATCCTCGATCGCTTCGCCGACGCCGATGGCGTGGATCGGCAGGCCGGTTTTGTCGGCGAGCGCGACCAGCACGCCGCCGCGCGCCGTGCCGTCGAGCTTGGTCATGATCAGCCCGCTCACATCGGCGATCTTGGTGAAGATCTCCACCTGAGCGATCGCGTTCTGGCCGGTCGTCGCATCCAGCACCAGCACGGTGTTATGCGGCGCTTCGGGATCCTTTTTGCGGATCACGCGAACGATCTTAGCGAGCTCCTCCATCAGATCCTGGCGGTTCTGAAGCCGACCAGCGGTGTCGACCAGCAGCACATCCGCGCCCTTCGCTTCGGCCTCGGTCATTGCGTCAAAGGCCAGCGAGGCCGGATCCGAGCCCTGCGGCAGCCGGAACACCGGCACATCCGCCCGGTCGCCCCAGATCTGCAGTTGCTCGACCGCGGCGGCGCGAAAAGTGTCGCCCGCGGCGATCATCACCGACTTGCCCGCGGCTTTCAGCTGGCTGGCGACTTTGCCGATGGTCGTGGTCTTGCCCGAACCGTTCACGCCCACCACCAGCACAACTTGCGGCCGCTTGGCGTAGAGCGGCAAAGGCTTCGCCACAGGCGCCAGAATCGCCGCGATCTCATCGGCGAGCAGCCGCTTGAGCTCAGCCCCGCCGATGCGCCGACCGAAACGGCCCGCGGCCACATTGCCGGCGACGCGCATCGCCGTCTCGACGCCGAGATCCGTCGCGATCAAGAGCTCTTCAAGCTCTTCGAGCATCTCATCGTCGAGCACGCGCTTCTTCTCCGCCGCGCCGCCGACGCCCACCGCTGCGAGCATCCGCGCCGCAAAGCCCGAACGGCTCGGCGCTTGCTCTTCGCTCGGCGTGTTAAACGCCGGTTCTTGAGGCGCCGGTTCTTGCGGCGCCGGTTCTTGCGGCGCCGGTTCTTGCGGCGCCGGTTCTTGCGGCGCCGGTTCTTGCGGCGCCGCACCTTGCGCGGGATTGGCGGCTGGCGCGTCGACCGCCGCGTTGGGAGCGCTCGGGCGTTGTTCGGGCGCCTCCTTCGCCGGCGCCGGCGCCGCAGCATCCGCCTCGATCTCGCCGCTCTCCATCAGCGCCTCGACCCCTTCATCGAGCGCCGAGGAAGATTTCCAGAGACGCTGTTTCAAGCGGTTGAAAAAACTCACAAGCGTCTCTCCCTTTCGCGCCGGCGCCTCTCGACGATGTAGGCGCGGCGGCGCGGACGCGCCATCGTGGCTCAGCGCCGCGCCGCGCGCTTCTCCGGCACCGGATCATAGCCCTCGCCGCCGCCGAGCCATTTGATCGGATGGCAACGCAGCACGCGGCGAAGCGTCAGCCAACCGCCGTAAAGCGGTCCATGCTTCTGAAACGCCTCGGTCGCATAGGCCGAGCATGTCGGTTGAAAGCGGCAACTCGCCGGCAGCATCGGCGAGATCAGGATCTGGTAGAGGAAGATCGGAGAGGCTGCGATCCGCGCCGGCCAGGACAGGGCGCGCCACCGATCCGCGATGGCGGAGCGCGGTTTTTCGCATGAGCACCGATGCGGCGCGTCCGGTGCGCTCGCCTCGGCGCGGTCCGCCCTCGCGGCCTCGCAGCGATCGCAGCCTTGCGGAGGCGGCGGTTCGTCCGGCGCGCCTGCGTTCATCGCGGCCGCCGCTGCGCATCCGCGCCTTTTCGCGGCGCGTGGACGCGGCGAACCGCTTCGGCGAACTCCGCCTCCAAGCTCGCGAACAGGCGGCCGGCCGTCTCATCGCGCCGCGCGATCAACACGTAATCCCACCCTGCCCGGCCGAGCGTCGCCAAGGCGGGCTCCGCCAACGCGCGCAGGCGGCGCTTCGCTCGGTTCCGGGTCACGGCGTCGCCGACCTTTTTCGACGCGGTGTAGCCCACGCGCACGGCGCCCTCCGGCGCGAAGCGCGCCTCCTCCTCCTTGCGCGGTCGCGCTTGCAGAACGAGGCCGGGCGCCGACCATTTGCGCGCCCGCGACGCCGCGAGGAAATCACGCCGCTTCTTGAGCCGCGTGAGCGGATGCGCCGCGGAGACCGAGCGCGCCCCGCCATGGAGCGGCGCCGGCCCGCTCGGCTCAGGCGCTGAGGCGCTTGCGTCCACGGGCGCGGCGCTTGTTGAGGATGATCCGACCGTTTTTGGTCGCCATCCGAGCGCGGAAGCCATGCCGGCGCTTCCGCACAAGATTGCTGGGTTGAAAAGTCCGTTTCATTGCGCGCTCATCAAGCTCTGCGCGGCCAGGCGCAGGATGCCGGCGGCGCGAAGTGTCGAAATTTTGAAACCACGGTCTATCGCGGCTCGGCCTGATGAAGTCAATCCAGGGCCAGAAATTTCGCGCCCCGCTTAGGCGACCGCGGCGCCCTGATGATCGTCCTCCGCATCGTCGTGCCGGCGCGCGATCTCGTCAAAGACCGTCTCCACACGGAGGAACGCGTCGACAAGATCGGGATCGAAATGCGAACCGCGGCCCTCGGCGATGATCGACGCCGCTTGTTCATGGGTCATGCGCGGCTTGTAGACGCGTTTGGACCGCAGCGCGTCATAGACGTCGGCGATCGCCATCAGGCGCGCGGATAAAGGGATCTCTTCGCCTGCAAGACCGTCCGGATAGCCCGCGCCGTCCCAGCGCTCGTGATGGCTCAGCGCAATTTCTTGCGCCGTCTCCAGGAAGGACGAACCGCCCAGCGCCTCATCCGCTTCGGCCAGCGCCTGAGCGCCGATCGCCGCATGGGTCTTCATCACGGCGAATTCTTCATCGCTCAGGCGGCCCGGCTTAGTCAGCACCGCGTCCGGCACGCCGACTTTGCCGATATCATGCAACGGCGCGGAGGCCTTCAGGCGGCGGATGAACGCCTCGTCGACCACGCCGCGATAGCGCGGCGTATCCGCGATCTCGCGCGCCAGGCGCTCCACATAAAGTTGAGTGCGCAAGAGATGCCGGCCCGTCTCGCTGTCGCGCCGCGCCGACAGCGAGACCAGCGCCTTGATGGTGACGTCGCGCGTGCGCTCCACCTCCTCCAGCGCGCCGTCGAGCCGCGCGATCATGTCGTTCGTAAGCGCCGCGATCCGCCCGAACTCGTCATTCGCCGAAATCGGCACGCGGCTCTTGAGATCGCCCGCCGCAACGCGCGCGAGCCCGTCGCGCTCATCGCTCAACGCCAGCTCCATCTTACGCGCATATTGGCGGATGACGCGCAGGATATAGGCGCCAAGCACCACCAAGATGAAGAGCAGCTCAACCATGATCAACAACTGCGCGCGTTCATGATCAATCGTCGTCTCGCTGAACCAAATCAGATCCTTCAGCACGACGATCGTCACAACAAACGAGACAACGATGATGTTGAGCATCGAAAAGAGCGCGAACTTACTCTGATAGGGCAGAAACCTTGCGCTGAGGGGAAAGGACCGGCCTTCGCCGCGCAGCTGCTCCGCAAGCTGCGCTTCGCGCTCAAAGGTTAGGTCGAGCGCGGCGTAAAAGCCAAGCACAGTGTAAGCGAACAGAACTTTCGCGCCATTTTCGAGCGGCGACCCAAAGACTTGCCAATTGTAGAGGGCGACGAGCACGCCGAGGAAGAGATAAGCGCCGAAGTCCGACGCAAAGAGCCTACGCACCGCACGCTCGAGCGGCAGAGCGGTCGCCGCGCGCCGAAACCAAGCTGAAGCGGCGTCTTTCACGACAAAAAGCGCCGCGACGGGCGCCAGCAGCTGCCACAATGGCGCCGCCTCCAGAATGGGGCAAATCTGATACGCGTAGAACCCGTAGACGAACAAGAACAATCCGCTATGGATCCGGTCCAAGCGCCGCGCCGCCATCCAGTCTGGCGCAGTTCTGATCCGCGTGTCTTGCGTCATCGTCTTGCTTCTCATCCCCGGCGAACTCCACCGAGAAATCTAGCGAAGCGACGTTTCGGCGAGGTGAAGTCGATCCCGCCGATGACAAAAACGTCAACGACGCCCCGCTGGCGAGGCGATCATGTTCGGCCCCGAAAACCGGGACCGATCGAATTCTGACATCGCGCGCCTTTTAGACGCCGATCTTGCCGCCGCCTTGCTTGGTGACGACCACCACGGAGGGGCGCGGCGGCACGCCGTCTTGGAAGTCGGGCCAGCGCGTCGCCGGATCCTCGAACGTCGAGGCCCGCTCGAAGCCAGGATAGTTCTTCGTGCCGTCCGTCGCCGGATGCTGCACGGCGAGAAACAGCGTCGATTGATCCGGCGTGAAATAAGGCCCGCAGAGCTCGGCGCCGATCGGCACGCGGAAGAAGAGCTTGGAGGAGCCGCGGAGTTCGCCCTCGGTCTCGACGCCGTAAAGACCATCGGCCTTGCCGGTCTTGGCCCAGTTCGAGCCCTGATCGGTCGAGACCCAAAGCCGGCCATCCGCGTCGATCGCGCAATTGTCGGGCGCCGCGAACCAGCCATGCTCGGAGGTCTCAGGGCCCCATTGCGCGCCCACCTCGGCGACTGCGGGATCGCCGCATTTCACCAGGATATCCCAGCTGTTCTTCGCCGCGTCATGATCGCCATCCGGCGTTGTGATTTCGATGATATGGCCGAAGGCGTTGTCCGCCCGCGGGTTGGCGGCGTCTTCCTGGCCTTCTTTACGGCGGGTGTTGTTGGTGAGCATGACATAGACCTTGCCGGCCGCAGGCTGCACATCCTCCGGCCGATCCATCGGGGTCGCGCCAAGCGCGTCCGCGGCCAGACGCGCGTCGATCACCACGTCCGCCTGGCTCATGAACCCGTTTTCCGGCGTCAGACCGCCCTGGCCGAACACCAGCGGCAGCCAGTCGAGCGTGCCGTCGTCGTTGAAGCGCGCGACGGAGAGTTCGCCTTCGGAAAGGAGACGCATGTCGGCGGCTTTGTCGCCCGAGACGCGGTTGGCCGAGACGAAGCGGTAGAGGTAATCGAAGCGAGCGTCGTCGCCGGTGTAGACGACCACGCGGCCATCGCCGTTCACGATCGATTCAGCGCCTTCATGGCGGAAACGGCCGAGCGCGGTGTGCTTCACCGGCGTCGCCGCCGGATCCATCGGATCGACTTCGACGATGTAGCCGAAGCGGTTCTGCTCATTCGGCTCTTTGTCGATGTTGAAGCGGTCGTGATACTTTCCCCAAGCGTACCAGCGACCCGGCACGCCGTAACGCGCCATCGACTTGGCCTGACCTTGGTTCGTGAGATCCGCGTCGCCCTCTGCGTCGAGCGCGTCAGTCCAGAAATAGCCGTGGAAGTTCTCCTCAGCCATCAGATAGGTGCCCCATGGCGTGATGCCGCCGGCGCAGTTGTTGATGGTGCCGATCACCGACAGGCCCGAAGGATCTTCAGCGGTCTGCAGGCGGGCGTCGCCGGCGGCCGGGCCGGAAAAGGTCATCCGCGTGTTGATCGGCGAGATGCGGCGGTTGAAGGCGCTGTCCTTGACGAGCGCCCATTTGCCGTCCGCGCCCTTTTGGATCTCGACGACCGAGCCGCCATGGGCCGCCATCTCGATCTCGGCGATCTCGCGCGTCATGCCTTCGAATTCGGCTTTGTCCTGGCGCCCGAGGCCTGGGAACATCACCTCTTCATTGGTGTATTCGTGGTTCACGCATAAAAGACCGCGCGAGCCGTCTTCTGTCAGCGGCACGAAGCCGACATAGTCGTTGTTGTAGCCGAATTGCTGCAGCTGCGCTTCAACCGACTGGTTTTGCGGATCGAACTCCGGCGCGCCCGTCATGATCGGGTCGCCCCAGCGGAGCAGGATGTCCGCGTCATAGCCCTCGGCGATATGATGGGTCTCGTCGACGCCGCTCTCGATCTCATTGAAAATGAAGGCGCCTGGCGTCGCCGCTTTCGCCTGCTCTGCGGCGAGCATCGCCGTAGCGCCGAAAAGAGCCGTAGTGGCCGACACGCCGAGCGCCCCGCGCAGCATGTCGCGCCGCCCATAGCGCCGATTGATCACATCGCCGATCGTATTTCCGAGATCAGCATTCGTCGGAATGTCGTCAAACGCCTCGTAAGCTTCGGCTTTGTTGCAGATTTCCGAGCTGTTCAGAATATCCTTGCGGTTCATACGCTCCTCCACGATCTCCGACCAGCGTCCTTCGACGCGCAGCGAGTCCCCTCTCCGACTCGGCGCGGACGGTAATCAGGTTCTGCGACGGTATTACGTAGAGGGGCGCGCTCCGGCTGCGTCGGGCGCTGATCACGCGGTCCGGCACGGCGACGCACAGGCGATCACCCCCCCGTGAAGCCCTCTGGCGGCGCAGCAAGAGGGTCCACATACTGTTTTGCGACAATGGACAAAACGATCCGCGAAATCCCGCCGCCCCAATCGCCGCGACCGATAAGAAAGAGACGCCGATGACCACCGAGCCCCAGGCCCAGACGGACGCCGCCCCGCAAACGCAACCGCAGAAGAGCAATGGCTTCATGCGCTTCGCGCCTTTGGGCGCTCTGGCGCTCGCCGCTGGCGCAGCATTCTACTTCTTCGGCGACGCGCTCAGCTTCGACACGCTGCGCGACAATCGCGAGCAGCTTCTCGCCTGGCGCGACGCCAATGTGGTTCTGGTCGCCGGCGTCTTCGTGGCGATCTACGCGGCTGTGGTCGCCCTCTCCATCCCGGGCGCGATCTGGATGACGCTGCTTGGCGGCTTTCTCTTCGGCACTTGGCTGGGCGCGCCGCTGATCGTGCTCGCGGCGACGCTCGGCGCCACAGCGGTGTTCCTGATCGCGCGCACCAGCCTCGGCGCCGCCTTGCGCGAGAAAGCCGGGCCTTGGCTCAAAAAGCTCGAGGCCGGCTTTCAGGAGAACGCATGGAGCTACATGCTGATCCTCCGCTTGGTGCCGGCCTTCCCGTTCTTCGTGGTGAACCTCGCGCCCGCGCTGCTCGGCGCCCGGCTCTGGACCTTCGTCTGGACGACCGCGCTGGGCATCGTCCCTGGCACAGTGGTGTTCACCTCCGTCGGCGCCGGGCTTGGCGAAGTGATCGACCAAGGCGGCGAGCCTAATCTCGGCGTGATATTCGAACCGCATGTGCTCGGCCCGCTGCTCGGCCTCGCCGCGCTCTCGGCTCTGCCGGTGCTGGTCAAAGCGCTCCGCCGCCGGAGCGGCGCGGCGCCGCTCGACGCCACGCCCGCCGAATAACCTTCCCCATCGTCCGCAGCGACAACCCCGCGACCGCGCCCCGAAAGGCTCCCATCCCATGCACTCCCCAGAGAAAATCAAAACCGACATCTGCATCATCGGCGCAGGCTCCGGCGGGCTCTCCGTCGCCGCCGGAGCCGCCCAGATGGGCGCTCGCGTCACCCTGATCGAAAAGGGCGAGATGGGCGGCGACTGCCTCAACTACGGCTGCGTCCCCTCCAAGGCGCTGATCGCCGCCGCCAAGCACGCCCAAGCGCATCGCGACGGCGCCCCCTTCGGCGTCGCGCCCCATGAGCCGGACGTCGATTTCGCCGCGGTGAACGCGCATGTGAAAAGCGTCATCGCCTCGATCGCGCCCCATGACAGCCAAGAGCGCTTCGAGGGTCTCGGCGTCAAAGTGATCCGCGCCGCGGGCTCCTTCATCTCACCGACCGAGGTCCGCGCCGGAGGCCACCTGATCCAAGCGCGCCGCTTCGTCGTCGCCACCGGCTCGCGCGCGGGGATCCCGCCGATCCCAGGTCTGGCGGAGACGCCGTATCTCACCAACGAGACCATTTTCGAACTCACCGAGCGGCCTGAGACGCTGGTGATCATCGGCGCCGGCCCGATCGGGCTCGAGATGGCGCAGGCGCATCGCCGCCTCGGCTCGCAGGTGGTGGTGCTCGAGGCCGGCCGCGCGTTTGGGCGCGAGGATCCCGACCTCGCCGCTGTCGCCCTGGCGCAGCTGCGCAAGGAGGGCGTCGAGATCCGCGAAGGCGTCTCGATCTCCGGCGTGCGCCAGGCAATGGGCAAGATCATCATCGATTTCGAAGGCGGCGAGAGCCTTGAGGGCACACACCTTCTTGTCGCGGCCGGTCGGGCGCCGAATGTCGATGGGCTCGGCCTCGACGAGGCGGGCGTCGAATACAGCCGGCGCGGCGTCGCCGTGGACGCGCGGCTGCGCAGCTCTAACAAGAAGATCTTCGCCATCGGCGATGTGGCGACAGGCCCCGGCGCCGGCCTCCAATTCACCCACCTCGCCGGCTATCACGCCGGGATCGTGATCCGGAACATCCTGTTCCGCATCCCAGCCAAAGCCTCGCTGAAGCACATCCCACGGGCGACCTACACCGATCCGGAGATCGCCGCCGTCGGGTGGAGCGCGGAGGAGGCGAAAGCCGAGCTGGGCGACAAGGCTGAGATCATCGAATGGTCTTTCACCGAGAATGATCGCGCCCAAGCCGAGCTGAAGACCAGCGGGAAGATCAAAGCGATCTTGGACAAGAAAGGCAAAATCCACGGCGCGGGCATTGTCGGCCCCAATGCGGGCGAGCTGATCCAAACTTGGGCGCTGGCCGTCTCCAAGGGGCTGACGGTGAAGGACATCGCCGGCATGGTCGCCGCCTATCCGACGCTCGGCGAAGTCACCAAACGCGCCGCCGGGCAGTACTACGCGCCGAAGCTGTTCGCGCCGCGGACCCGCTTCATCGTCCGCCAGCTGCTGAAGCTCGGCTGACGATCCTCGACGCGGAGGCGCCCGCAGCCTCTGCGCAGGCTCGCCCCCCGCCGGCGCATTGTGAATTCTCATTGCCTTGCTGCGGCGATACGCTTCTATTGTCGCATCCGGAGCGACAGATGCGCCCACGAAACGGCGCCGTCTCTGCAAGGCGGCGCGCAGGAAACGGAACCAGACGCCGCCGCCGCTGATCCAGCGGCGCGGCGCGAGGTGAGAGAAGCGCGGCGAGAGCGCCGCATTTGGCGAGATCCGCGCTGACGTCGGCGCCCACAGCGACATCCGAGCCGTCATGAGCCTCATTTGGCACAGCCTCTCAGGACGCCTGCTGTTCCTCACCCTGGTCTTCGTGATGATCGCGGAGATCCTGATTTTCGTGCCGTCCTCCGCCCGGTTCCGGCATGATTTCCTTTATGAGCGGCTCGAGAAAGGCCGGATCGCCGCCCTCGCCGCCACTGAGGCGCGCAACGGGATGCCGTCCGCGCCGCTGCAGGCGCAGGTCCTGGCCGAGGCGGAGCTCTATTCCGTCGTGCTCACCAATGACGGCCGCCGGCGCCCGATCTTGAGCCGACCGATGACTGGCCCAGTGGCGCAAACCTATAATCTCAACGATATGTCGATCTGGACGCGGATCGTCGATGCGATGCGCGCGTTCTTCCGCACAGAGCCGCGTTACATCCGCGTTGTGGGCGCGCCGGCGGCGGGCCTGATGGACTCGGTCGAAGTCGTGCTCCATGAGCGCATTTTGCTCACCGCGATGTATGATTACGGCGAGCGCATTTTCGTTCTCTCGCTCATCATCTCCGTGTTCACCGCCAGCCTGGTCTATGTGAGCGTGAACCTCTTTTTGTTGCGCCCAATTCGGCGGATCATCGACGGCATCATTCGGTTCCGCGAAGATCCCGAAGACGCCAGCCGTGTGTACAAACCCAGCGGCGCCGGCGGCGAGATCGGTCTGGCCGAGCGCGAACTCGCGCAAACACAGACCGAGGTGCTCGGCGCGCTGAAACAGAAATCCCGCCTCGCGGCGCTCGGCGAAGCGGTCGCGAAGATCAATCACGATCTGCGAAACATGCTGGCGAGCTCGCAGCTTCTGGCCGATCGGCTCGAGACCAGCAAGGATCCGCTCGTGCGCCGCGTCGGGCCCAAGCTGATCGCCTCGCTCGACCGCGCGATCCAACTCTGCCAGCAGACGCTCGCCTATGGCAAAGCCGAGGAGCAGCCGCCGGCGCTCGAGCCGACGCCCGTGGCGCGGCTCGCCGAAGAGGTGCGCGCGGCGCTCGGCTTTGAAGGTGACGACGGACGCGCCAGCGCAGAGCGCCCGTCCAGCGCGCGCCCCGCGCCGGGCGAGCCGAGTTTGGCCGGCGCCGGCGCGCCTCAGCCGGCCGCGTCGCCCAGTGCGCCGATCCGTTTCGAAAGCCGCGCGCCCGCGGACCTCGTGGCGGTCTGCGACCCGCAGCAGATGTTCCGCGCCCTCCACAACCTTTGCCGCAACGCGCAGCAGGCGCTTGAAGCCTCCGGCGAAGGGGGCGCTCTCGCCATCGAAGCGCGCGCCGCCGATGGCCGCATCGAGATCGACGTCGTGGATGACGGCCCCGGTCTGCCGGACCGCGCGCGCGAGCATTTATTCAAAGCCTTCAAGGGCTCGGTGAGCCGCGGCGGCTCCGGGCTCGGGCTCGCCATCGCGGCCGAGCTCGCCCGCGCCCATGGCGGAGCGTTGTCGCTGGTGGCGAGCGACGCCTCAGGCACGCGGTTCCGCATCAGCCTGCCCGATCGGCGCGCGGAGTTCGGCGCGGCGCCCGCAGCGACCAGGATGGCGGCGCAGAGCCTGCGTCCCGAAGACGCCGCATGACACGGCCGCCCGCCGCGCGCGAAGACGCTCCGACCGACCCGGTCGCCGTCGGCCCGCTCAACGGACTCGCCGACATCGAAGGTCTGCGCGTTGGCCACGCCGCGGCGGAGGACCGTCCCACGGGCGTCACGATCGTGCTCTGCGACGCGCTCACCCCCGCCTCCGTCGATGTCCGCGGCGGCGGCCCGGCGACGCGCGAGACCGACCTCCTCCGCCATGGCGCAAGCGTCGGCGCGGCCCATGCGATCCTTCTCTCCGGCGGCTCCGTCTTCGGCCTCGCAGCGGCGGATGCGGCGGCGCGTCGGCTCTCATCCCAAGGCGTCGGGCTCATCCCCACGCCAGGCGCGCCGCCCGTGCCGATCGCGCCGGCGGCCTGCCTCTACGATCTGCCGCTCGCAGCGGCGGAGGGCTGGAGCGAGAGCGGTCCGCCCTACGCCCGCCTGGCCGAGGCGGCGCTCGACAACGCGAAGAAGGATGGGCGCGCCGCTCCGCGTCTCGGCGCCGTGGGCGCAGGGCGCGGCGCTCGGGCCGGCGCCTATCCCGGCGGCCTCGGCGAAGCCTCGCTCGATCTCGGCGGCGGCCTCGTCGTCGCCGCGCTAACGGCCGCGAACCCCGTGGGATCGCCCTATATGAGCGACGGCCGCAGCTTCTGGGCTTGGCCGCTTGAACGCGCCTGGCGCGGCGCGCCCGAATTCGGCGGCGCGCGCCCGGTCGCCGAGACCTCCGCGCCTGCGCCGCCTCACCCGAACGACGCGAAACTGCCCGCCGACGCGGCGACGCTTTTGCAGGCGGCTCCCGCGACGCGAGCGCCCTTAAGCCTCAACACGGCGCTCAGCATCGTCGCCACCAACGCGCCGCTGACCAGCGCGGAGCTCCACCGTGTCGCCGTGATGGCTCATGACGGCTTCGCCCGCGCAGTGCGCCCGGCCCACACGCCCTTCGACGGCGACACGGTCTTCGCGCTTGGGACAGGACGCGGCCCAACCCCGCCCGCCGCCAAGCGCCTCGCGCTCGTCGGCCTGATCGGCGCCGCCGCCAGCGACTGTCTCGCCCGCGCCCTCTGCCGCGGCGTCCACGCGGCCGATCCACGCGCCTGAGCCGCGAATTCAGCCCTTGCCAAGCGTCGAGCCGAAAGCTAGAGAGCGCGTCTGGCGCGGCCGAGAGGCCCGAAGCACCGGTAGCTCAGCTGGATAGAGCACCAGACTACGAATCTGGGGGTCGGGAGTTCGAATCTTCCCCGGTGCGCCAAAATTTTTCAGTTAGAACAATTAGATAGACGCTTAGAGCCACCTGAGTGTTTTCGGCGCTGGCGAGGCGAAGGTGCGAGAAAGGTTCGAATTGCAGCGCTCTGCGGAGTGTCGGCAACAGCGTGCAGAGCTGTAAGGTTCGACCGGCGTTAGGCCTTGACGGCCTGCAGCAGCACGAGCGCCAGACCTATTCTGGGCTGAAGCGGCCGGCCCAACTCTCGATTGAGGCTGGTCCAACCTGGAGCAAGGCAACGCAGGTGCGGATCAGCCCGGGCGTGTGGCCCGGGCGTTCTTCGAACGATTAGAGAAGGCAACTCTTCAGCGCTTAGTTTCGAGTTGATCGCGGAAGACCCGGTGGAACGAGAGCAAATCATCGACGTAAAGGTCGGGAACCTCGACCATCGGGAAGTGGCCGCCGCGTTCAGGCGTGGTGTAGGCGATCAGGTTGCTGCGTGAGCGCTCCACAAATTCTCGTGGCGGCAGCGGGAAGGTCGGGTCAGGCCAAGCCGTGACGCCGGTTGGGATGTCCACCATCTGACCTTTTGCAAGCGTCGTGGTGTTTTCATGCGCGAGCATCAGGTAGGGCCACAGCGAAGTCCGAAAACTGTCGGAGACGATGTAGTACATGACTTCATCGATCAGGCGGGTGGGATCGTAAATCTCGTCCATCGAGGCGTAGCTGCGATCTGACCAGTAGAACCACTTGTCCCAGATCCACGCAGCTTGACCCACGGGGTTGTCCTGCAGGGACGCCGCCAGCGTCTCGCCGCGGGCGATATGCGTCAGAATATAGGCCAAATCGGTGAAGGCCGAGGCCGCTTCGCCTTCGATGAACGCTTGCTCCGCGGCAGTCGCGTTTTCTCCGGCATTTCCCGACAGCCAAGGAGAGTCGGCGTGGCGCGGGTAGAACATGTGGACGTGAGTGGCTGCGACCGCATCCGGGTAATCGACGCCCATGTAAGCGCCGGTGATGGCTCCTTGGTCGCCGCCGTGGGTGATGTAGCTGTCATATCCCAGCACGTCGGTCATCAGCGTGTGATAGCGCGCGCCAACGGCGCGGAGGCTCTCCGGCGTGTCTGGCGCTTCAGACCATCCCACACCGGGAATGGAGACCACGACCACGTCATAGCCATCTTCCGCATCGCCGCCAAAACGCTCTGGGTGCGCCAGGCGCTCGACCACATCAACGAACGAATAAACGGAGTATGGCCAGCCATGCAGGATCAGGAGCGGCGTGGGGTTCGAGCCGCTGCCAAGCTCATGGATATAGTGAAGCTGCTTGCCATCGATTTCGGCGCGAAAGTTCTGCAGCGCGTTCAGCCGCGCCTCGGCGTCGCGCCAGTCATAGTCATTGGCCCAGACTTCACCCATCTTGGCCATCCAGGTCTGCGAGACGCCTTGGTCCCAGGGCAGCATCGCAGCGCCGTCCGGCAGTTCAGGGACGAACCGGTGATCGCGCACCTGCGCCATAATCCGGTCCAGCCGCTCCTGCGGAACATGGATGGTGAAGGGCTCCGCGCCGCCACCCGCTTGACGGGTTTTTTCTGCTGCTGCGAAGGAGGCTGGGAGGGTGAGAGTCGCCGCGACGGCCAGGGCCGCGCCGGAGAGGAAAGTGCGTTTCGTAAACATGCGTGCGCCTTTCTGTTGCTGATGAAATGAGAGTATATTGCGCAGAAAAGCCGATAAATTGGGCTCTCAGACCCTCAGAGTTCACTTTCAGTCACTAATTGAATTGGCAAACGCACAAACCCACAACGCCGCCGCAGGCGGAGCCCACGGCGGCGCTGACTGAGCGTTCCTCTGGAGAAACGGTCTACGCTTTCGCGACGAAAAACGACTTGTGGTCTTCGGCGAAGGTTCTGAACGAACGTGGGGCGCGGCCGAGCAGGTTCTCTGCATCTTGCGTCACATCAGCGTACCGTCCGGTTGCGAACAGCGCCTGGATCTCAGCCAGAACCTGGGCCTGCCACTCCGGCATCCCTTGCCGACGCATCGCGTCTTCGGCAGCTTCGGGCGAGACCGGCACATACTGAACCGGCGCGCCGCGCACATCCGCTATGATCTCAGCCACGTCGTGGAACGTCAGACTTTCGGTTCCGGTCAGATCGTAGGCCTTCCCCAAGTGACCCTCGGTCGTCAGGATCGTCGACGTGATCTCCGCGATGTCACGGACATCGATGGTGCTTTGAGCGGCATCCGCCAATGGCAGGTGAAAGGCCCCCGTTGAGGCAATGCTCTCCGCTTGCCAAAGCATGTTCTGATGGAAGGAATTGGGCCGCAGGATCGTGTAAGGCACGCCGCTCTCGCGGAGGGCGGCGTCACTTGCCGCATGTTGGCGAATAACCTCCGATGGCGCCTCTGGTGCGGCCCCAAGACCTGAGAACTTCACCAGTTGAGACACCTTCGCGACCTTAGCCGCATCGAAGAAGTTCTGAAAAAGGCTGACCGTGTCCGGCTGTATTGACGTCACAACATAAGCTTTGCCGACTTTGTCCAAGGCGGTGGTCAGACTGTCTGATACGCTCAGATCTCCCTCCACCAACTCGGCCGCCTGCGGTAAGACTTGCGCTGCTTTGTCCTTGTTGCGGACAAGCGCACGTACCGGAAGGCCTTTGGCGACAAGCTCTTCAGTCAGTTGCCTGCCATTGGCGCCGGTTGCGCCAGCAATGAGGATGCGAGGCTGGGTCATTGTTTGCCTCCGGACTTGTGGTTGGTGAACGCGATCGTGCGAGCAACCTCGAGTTGCGCCTTGCGATCAGGGACAATGTCGGCTGGGACGGCAAACTGGTCATAGACCCGATGCGCGATGCGCCAGCGACCGTTCGCTTTGACCAAACGATCGCGAACGACTGCATGCGCCAAGATCCGAGGCAGCGCTGCGTTTTCTTCGCCGGGTTTTGGGAAAAGTTCCAGCACCAGAATATAGCTGACCGCCTCGGCGCCATCGTCGCCCGATGCACGGGTCACCGTGTTCATCGACATGTGGCGAAACCGGTCAAATGCAGCTGGATTGTCAGCCACCCAGCCCGCAAAAGCGTCGCCGCCAGACAGTGTGCCGTAGACGCTGTGCTCTTGTACAAAGTCGTCAGTGACCAAGGCCTTCAACGCGCTCACATCGCGGGCGTCTTCGGCCAAGTATATGCGGGTGACGGTTTCACGTACCGTGGCGGCGTCCTCCCCACTGAGGGGGCGCGCGCTCTCGGGGTTTACGATGGCGCTTGGCAGCGCCGTCGCCATTGGGAAGTCAGTTAGATCTAGATGCGGTTGGTAGGTCATGGGTCACCTCTTTTGCTGATGCTCATGAGATAAATCATGGGCCTTTTGGGAAAAATGGGGCGTCCATGGCGGCAGAATTTCGTTTCAGTCATTAATCGGCCAGCGAAAAGCCCCGCGCGCTGGCGGGGCCTTCCTTGTTCAAGCGAGTGATTCAAGACATTAGCGTCGTAGGGCGATAACCGCTCCGAGCCCGGCGATCAGAGCGGATACCGCAACGCCGCCCCAATAGGCCCCAACAAAGGATTGGCCCCCAACGGCGAGCGCAATACCGATGACCCCGCCTACTTGCAGGGTCGACTGCTGAAGCCCGGCGGCCACGCCTTGGTCTGCAGGCGCCACGCCGGATACGGCTCCGATTGCAAAGGGCGCATAAGCCAGGCCCATGCCGATCCCTCCCGCCAATGCTGCAATCACAGCGATCATCCAGATCGAGAGAACTGGACCGCTGATGGCGAGCAGGACCGAAGCGACAGCGATCGCCGCGAGACCCGCAGCTCCGACGGAAAACGTGCCGAGGCGGTCTATGACACCGGCCACGAACACCTGTGCTACGACCACGCAGAGCAGCGCCATGGGCAAAAGCACAAAGCCCGCCTGGATCGCCGAAAGCTCGAACCTCTCGACCAGCATCACGTTGATCAGCAGGTTGAACCCAAAGAAGGAGCCCAAGAGCGTGAGCGAGGCAAGATTGGCGCGCAGCAAGCTCGTATTCTGAAACAGGCTTAGCGGGACAAGCGGTGAAGAAGCCCGGCGCTGCACTTGAACGAACGCGGCAATCAGGATTGCTGAAACGGCGATAAGGCCGATCTCGACCGCAGCCACCCCATGCTCAGCCGCCAGCGTCAGCGCGAGAACAAAGCTCGTCAACGCCAACCCGACCAGCACGGCTCCCGTCACGTCGAGACGACGCCCGACCGCCTCGCGTTCTGGCGAAAGGGTCGGGATCACCAACGCGCCGGCGGCGACGATCAGCATCGCGGCGGGAAAGTTGAGCCCAAACGCCCAACGCCAGCCGAACTGCTCGATGACAAGACCCCCGATCACCAAACCCGCAGAAAACCCGGCCGCACCAGCCGCGTTGAAGGTTCCAAGCGCTTTGTTGCGCGCCGGTCCTTCGGGAAAGATATGCGTTAGGATCGCGATCGAGGTCGGGATCATAAAAGCTGCCGCGGCGCCCTGCAGACCGCGTGCGATGAACACGGTCATCAAGTTAGGAGCGAAAGTGACGGCCAGCCCAAAGATGCCAAACAGCGCGGCGGCGATCAGAAATGTGCGTTTGCGTCCAACGAGATCGCCGATCCGTCCGCCGAGCATGAGAAGCCCGGCAAACCCGATAATAAAGGCACCGTGGGTCCACTGCAGAACCGCGAGGGAGGCACCGAGATCGGCTTGCATGCTGGGGATGGCCATCGCGGTGATCGAAACCGTCATGGCTTCGAGAAACAGGGCTGCTGAGACAATTGGTGTCAAGCCGGGGCGGGTCTTGTCGGTTTCAGTCGATAGACAGGGTTCAAAGGTCGTGATCGACATAGGGGGCCTCCTTTCGCGCGGGGAGGCCGACGGGAAAAGTCGGCCTCCGCACAGCGCGGGCTAAGCTGCCTTGCTTTGATTGAACGCGTGGGCGCGGCTTAGGGCTTCGTCCCTAGTCAGGATGACGTTCCAGACCGGGCTGCCTGGATCGAGCGCGCCCGCTTTGCTGAGGTCGCCGACATAGGCCGGGACAAAGCCTGCGTCAGTGATCAAACGCTCCACGACGCTGCGATCTTCTTGATCAGCAACAGCGAGGGGAATGGCGACCGATGGCGATTCGACGTTGCTTTTCGCCTCGATGTAACCAGCCCAAAGGCCTGTGAACGCGCGCGCAATGCGGGCCTCGGGCAGTTTGCCAGCGGTAACGAGCGCCGAGATCTCACCGACGGCGATGAGCGGCTCTTTCCGGGTGTCGTTGGGCGCCCTCAGCGGGTTCATCGCATCGATGACCAGTTTGTCGCCGACAAAGGGTCGAATGGCGGAAAGTGCGCTGTCGGCGCTGGCGTAGTTGGCCGCCAGGAACACAACGTCACCGAACTGCGCCGCCTCAACGACCGTTCCGAAAAACGCGCCGTCCCCAAGATTGTTGACGAAGCTCTGGTGCTTGTCGGGATTGCGGGAGCTCAGAAAAACTTCGTGTCCGGCATTGCGCCAGAGGGTTGCGTAGGCTTGGCCAATGTTGCCGGCCCCGATGATACCGATTTTCATGATGGATCTCCTGTGTTTTATCCTGGCATTGATGATGGAGACAGGAGAGTGCAGAATAAACGCGATCCCAGGAGACGCAGTATGCACTTTCAGTCATGAATGAGCTTCCCCCTCTCTCTTACATTGCGGCCTTCGTGCACGTCGCGGAGCTGGGTGCGTTCAACGAAGCTGCGCGGGTCCTCGACATGTCGCCATCCGCCACCTCAAAGGCGGTCACGCGGCTTGAAGAGCTATTGGGCGTTAAGCTCCTGCACCGCACCACGCGCAGTGTCAGCCTGACGCCCGAGGGCGAGCGCTATCTCGAGGGTGCAAAGAAGGCGTTGGACGACCTGTCCATCGTCGGGGAGGAAGTCTCAGACACGAACACGGCCCCCAAGGGCCGGCTGAAAATCTCGTCATCCTCGCCCATGGGGCGTTTGTGGCTCGCCGATGTGATCGCTGATTTTCTGGAGACGTGGCCGGACATTGAGATCGAGCTGACCCTGGCCGACCAACTCGCCGACCTCGCCGCGGAGGGCGTCGATCTTGCAATCCGATCTGGTGGCATCGCTGAGAGCGCACACTTGGTGGCGCGAAAGCTCTACGATGAGAGCTTGCTCGTCTGTGGTTCGCCTGACTACTGGGATCGATACGGAAGGCCTAGTCGTCCCGATGACCTGCGTGAGCATCGAGGGCTCAACTTTCGAGCCGCTCAAACCGGTCGCCTGTTCCCGTGGATGTTCTCGATTGACGGCGCTGTGCAAAAAATAGACGTGACTGGTCCATTTGTCGCCGATGACGGTGAGATGAGTGTGAAACTTGCGCTTAAAGGGACCGGCATCGCACAGTTTCCCGGCTACATGGTGCGGGAGCACCTGGCGAAGGGTCACCTTGAGGAAGTTCTTGCTGATTTCAGGCCGCCGCCGACGCCGATTTCGGCAATGTATCTTGATCGTCGTCTACTGTCGCCAAGGATACGTGCGTTTGTCGATTTTCTTAAGTCGAGATCACCTCAATGATAAAGCCCATGAGTTTCGTCATGCGTTGCCGACGTGATGAACACAGACAATCCAGCCGTTAAATTGGCCCGCGGCACTTATCCAAACGACTTTCCATTATTGAGCACTGGTCGCTGTCATACCTGAGAAGGACTGGATCGCCGCGCTTTAGACCGGCGATCCAGTCTTGTCCTATAGCTCCTGGACAGTTATCGCTTTGTAGAACCTAACGGCGCCGCGCCAAACGATCTTCTTCGAACAACGGATCGCGCAACGGCGCAGCCTGCGTGAATGACTGGCGCCGCGAGGCCCGAGGTCGCGACGCCTCGGCGCTCATTCCTTTGCTCGGAACGCGTCGACGAGTTCGAGAAATCGAGACGCTGCTTCGATCTGAGGCCAATGTCCGGCGTTTGCGATCGTCGACACCCGTGCGTTCGGCATCATCTCGGCCAGTGACTGAGAAGCGGAGACGGGGACGACGCCGTCTGCGTCGCCGTGCACGATCAGCGCTCGAGTTTCCAGCGCCGCCAGCCGTTGGCTGGTTAAGAGGTCTTCTCCGGCCTCAAGCGATCGGGCCACTGCTGCGATCGCGCCGTCCGCGTTGCGTTCGCGGTGCTCGGCCAGCAAGCGTCGGACGGTTTCACGGTCCCTCGGCGGGTCAGCGTAGACGCGCGCGAGATAGCCGCGCATCTCCGCTTCCGTTTGCGGCGCCGCGCCTGCGGCGAGCCGCTCGGCGGTCAGACCAGAGGGCAGGCCCTGCACGAAGGCCGGAGCGACCAGCACAAGGCCATCGACGCGCGTGGGCTGCTGCTCGGCCGCAAGCAACGCAATCCAGCCGCCCATCGAGTTGCCGATCAGCGTCGCGCGCTCGATCCCGAGCGCATCCAGGAGATCGAAGATCTGGTCGACGAAGACCTGACCTCGGTATGCGGTATCCGGCTTGTCCGACCGACCGAAGCCGAGCAGATCTAGCGCGATCACCCGGTGACGCGCGGAGAGCGGCCCGATGGTTTCGCGCCAACGCGTCAGATCGGCGCCAAGGCCGTGGATCAACACCACCGCCGGCCCGTCTCCTTCGTCGACATAGGCGATGGAGCGACCACCGATCTCAATCGTCGCAACTTCGAGCGCTCCAGCCTGAACCTGAGCCGGGGCCGCGGCCGCGATGGCCACGGCGAGGACCGAGGGGAGAAGTCTCATTGCGTCATGTCCTTCTTTTTGAGGCGAAAGACGCCAAATGGCGGCTCGCTGGCGTCTACGCCGGCGTTGAACGCACCTAGCCGGTGAAACTGTGGGGTCGTGACGTAGAAGTCGCCATTCCGCGCAAAGCCGATCGCGTCTGGCCAGCTCAACCGGGGGTCGGCGACGACGACGCGGATCGAACCGTCCGCCTCAAGGCGACTCACCGCGTTGCGCTCCAAATCTGTGAAATAGACCCGGTCGTCAGGTCCGACTTCGATCCCGTCAGTAATGACGGCGGTGGCTTCTAAGCGCGTCGCCGCTTCGATCTCCGCATCAGTGCGCGCGAAGTCTCGCAAGAGTTCGGCCGGGATCGCGAGGAGCGAACGACTGCCGGAAAGCGGGCGGTAGGCGACGTAAACCGTCTCTTGGTCGAGGCTGAGAGCAATGCCGTCGGTCGCTGCGAACCGTGGCGCGCCGTCCGCATCGCCCAAGCCGACGCCCTCGATCAGCGGAACCAGCAGACCGCCGGTGGCGAGATGCGGATGGCTGGTCAACACGCGTCGCTGCAGGCCAGTCTCGAGATCCACGACGATCACCCCGCCGCGGACCGAATCCGTCACATAAGCGACGCGCGCAACCGGATCGACCCGCACATCGTTGAGGTAGTCCGAACCTGAGACGATCGACGGGTCGAACACGACGGTCCGCGTCACCGTTTCGGTTGCGGGGTCGACACCGATCAGTTTCGCGCCGCCCGGCGTCACACCCGCACGCCGTGCAGATCCAGTGTCCAGCAGCCAAAGCACGCCCGCGCTGTCGATGGTGAGGCTTTGCACGTTGAGGAGCCGCGTCTCGACGGGACCAGACTTGGCGTGCCAGGTTTCAGGAAGGACCGGGCGCGCCACCCCATCTTCGAGCGCGACGACGGACCATCGATGCCGCTCGTCTGAATAGCCCGCGTAGGGCAGCGAGACGAACACCCGGCCATCGCTCGAGACTGCCACCCCCGTTGGCCGATTGATCGGAAAAGCCGCAATCTCAGCGAGACGGACGTCCATCGTCTCCGACGACGGATCCGCCATCGCCGATGGCGCTGTGGCGAGAAGAGCGAAGATCGCTGTCGCTCCCAGGAAAATAGACTTGCGGGTCATGTCTCGGTCCTCCTCACATAGTCGGATCAATGGCGCGCATGGCTTCAATCACCGCCAGCTCGCCAGTGCGACCGGACTGGGAGTTGTCGAACTCCATCCCGATGATCCCGTCGAAGCCGCGCTCGGCGATCCGCTTCATGATTGGGGCGTAGTTGATTTCGCCAACGCCAGGTTCTGTTCGCCCCGGGTTGTCGGCGATCTGGAAGTAACCAACCTGGTCCCAAACGCGATCGAGGTTCTCGATTAAGTCGCCGCCGTGGATCTGCTGGTGCCAGAAATCATAGAGGAGGCGCACCGAAGGCATATCGACCGCCTTCGTCATCAAGTAGCCGTGGTTGATCTCGGTGAGAAATGTGCCGGGCCAGCCTTTGTGATTGATCGGCTCAACGGCGAGCACGATCCCCTCTTCAGCGGCGACCTCGCCGGCCCATTTCAAGTTCTCGATCATGTTGGCGGTCTGGTAGTCCCGCGGCAGCGAAGGATGCGCCGTGCCGGACAGCGTCGTCACATGAGTCGCGCCGACCCGGCGGGCGACCTCAGCCGTTTCGCGCACCTCCCGCGTGAGGCGTTCCCGCTCCGTCACGTCTTGCAGAACAAAGGTCGGCTCCGCGTACCTCATCGTGTTGACGATGACGCCCATCGCCATGCCGCGGCGCTCCAACGCCTGGCCGACCCTTGTCTGAACGGCGACGTCCCGGATCTTCATCCAGTTGTCTTCGAGCGCGGTGAAGCCGTGCTCAGCCATAAAAGCGATCTGGTCGACCGGATCGTCTCCGGCGTGATGCCGGAACATGCCCGCGTCGGGTTTGAGCAGGCCGAGATGCGGTGCGAATTTCAGTGAGAAGGGCCGCGTCGAAGCGCTTGTTTGCGCTGCAACGGGCGTGGCGGCGACCGCGACCGCCGCGGCGGCTCCGGTCGCTAAGAAGTCTCTGCGTTCCATTGGTTCTCGTCTCCAGGTTCTGGGCTCAGGCGTTGAGCCAGGCGCGAAAGGCCTTTGTGACGATGGGCGTGACGGCGAAGACCATGGTCGGAACCATCAGCGCGCTCATCGCGAGGGTGCGGATCGGGATGGGCAGATCGCGGATCCAGGGGTCGAGCAGCAGCGCGGCTCCCGTGAGAACCGGGTAGACCCCGGCCCAAGTGAGGGCCGCGAGACGGAGCCGACTGGTTCGGCGTGGATGCTCGGCGGCGGTCGTTTCGACATCGTCGGGTAAGCCGATGGCCGCAGCATCAGAAGCGCGATGTCCTTGCACGTCCGCCGTTGCGGCGAGCGCCGGCCCGCCGAGCGAGGGAAGCGCAGCCGAGGCGATGACGTTTGTCCGGTTCATTGGGCTGGTCCTCTCGTGGCGACGGGCGCGGATGTCAGAGCTGCTCCCAAGCGCGCCAGTTCTCTTCGAGATGCGCGATGCGGGTCGTGCCAGGGATGACGACGATGTTCGGGGAGCGCTTGAGCAGCCAGGCGAGCGCCGACTGCGGCTCGAGCGCCGCGCCCTGGGCCATCGGCGCCGCGCCGAGCGGGCCGTAGGAGATGAAGGCGATCCCAAGCGCGGCGGTGTGCTCGACCATCTCCTCGGCGGCCGTCTCCGACATGTTGAAGCGGTTCTGCACGGAGGCGATCGGCGCCACGGCGCGGGCGCGCTCCAGATCCTCGAGCGAGACGTTCGAGAGGCCGATATGGCGGATCCAGCCGGAGGCTTGCGCCTCGGCGAGCGCGGCGATCGACGTCTCGATCGGGGTCTTGGGGTCGACGCGGTGGAGCTGGAACAGATCGATCCGGTCGCGCCGCAGATTTACCCGCGCCCGCTCGATTTGCGCGTGCAGCGCGGCGCGCGAGCCGTCGACCAGGATCTCGACGCCAGAACCGTCCGCGCGCATCTGCTTGTCGACGCCGCCTTTGGTGGCGAGGACGACGTCGCGGCCCTCGAGCGCTTCGCCGACGAGTTGGTCCGCCGTTTCGGGGCCGTAAGAGTATGCGCTGTCGAAGAAATCGACGCCGAGATCCGCCGCGCGGCGGACCAGCGCGACGCCGCCCGCCCAATTCTCATAGGGCCCGAAATTGCCGGGTTGTCCCGTGAGGCGCATCGCGCCGTAGCCCAAGCGGTTTACGCCCATCTCGCCGCCGATGGCGAAGGTGCGGGACACGGTAGTGTTTGCGTCGAACATCTATCTTCCTCCGTTTGGGCGGCCGGTCGTTCCGTTTGACCGCTGACGGGAGGGAAGATGCGCCACGCCCTGGATTTTCGGTAGGCGCGCAACATGCGTTTTAGTTATACACTAGGTGGATGAGCAAGAGCCTCGACCGCCTCACGCTGCTGCAGACCTTCGCCCGCATCGCCGAACGCGGCTCGATCAGCGCTGCGGCGAGGGATCTCGGCCTCAGTCAGGCTTCCGCGAGCCGACATCTCTCGGAACTGGAGCTGCGCCTGGGCGCCGAGCTTGTGCGGCGAACGACGCATTCGCTGGCGCTGACGGAGGCGGGGGAGGACTGCCTCGCGGAAGCGCGCGGCTTGCTAGAGGGGTGGGACGCTCTCGCTGAGCGGTTCGCGGAAAGCGATCGGGCGTTGAGCGGCCGGTTGAAGATCGTCGCCCCCGTAGCACTCGGTCAGCTGCAACTGGCCCGCGCCGCGCTCGCGTTTCAACGACACCATCCAAGCGTTTCGCTAACCTGGTTGCTCGAAGACGCGCCCATTCGCTTCGCGGAGATCGGCTGCGATCTCTGGATCAAAATCGGCCGCGTGCCGGACGAGACATTGGTCGTGCGGCCTCTCGGCGTCGTCGAGCGGATGGTGGTCGCGGCGCCGGAGCTTCTGGAGGGCGATCTGCCACGCGCGCCTAAGGATCTCGCCGCGCTGCCCTGCGCCGCGCTCGAGCCGTTCGAGGCGGCCAGCATCCCGCTCACCCACGCCGACGGCGGCCGGGAGACGGTGTCGGCGAACGTCGCGCTCAGCACCAACAACATCTTTTCAGCCTACCAAGCCGCGCTCATGGGCGTCGGCTACGCCGTGCTGCCGCGGTGGTTCGTCGAAAACGACTTGCGGGCCGGCGACCTCGTCGACGTTCTGCCGGACTGGCGCGCGCCGTCGCTCACCATAAACGCCGCTTACTTGCCGGCGCGGCGCCGCACGCGTCGCCTCACGGCGTTCCTCGAACACATCTCAGCTGCGGTTTCGGAGATCCCAGGCGTCGAGCCGCATTACCCGTGATTTCTTCTTCCGAGGCGTCCACTCGCCGCCGCGTGAACGGACGCGTCATCCGGCTCGCGCGGGACGACCGAGGGCCCAGTCGATCAGTCGACCGTCGATGAACAAGAGACCAACGCCGATCACGGCCGCCCCGACGATTTCCTTCATCCGAATCGGCTCGTCCAAAAACACGTTGCCCAACAGAAGAGCCGTCACGGGGATCAACAACGTCACCAGCATCACGTTGCTGGCCCCAGCGCGGACCAAGATCTGAAAGAAGACCAGATAGGCCAGCGCCGTCCCGAACACGGCGAGCGCCGCCAGCGAAAGCAGGGTCGCCTCGCTCGGCGCATCGAGGGTCCATGGCCGATCGATGATCGACACCACCACCGCCATGATCACTGTCGAGCTGATCAACTGGCAGGTCGCCGATTTGATCGGCGGCACGCCGGCTAGGCGTCGTCGACCCCAAAGCGCCGCAAAGCCGTAGCTAAGCGCGCCGGCCATGCATAGCGCGATGCCGATGGTCTGCGGCCCGCCGATCGGCGTGTCGAGACCCCGCAGGATCGCGACGCCGACAACGCCGAGCAGGACGCCGATCACTCGGTAGAGCGTGACTTTCTCTTCCTGAAAGCTCGCCATCACAATGACGGTGAAGAGGGGCGTCATGGCGTTGATGATCGAGGACAAGCCGACGGTGATCTGCGTCTGGCCGGCGAAGATGAACCCGAACGGTAGGACGTTGTTGAGCAAGCCCATGCCGAAAAACGGGATCCAGGCGGCGAGCGTCTTCGGCAGGCTGTGACCATACCACCAGAAGAGCGGCAGGAGCGTGAGGGCCGCCAGCGCGACGCGGACCAAGACGACCGTGAGCGGCGGAAGCTCCTTCACGGCGACGCCAGCGAAGAAGAACGCCCCGCCCCACAGCACGGACAGGCAGATCAACAGGCTCCAATCTTGCCCGTCCATGGTCTTCGCAACGCTCGACATCTCGCCCCCAACAATTCGGTCAAATAGGCGAAAATAGTGCAGGGATGCAGCTCCCGTCGTCGACCCGGTTCTTGCGATTGAGGTCGGACCGGCCCGGCCGAAAGCTGAGCCGCGCGCGCCGACGGCGGGTCAGCGGACGGTTTGCGCGGTGACGCCGCCGAGATCCGCAAAACAGTCGCGCGGGATTTCGTCGAGGACGAAATCGATGAAGCGCCGGACGCGGAGCGGCATGTTCTCACGGTTCGGGTAGCTCAAATGCAGATTGAAGAGCGTCGGCGCGAACGGATGCATGACAGGTGTCAGCCGACCGTCGGCCAGGTGCTCGGCGGCGTAGTAGGTGTCGATCTGCGTCAGGCCCAGCCCTGCCGCGGCGGCCTCGAGCAGCGTCTCGGGATCGTTGAAGGCCAAGCCGCCCGGTGGATCGAACCGCTCGATTTCGCCGTCGATATCGTAGGCCCAGAGCCACAGCTCCCGCGATGATAGGAACCTGAACCGCAAGCATTCGTGCGCGACCAGGTCCTGCGGGTGGGTGGGCGTTCCGCGCGCCGCCAGGTAATCGGGTGACGCAACGGTGAGGATCGGCAGCTTCGACAGCGGCCGCGAAATCATCGTGCTGTCCGCCGCCGGTCCGTGCCGAAAGGCGATGTCGACTGGGTCGTCGACGAAATCGCGCACCGCATCCGACGCGTCCAGGTCGATCTCGATCTTAGCGTTCGCAGCTCGAAAGCGTGCAATCAGCGGCACCAGCGTTTTGCGCGCGAAGCGTTTGGGCGCCGTGATCCGCAGCACGCCCGCGACCACGCCGCGGCTTTCGTCGAACAACGCGTCGATCTCATCGAGTTCCCGCAGCGGTCCCCGCGCCCGCTGATAGAGCAGGACGCCGTCTGGCGTCAGGCTCATCTTCCGCGTTGTGCGGGTGATGAGTTTCACGCCGAACTGATCCTCGAGCCGTTTCACGTTCTGCCCGACCGCCGCGGCCGAGATGCCGAGCGCGCGCCCGGCCGCGGCGAAGCTTCCGAGATCCGCAGCGACGATGAAAGCAGCGAGCGCCGGCGACGCGTGTCGGGCCATTCGAAAGTTCCACTTTAGGCAGCGCGAGACAGTGCAAGGCTAACCCATCGGATCAACGACGCCTAGTTTGTCGACACGCAAAAGCGGAGAACCGAAACGCCGCGTTTCAAATAGATGTAGAGGAGCCGACCATGGCGCACCCGACGATCACCAAAGCGACCGAGACCATTCACAATCCCAACGAGCCCAGACACTTCATGCGCGCAAAGCCGGTCCCGCGGCTGGTGCGGATCACCCGCGGCGACGTGGTTTTGGCGGAAAGCCGGAACGCGCTCCGAGTCACGGAGGTCGCCGGCGACATACTCGATCCGGTTTTCTATCTGCCGCCGGCAGATGTGCGCGCGGCGCTGGACGCCGTACCCGGGAAAACGACGCACTGTCCTTTAAAGGGCGACGCCTCGTACCTCGCCCTGGACGGCGAGACGATCGCCTGGCGCTACGACCGCCCGCTTGACTTCGCGGACGTCATCGCTGGCCATATCGCGTTCTACGGCGATGAAGTCGCGATCACCGAAATCGGTCCCGCCTCCTGACGCTCTCCCCGCCGACACGGAGGCCGGTCTCATGATCACGCTCGTTTATCTCGTTCGCCGGCGCCCGGATCTTTCTCCGCAAGCGTTTCGCGAAGCGGCGCGCGCGGCGCAGGCGCGCACGGCCGAACTCGCCCGCGAGCGCCTCGGCGCTGTGCGCCACCGCCTCGGCTTCGAGGCCTGCGCCAAGCGTTCGCATTGCATGGCGACTGCGCGACGCCTCGGCGGTCAGCCGCCCGACGCCTTGATCGAGCTGAGTTGGCCCAACCTCGAGGCGTTCGACGCCAAGATGGGAACGCCCGATGCGCTGCGCGCGCTCGACGAATTTATCGACGCTGAACGGACCTGGGTCGATTTCGCCCGCTCGACCGCATTCGTGGTCGAAAAGCAGGATGCTGCGCTCCATGCCCCCATCAAAACGCAGCTTTCGAAAGCGGAGCTTTCAAATGAACCAATCTAACATCCGCTAATCTTTCGCAATCAGCGCCACATCTTCTGATCAAGCGAGCGCGGAGGCGCGCACCGCCAACCCCAACCGAACGCATCATCACGGTCGCAGCAGCCCTGCGCGACCGAACAGGAGAGCTTTGTCATGTCGACCGATCAAACGACACCGCCCACGAACGTCCCCGCTGAAGGCGACGCCACACGCCCCGCGACCACAACGTGGCGCAGATCGCCGCTTCGCGCCGTTTTACTCGGGAGCGTCGCCTTGAGCGCCGCGGCCTTCGCAGCGCATCAGTTCGGCGCAATGGACCTGATCCGCGCCGCCCAAGCTCCCGCCGCTATCGCTGCTGAAGCTCCTGCGACGCCGCCCGTGACCCTGGTCGACATTGTGCGGCCCGAGATCCGTCGTCTGACCGAATGGGACGAGTACACCGGCCGCTTCGCCGCGGTCGACAGCGTCGAGGTACGCGCCCGCGTCTCCGGTTACCTCGACGAGGTCCACTTCGAAGACGGTCAAACGGTGACCGTCGGCGATCTGCTCTTCACGATCGACCAGCGTCCGTTCCAAACCGCGCTCGCCGAAGCCGAGGCCGATCTCGCCGGCGCGAGGGCGGTTCTGGAGAACGCGCGAGCCGAAAACGCTCGCGGCCAGGAGCTGCTTCGCCGTCGCACCATCAGCCGCGAAGCGGCGGACACTCGGCTTCGGGGGCTGCGTCAGGCCGAGGCCGCGGTTCAGTCGGCGGAAGCGCGGGTTGCGCACGCCGAATTGGATCTATCCTTCACGGAGATCCGCGCGCCTGTCTCAGGCCGCATCAGCGACGACGCGGTCAGCGTCGGCAACCTGATCACCGGTGGCGCGGAGGGCGGCACGCTGCTCACCAACATCGTCTCGCTCGACCCGATCGAGTTCGAGTTCACGGTCAGTGAGGCGGACTACCTGCGTTATGTGCGCCTCGACCGCTCTGGCGCGCGCGCCGGCTCTCGCGAGACCGCGAACCCGGTGACGCTGAAGCTGATGGACGAGGACGGCTACGTCCACGAGGGCGCGATGCGGTTCGTCGACAACCAGTTCGACGCCTCGACCGGCACGATGCGCGGCCGTGCGGTGTTCGCAAACCCGAACGACGTCTTCGCCCCGGGCATGTTCGCTCGCATCAGGTTGGCGGGGTCGGCGGCCTACGACGCCGTGCTGATCCCGGACGCCGCGGTCCAGACCGAGCAGAGCGAAAAGTTCGTTTGGGTGGCGACGCCTCAAAACACGGCGGAGCGCCGCGCCGTCACGCTCGGCCCCGTAGTCGACGGCCTGCGGCTGATCCGGTCCGGCCTGCGCGCCGAGGACCGGCTGATCACCAGCGGCGTCCAGTTCGTGGCGGCCGGCGCGTCGATCGCGCCCCGCGGTCCGGACGCCTCCGAAATCGCCAAAGCCGACATCCGATAATCCGCGCGCGCAGCGCCCCACATCCAGGAGGCGGTCATGAACCTCTCGCACTTCTTCATCCAACGGCCGATCTTCGCCGCCGTGATTTGGACGATCCTGGTGATCGTCGGCTACACCTCGTATCTGCAACTCCCAATCGCACAGTATCCAAACATCGCGCCGCCCACGATCCAGGTGACGGCGAGTTATCCAGGCGCCTCCGCGGAGACCGTGGCTGAAACCGTCGCGGCGCCGATAGAAGAGGAGATCAACGGCGTCGAGGGGATGCTCTACATCACCTCGCAATCGACGGCGGCCGGGACGGCGACCATCACGGTCACCTTCCAGCCGGGAACGGATCTCGACACCGCTCAGGTGCTGGTTCAGAACCGTGTCTCGCTTGCTGAGCCGCGGTTGCCGGAACCGGTGCGCCGCCTCGGCGTCTCGACGGTGAAGGCGAACCCGGACGCGCTGCTGATCGACTCGGAGACGAACTCGGTCGGGTTCCAGATCACCTCATAGTCGAGGCCCTCGGGGAAGGCGTGCGACA
>JBCBCG010000008.1:0-41465 GCA_038530925.1 Pseudomonadota bacterium
CCGGCGGCGCGCGCCGCTGCGCCAGGCGCGGCGTCGTCCGCATCGTCGAATGCGCCGGCGTTCATCCCGATTTGGCGGCGTTCCGCAACCGCGCGCCTTATTGGCTTGATCTCCGGCTCGCCGTGGCGGGCTTTCCCGGCGGAGAGGAGCCTTACGCGACGCTGGAGCAGAACGCCGCCGTCGCGCGCAGTTTCGTCTCGGACAATCTCACGAAGCTGCGCCATATCGCGCCGGATCTCGGGCCGGATCAGCCGGCGCCGGCGCTCGATTTCAGTCGGTTTGAAGCGCAGATCGCGCAGATCGAGCGCGTGCGCTGCGCGCCGGCGCCGATCGATTTGCACGCGCCGATTTGGCATCGCTCGACGCCGCCAGGGCTGGCGCCGCTGCTGCGCGCCCGGCCGACGCTGGCCAAACCGCTGATCGCGGAGATTTTGGCGCAGAGCTTCGCGCATCGAAACTGGCGCTCGATCGATGTGAACGAGGTCTTCAAAGCCTCGACGAAAGAGACCCGCGAGAACGATGATTTCCGCGGGCCGATCGAGCCCGCGCCAGGCCATCCCAGCCAAGCGGCGGGCCGTTTCGGCTCGATCTGGTTCGAGGCCTTCGCCCGCGCCGAGGCTGAGGCGCCCGGCTATTGGCCTCATGGCGCCGGCTATTGGTGGCTTTCCGTCGTCGACTGGGCCAATCGCCGCGATCAGCGCGTCCTGCTTCAAGATTTCAGCCTGGCGGCGGGTCGACCTTGGGGCGTCGGCGCCGAGCGGCCCGAGGGCTATGAGCGCGCTTCGCTGTTTCGGGCCGAGGCGGAGATGCGCAAGCGCCGCCGGCTGCTCGATGCGGTGAATTACGCGCTGCATCACGGCTTCGAGATCGACGCGCTGGCGCTGCAGTTCCATCTCGATCCGGCGCGCATCATCGATGAGACGGATTTCACCGCCTTCCTGCGCTCGATCGTCTCCATGGGCCTCGATGTGGAGGTCACCGAACTCGACGTGGCGCTCGCGGGCGGTCCGGTGCGGACGCGGAACAACAGCGCCGAGGCCGAGCGTTTCGCGGTCCGCTACGCCGAGCGGCTGCTCGATCTCCTGCTGCGCGAGACGCCGATCCGCGTGATCGGCGGCTGGACCGGGTGGACCGGGCCTGAGGAGGACGCGGCGCGCATGCCGCTGATCGATGAGGATGGCGTGACGGCGCTGGGCGAGGCCGTGATCGACGCCGCGCGCCGCGCCGCGCCGCCGGAGCGGCGCCGGCCTGCGCCGATCTCGCGCCGCTACAGCCTTCTCGGCGGTCTTGGGCCTGAGATCTGGCGCGCCGCGCGCGATCCGCAGGCGGGCGGCTTCCGCCTTGAAGGCAAGTTCGACGGGGCGATGGCGCGCCCGGGATCGGGCGGCGCCAGCTTGACGCTGATCCCGCGATCCGATCAGCCGAGCCGGATCCCGCCGCTTTGGGCCGCGCCTGGCGGCGCCGCGCGGCCTTATGATCCCTCAGCGATGGCGCTCGCCTTTCAGTGGCGCGAGATCGACGGCCGCGGCGGCCCGCGCCTCCAGCTCCGCCGCGATGGCGCGGTGATCGCGGAGATCCTGCGGAAAGGCGAGACGATCCTGGTGGCCGCCGGCGGCCGCGCCCGCCCGCTCGGCCCGGCGACCCATCGCGGCTTTCACCGCGCGGCGTTGTCCTGGGAGGAGGGGCGGCTCAGCGTCGCGGCGACGACGGAGGCGGGACTGCGCCGCCAAACCGGTCTGGCGCTGGAGGCGGCTCCGGACGAGGTGCTGCTCTTGGGCGACGGCGTCTCCGAGACGATCGCGCGCGCGACCCTGCTCGAAGTCTTCCGCGATCCCATGGAGCCGGCGCGCTTGGCGCGCGCCAGCCGGCTCGAGGGCGCGGCGACGCCGAGCGTGGCGGAGATCCTGGCCGGCGCGGTCGAAACCGGCGACGCCGCCGCGCCTGAGCCGCGATGGGCGGCGCGCGGCGGGGCGGAGGCGTTCGATGAAAGCGCGCCGGCGGCCTCAGGGGGAGAGCGATGAAGACCGGCGAGCCTGACGATGATCCGCAGCGCGCAGCTGGGCCCGGCGCCGGCGCGGCGGAGGAGACGCGCGCCGGACCGGGCCTTCCAACGCCCGCGGCCCAAACGGCGCTCGGGACTGCGCATGACAAGGAGCCTGCGACAACCGCGCCTACGACGACAACCGCGCCTCCGACGACCGCGCCTGCGACAGCCGCGCCTCCGACGACCGCGCCTGCGACAGCCGCGCGGGAGGCTGCGGCGCCGGCTGTGAAAAAGTCAGGCCAGGCCCGCACTTGGATCGTCTCGACGGCGACGCTGGTCTTCTCCGCCGCGTGCCAGCTCATCTCGCTCCTGATCCTCGCACGCGCGATCGGCGCGGAGGATTACGCCGT
The DNA here is from genome assembly GCA_038530925.1 of Pseudomonadota bacterium. Taxonomy (GTDB): domain Bacteria; phylum Pseudomonadota; class Alphaproteobacteria; order Rhodobacterales; family Rhodobacteraceae; genus JALEGB01. The sequence continues at coordinate 2,395 of JBCBCG010000008.1, forward strand.
CATCGTCGCGGTGGGCGCGGCGGTCAGCATTGGTCATGAGATCGTCGGGCTTGGCGGCGGCGAGCTTGTGATCCGCGCCATGGCGAACAATCGCGGCGCGTATCGCGAGTATTCGGGCCACGCTTGGAGCGCCGTGCTCGCCACATTGCCGATCGTGGCGCTCGGCGGGATCCTGATCACGCTCAGCGCCTACGCCATAGAGCTGCCGGTCGAGATTGTGATCGCGTTGATGATCTCCGAGCTTGCGGCGGCGCGATGCATCGCGCTCTCCGAACATATCGCGTTGGCCCATAAGGACGCGCTGCGCGCCAATCAGGCGCGCGTCTACGCCGCCGGCTCCCGACTGATCCTGATCTGCATCGCGTGCTTTGTCTTCGGCGTCTCCAGCATCGAGGGCTGGTGGCCCTGGCAGTTCTTCTACGGCCTTGTGTTCACGCCGCTCATCAGCATCGCGGTGATCCATGTCTATGGCCGGCCGGTGTTCCGGCTCGATTGGTCGAAGGCCCGCCGCGCCGCGCCGTTCTCAGCCACTCAGATCATTCGCGCGATCAACAACAATCTCGACCGCTTCATCGTCGGCGCGGCGGCGGCGGCGGCGGTGCTCGGCTCTTACGGCGTCGCGGCGCGGCTGGCGCATCAATCGCTGCTGCCGATCTCGGCGCTTTTGCGCATCGCCTATCCTGAGTTCTTCAGCCGCGGCGCCAAGGGCGGCGTGCGCGCGACGCTCGCCTACGCCTTCAAACTCTGGGCGCCGTCGCTGGCGATCGCGGGCTGCATCGCGGCGGCGCTGTTTTTCATCGGACCGATCTTCGTCTATCTGCTCGGCGAGGATTTCGCGCCGCTGCAAGAGATCTTGCCTTGGTTCGCGCCGTTGCCGATCGCGGTGGTGACGCAGTATCTCTTCGGCGATTCGCTGACCGCCGCCGATCTGAAAGGGCGCCGGATCGCGGTGCAGTTGATCGGGCTCTGCCTCACCGCGCTCTTCATTTGGATCGGCGTCTCGCAATTCGGCGCGATCGGCGCGGCGAAAGGCCTGGTCGTGGCCACCAGCAGCACGGCGCTGTTGATGATGATGATGGCGATCGTCTCGGCGCGGCTCGCCCCGCCGCAGAGCGCCTGACGCCTCGCGCGCCGCAGCGTCTGCGGCGCGGTGTCGCTCCGCTGCGCGCATACGTTGAGCGACGCTGGACCGCGGCCTCGGTTTGTGAGAACGCACATGGGCGGGTAAGCCTTTGTTTGAAAAGGCTCGCCTATGTGTAATCGGATGCGCGGCCCGAGGCGGCGCGCTAAGGGCGCCGGCGCTTCGCGCGAAACGCCTGGGAGAAGAGGCGCGGGCGATGTTCTTTCTGACCACGGCGCAGGCGAACGACATGCTCTCGCGCACCGGCTTTCTCGGCGAGGGCGAGTCGCTGCTAGAGACGTCTTGGGGCGAGCCCATGGCCCGCGTCGCCTATGGTGAGCGCTTTGGGCCGCAGGCGGTGGCGCGCGCGCTGTCCGAAGCGGTGCGCGACAGCACCTTTGTGCTGGCGCTGGTGACCGCGACCGGCATGCATCCGGAAGCGGAGGATCTAAACCTCTATTACGCCTTCCGCCGCAGCTTTCAGGATCACCGCTCGCTGCTCGAGGCGCCGGCGCATCTCTTTGAGCTGGAAGATTTCTTCCATCTGAAATCCTTCTTGTTCATGGCCTCGGCCTTCCGCTGGGACGCCACGCTCTTCTCCAGCGAAGAGCCCGCGCCCATGGCGATCGGCCGCGATCAGACGTTGCGCTTTCATCATCCCCAATCCGCCATCGCCAAGAAATTCGAAGCCGCGCTCACTCAAAAGAAGGGGCAGATGAGCGTTCATTGAGCGCCCTGGCTCCGCCGTTTTTCGGCGCTGTCGCGGGTGCTGCGTCCTTGCTGCGCCGCGGCGCGCGGGATCGGCGCGAGGCGACGTACCGCGGCTGGCGATCCGGTGGCCGCGTTTACGCGTTTTTCCTTGCCAAGGAGAGGCGAGCTTCGCCACATAGGCGCGATCGATTGGGAGAGATCGGCGCAGCGGATCCGCGCGCGTCGACGCCGAAGGAGCAACCGCCCCGGAAACTCTCAGGCTCACGGACCGGTCGATCACACGGAACTCTGGAGAGAAGCGCGCGGCCCTGGGCTGCGGCGCTCGCCGACGGGATAACGATCTCAGGCGAAAGGACAGAGGGGGCGTCGGAACCAGCGGGCGAGGCGGCTCGCGCGGGACGGCGCCAAGACGGCGAGGCCCCAGGCCTGGTCCGATCCGCGCCCGGCGCTCGCCCGATCCGCGTCACCGAGAGAGGGAGCGCGCGCCATGACCAAAGAAAGCGGCGACAGCGCCATGGAGCCGGCGGCGCTGCGGCGCACCGCGCTTTACGAGACGCATATGAGCCGCGGGGCGCGGATGACTGCGTTCGCCGGCTACGAGATGCCGCTTCACTATAAAGCGGGCGTCATGGCTGAGCATCTGGCGACGCGCGAGAGCGCCGGCCTCTTCGATGTCGGCCATATGGGCCAGATCCGCCTCGCGGCGAAGACCGGCGGGCGCGCGGCGGCCGCTGCGGCGCTGGAGCGTCTCGCGCCGATGGATTTCCAAGCGCTTGCGCCGGGTCGACAGCGCTACGGGCTCTTCACCAGCGAAAGCGGCGGAATCCTGGATGATTTTATGGCCGCGGCGTTCGAGGACCACCTGGTGCTGGTGGTGAACGCGGCGCGCAAAGCGGCGGATCTCGCGCATCTCCGCGCCGCGCTTTCCGAGAGTTGCCTGATCGAGCCGCTGGAGGATCGGGCGCTGATCGCGCTGCAAGGACCCGGCGCCGAAGCGGCGCTGGCCGCCGCGGCGCCGGACGCGGCGGAAGCGCTCGCGGCGATGCGTTTCATGGATGCCCGCCGGCTCATCCTCCGCGGCTCGGACGCCATCGTGACGCGCTCAGGCTACACGGGCGAGGACGGGTTCGAGATCTCAGTCCCGAACGAGACGGCGGCGGCGTTGGTTGAGGCGTTGCTGAGCGATGATCGCGTCTCTGCGGCGGGGCTCGGCGCGCGGGACAGCTTGCGGCTCGAGGCGGGGCTTTGTCTTTACGGCGTCGATCTCGACGAGACGACGAGCCCGGTCGAGGCCGGCTTGACATGGGCCATCCAGAAGACGCGCCGCCCTGGCGGCGCGCGCGCCGGCGGCTATCCCGGCGCGGCCCGCCTTGAAGCGGAATTCGCCGTGGGGCCGCCGCGTCGCCGCGTTGGGCTGAGGCCCGAAGGCCGCGCGCCGATCCGCGCCGGCGCGCCGCTTTTTCGCGCGCAGGACGATGAGACGCCGGCAGGCTCGGTCAGCTCAGGCGTGTTCGGCCCCAGCCTCGGCGCGCCTTGCGCCTTCGGCATGCTGGCGCCCGATCTCTCCGCGCCGGAAACGCTGGTCTTCGCTGAGCTACGCGGCAAACGCCTGCCGGTCCGCGTCGCGGCGACGCCGTTCGTTCCAGCCCGCTACAAACGCTGACGCGGCGCAGCCGCTGACTCAGAAGAGGGGTTTTGATGCTGAAATTCACCGAAGAGCATGAATGGTTGAAGCTTGAGGAGGACGGCGTCGTCACGGTCGGCATCACCGAGCACGCCGCCACGCAGCTCGGCGATTTGGTGTTCATCGAATTGCCGGAGGTCGGCGCCGTGTTCGAAAAAGGCGCGGACGCTGCGACGGTTGAGTCGGTCAAGGCCGCCTCCGACGTTTACGCGCCGCTGGATGGCGAGGTGGTCGCCGTGAACGAGGCGATCGTCGAGGATCCCGCCATCGTGAACCGCGCGCCGCTGGGCGAAGGCTGGTTCTTCAAACTGAAGCTCGCGGACGCCAGCGCGCTCGACAGCCTTATGGATGAGGCTGCCTATTTCGCCGTAATCGCCGGCTGATCCCGCCCGCTCTTCGCTCGCTTCGCGGCTCATCGCCGGCTCCGTCGCAGCGATGAGCCGCGAAGCGCGCGAAGAGCGGTCCGCTTTGCATTGGAGAGTGTCATGACCCCTGAGACGCTTGAAGAGTTTCCCGCCGAATTCACCGAATACAGCCCATATGACTTCGCCAATCGGCGCCATATCGGGCCGTCGCCGGCGGAGATGGCGGAGATGCTGCGGGTTGTGGGCGCGGCGGATCTGGACGCGCTGATCGACGAGACCGTGCCGGCGTCGATCCGCCAGGCCGAACCCCTCGCCTGGGGCGCGGCGATGTCCGAACAGCAAGCGCTGCACCGGCTGCGGCGCACCGCCGCCAAGAACGCCTCGCATAACGCGATGCCGATGGTCTCCCTGATCGGCCAAGGCTATTACGGCGCGGTCACGCCGCCGGTGATCCAACGGAACATTCTCGAGAACCCGGCCTGGTACACCGCCTACACGCCCTACCAGCCGGAGATCAGCCAGGGCCGGCTCGAGGCGCTGCTCAATTTTCAGACCATGGTCTCCGATCTCACCGGGCTCGAGATCGCCAACGCCTCGCTGCTCGACGAGGCCACCGCTGCGGCTGAAGCGATGGCGATGGCGGCGCGCGTGTCGAAATCGAAGGCCAAGCGGTTCTTCGTCGATCAGGATTGCCATCCGCAAACCATCGCCGTGATCCGCACCCGCGCCGAGCCGCTCGGCTGGGAGGTCGTGGTGGGCGATCCCTTCGCCGATCTCGCGCCTGCCGACGTGTTCGGTGCGCTGTTCCAGTATCCCGGCACCTATGGCGATGTGCATGATTTTTCAGCGCCGATCGCGGCGCTGCGCGCGGCGGGCGCGATTGGGATCCTCGCCGCCGACATTCTCGCGCTGGCGCTGCTGAAGACGCCCGGCGAGATGGGCGCGGACATCGCGATCGGCTCCACGCAGCGTTTCGGCGTGCCGATGGGCGCCGGCGGGCCGCACGCCGCCTATATCGCGACGCGCGAGGCGCATAAGCGCGCGCTGCCGGGGCGGCTGGTCGGCGTCTCCATCGACAGCCGCGGAACCCGCGCCTATCGCCTCGCGCTGCAGACCCGCGAGCAGCATATCCGCCGCGAGAAGGCGACTTCGAACGTCTGCACCGCGCAGGCGCTCTTGGCGGTGATGGCCTCGATGTACGCGGTGTTTCATGGGCCGGACGGGATCAAGGCCATCGCCCAGCGCGTGCACCAAAAGGCGGTGCGGCTCGCCAAGGGGCTCGAGCGCCTTGGCTTCACCGTCGCGCCGGCGGTCTATTTCGACACCATCACCCTTGATGTCGGCCCGCTGCAGGGCGTGATCCTCGCCGCCGCGCGCGCCGAGGGCGTCAATTTGCGGGCCATCGGCGACAGCCGGATCGGGATCAGCCTGGACGAGCGCACGCGGGTCGACACGCTTGAGGCGGTGTGGCGCGCCTTTGGCGGCGCCTTTTCCAAAGAAGACGTCGCGCCGGAGATGCGGCTTCCCGAAGCGGCGCTGCGGCGCAGCGCGTATCTTGCGCATCCGATCTTCCATATGAACCGCGCCGAGGCCGAGATGACGCGCTATATGCGCCGGCTCGCCGATCGCGATCTGGCGCTTGATCGGGCGATGATCCCGCTCGGCTCCTGCACTATGAAGCTGAACGCCACTGCGGAGATGATCCCGATCAGCTGGCCTGAATTCGCCGACATCCATCCCTTCGCGCCGGCTGAGCAGCTGGCGGGTTACCAGGAGATGGTCGACGATCTGACGGCGGTGCTGCTGCAGATCACCGGCTATGACGCGCTGTCGATGCAGCCCAATTCCGGCGCCCAGGGCGAATACGCCGGGCTTTTGACCATCCGCGCCTACCACCGCGCCCGCGGCGATGCTGGGCGCGATGTCTGCCTGATCCCGACCTCGGCGCACGGCACCAACCCGGCCTCGGCGCAAATGGCGGGCATGGAGGTGGTGGTCGTCAAAGTCGCGGAGAACGGCGATATCGACGTCGCTGATTTTCGCGAGAAGGCTGAGACATACAGCGATCGACTGGCGGCCTGCATGATCACCTATCCCTCGACCCATGGCGTGTTCGAGGAGACGGTGCGCGAGATTTGCGAGATCTGCCATCAGCATGGCGGGCAGGTCTATATGGACGGCGCCAACCTCAACGCGCTGGTCGGTCTCGCCAAACCTGGCGAATTCGGCGCGGATGTGAGCCATCTCAATCTGCATAAGACCTTCTGCATTCCCCATGGAGGCGGTGGGCCCGGCATGGGCCCGATCGGCGTGAAGGCGCATCTCGCGCCCTTCCTGCCGGGCCATCCCGAGGCGGCGGCCGCGGGCGCGCTCGGCGCGGGGACAGGGCCGGTCTCCGCCGCGCCTTGGGGCTCGCCGGTGCTGCTGGCGATCTCCTGGAGCTACTGCCTGATGATGAGCGGGGCGGGGATGACGCAAGCGACGAAGGTCGCGATCCTTAACGCCAACTATGTCGCGAAGCGGCTCGAGGGCGCGTTCAAGGTGCTCTACACCTCTAAGACCGGCCGCGTCGCGCATGAGTGCATCCTCGATACGCGCCTTTTGATGGAAGCGGCCGGCGTCAGCGTCGACGATGTCGCCAAGCGCCTGATCGATTGCGGCTTCCATGCGCCGACCATGAGCTGGCCCGTGGCGGGCACGCTGATGATCGAACCGACCGAGAGCGAGCCGAAGGCGGAGCTCGACCGGTTTTGCGATGCGATGCTCGCGATCGCGGCGGAGGCCGAGGACATCGCCGCGGGCCGTATCGATCGGGAGAACAACCCGCTCAAGAACGCGCCGCACACGGTGCAGGACCTCGTCGGCGCGTGGGACCGGCCCTATAGCCGCGAGCAGGGGTGTTTCCCGCCCGGATCCTTCCGCGTCGACAAATACTGGGCGCCCGTGAACCGGATCGACAACGTCTATGGCGACCGCAACCTTGTCTGCACTTGCCCGCCGGTGGAGGCGTATGCCGAGGCGGCGGAGTAGAGATCTTGCGCCGCGGCGGCTTAGAGGCGCGCCGGCGCCGCTCCCCGCCCACCCACCCTCGCGCCGCCGGCGCGCGCCTTTGGCCGGCGCGGCGCTCGGTGTTCTGAAAACGGCGGAGCGTTTGAACGCCCGCTTCGCCATTGGCGGGGAAGGGATGCGCCAGCGCCGCTTCGCAAAACGGCAACAAGTCGGGCCGAATTCGCGGTCGCGCCGACTTGAGCGCGTTTTGGCCTTATTTGCCGAGGGCGATCCGATTCGCCGCATTCACGGATTCTGGCGTTTGCCAACTGCGCAAAGCCTCGTTATCTACGCGGCGAATTATAAGAAAATTCGCTGAACGAAGAGGCGATTCCGTGATTAACGCACACCGTAACCCTTTGGTCTTCGCCGCCGCCGCGCTGCTGAGCGTCGGTCTCGCGGGGCCCGCCGCGGCCGATGAGACGGTCAAAGCCACGCATGGCGCCTGGGAAGTGCGCTGTAACGAGGCTGATCTCTGTGAGATGACGCAAACCTACAAGAATGACGAAGGCGTCAATCTGATGCGGGTCTCGATCAATAAGCTCTCCGAAGCGCGCAACGTCGATGGCGAAGAGATGGTGGCGGTCTCGCGTTTCCATCTCGCGCCCGTGCCGGTGCTGATCCGCTCTGGCGTCAGCGTCCGCATCGACGAAGGCGACGCGTTCAGCACGCCCTTCGTGGTCTGCGGCAAGCAAGGATGCATGACCCGCTCGCTGATGAGCCAAGATTTCTTACAGAATTTCCGCGATGGAGCGACGGTCGAGCTGCAAGCGCTCGTCGAAACGCGCGACGGGCCCAAAGCGCTTAAGGCGGCGATCTCGCTCACCGGCTTCACCGACGCTTACGGCGAGCTGTAAGGCGCGCTGGCCTGCGAAATCCGCCGACTGCGCGACCAGCCGGTGCGATGCGGCGAAGCGCATAGCGGCGGATCTTTTAGGGCGCGCGTCCTCGCCCTATTCGGCGGCCGCTAGGCGCGAAAGGCGCGCGCTGCGATAACGGCGTTCAGCCCGCCAAAGGCGAAGGAGTTGGAGAGCGCCGCCTCCACCCGCGCCGTGCGCGCCATGTTCGGCACCACATCGAGATCGCACTCCGGATCGGGCGCCTCATAGCCGATGGTCGGCGCCAAGACGCCATCGCGCAGCGCGAGCGCCACCGCGGCGAACTCGATCGCCCCGGCCGCCCCGATGCAATGACCATGCATGGATTTGGTCGAGGAGACAGCCAGCCTATCTGCATGCGCGCCGAACACGGCGCGGATCGCGGCGGTCTCAGTGCGATCATTCGCCGTCGTCGCCGTGCCATGGGCGTTGATATAGCCGATCTCCTCATGGGAGAGGCCGCCATCGCTCAGAGCCATGCGCATCGCCTGGGCCGCGCCCTCCTGGCTTGGCTGCACGATGTCGCCCGCATCGGCGCTGGCGCCGAAGCCGACGATCTCACAGAGGATCGCCGCGCCGCGGGCTTCGGCCCGCTCCAGCGTTTCGATCGCGATCACCGCCGCGCCTTCTCCTTGCACCATGCCGCTGCGCGTCTTCGAGAAGGGCCGGCACGCCTCCTTCGACATCACCCGCAGGCCTTCCCAGGCTTTCAGCACGCCGAAGGTGAGGCCGGCTTCGCAGCCGCCAGTCAGCGCCCCGTCCAGCGCGCCGGAGCGCACCATTTGGAACGCTTGGCCGATCGCGTGGTTCGAGGAGGCGCAGGCGGTGCTCACCACCCAGGCCGGCCCGCGCAGGCCATGCGCCATGCTCAAATGGCTCGCCGGCGCGTTCGCCATCAGCCGCGGCACGGTGAAAGGATGCACGCGGTTCTTCTTTTCGCGATAGAGCACCGCGAAATTGTCGTCGCAGGTGTGCATCCCGCCCATCGAACATCCGAGCACCACGCCGAACCGCGTCTCGTCTCGCGGCTCCTCGGCGAGAAATCCGCCGCTCTCGATCGCTTCGGCGCCGGCGGTCAGCGCCATCTGCGTCACGCGGTCGTAAAGCGCGATTTGAGAGCGCGTGAAGCGTTCCTCGCCAACGAACTCAGAGGCTTCCGCGCCGATCTTGATGGCGAGCGGCTCTGTGTCGATGTTGCGCATCGGCGCCACGCCGGAGCGCCCCGCGCGCAGCCCCGCCAAATGCGCGTCGAGACCGACGCCGAGGGCCGAGACGACGCCGAGCCCTGTGACGACTACCCTGCGAGACATCGCATCTCCGCGAAACATGAGGCGCATCGCCCGCGACGCCCCCTCGCCCGGCGGCGAACCGCCGCGCGCGCGCGCCCGCCGCGCCGATCAGAGGCGAAAGCCGCGCTCACGCGGATTTTTGCTCGGCAATCAGCCGTTTAACCGCCGTGACGACCGCGCCGACGCTGGAGAGGTCGAACTCGGAGGCCGTTGGTTCATTGGCGTTGAAAGGCACTGACAGATCGAACGTTTCTTCAATTGCGAACACGATCTCAACAAGGCCAAGGCTGTCTATGCCAAGCTCCTCCGGCGTCGAAGCCAGCGTCACGGTCTGGTGCTCGACCATCGTCTGCTCGGCCACGATCGCGACAATCTTTTGCGCGACCTCATCTTCAGACAAATCGGCCGCCGCGCTGGCTTCGTCGGTCATTCTCGCTATCCCGCGTTCAACTGCCCTTTGGCGCCGCGGCGGCGCCCGCGCCTGGCCCATCGTCGCGGCTCATGCGCAAAGCTCGCCTTCTCCACGCGCGCCGCGCCCCGCCGCCGTCTTTTCCTCTACTCTCCGCGCCCTTCATCAGAAAGACGTTTCTTGAGATTTTGAACCTCGTCGAGCATGCGAGGCAATCGCCGCGTCGCCATGTAGACGCGCGTGAATTCCTCGCGCGGCACCGCCGGCGCGCCGCCCATCACCGAGCGCGGTTTGATGTTGGACGCGACGGCCGCGTTGGCCATGATCACGCTGTCATGTCCGATCTTCACGTGATCGGCGACGCCGACTTTGCCGCCAAGCACAACACGATCGCCGAGCGCGACGCTTCCCGCGAGGCCGACCTGACCGCAGAGCAGACAATTCTCGCCGATCTGAACATTATGGCCGATTTGCACGAGATTGTCGATTTTCGCGCCATGCCCGACGCGCGTGTCGACCACGGTGCCGCGGTCGATCGCGGTGTTGGCGCCGATCTCGACATCATCGCCGATCGTCACCGCGCCGAGCGAATGGATCCGGGCGAACACGCGGTTCTCAGCGCCGACTTGGACGCCGCCGCTCTCTTTGGCGCTCTCCACCGCGCCTTTTTCCGGCGTCACGAATGAAAAGCCGTCGCCGCCGATCACGGCGTTGCTCTGGATGATGACGTTGCGGCCGATGCGGACGCCGGCGAGAAGGCGCACGCCGGGATGGAGCAGGGCGCCGGCGCCGAGCTCGACATCCGAGCCGATGGCGCAATGGCTCGCGATGCGCGCTCCGGCCTCGATCCGCGCGCCGGCGCCGATGGTTGCGAACGGGCCGATCCAGACATCGGCGCCGATCTCCGCCGTTGGGGCGATCACGGCGCTCGGATGGATCCCTGCATCCAGATCGAAGGGGCGTGCGAAAAGCGTCGTCACGCCGGATAGCGCGTAGCGCGCCCGCGGCGCGAGGATCGCCGCGGCGAGCCCGTAATCGCGCCACGGCGCGTCAGGCGGGATCATGGCGCATCGGGCGCGAGAGCCCTCGAGAAACGCCAAGTGCTTTTTGTCGAGCGCTAGAGCGATTTGATCCGGGCGCGCCTCCGCCGGATGCGCCGCCCCAGTCACCGGCAACGCCGCATCGCCGACCGCTTCAAAGCCGAGCCGCTCCGCAATCGCGCCAATCGTCGGCATAAACGCCCTCGTCCCGCTTCTCCGCGCGGCGCGGTCGGCGCGTTGCGGCGTGTCTGGCTGATGAGTAGCCGCCAGAGGGGGGGAGGGGAAGCGGGTTCGCGCGCCCGCTCGCCCCTCTCCGTTCCGCGCTGGGCGGCGGGCTAGAGCGACAGACCTTCGGCCGCCATCTCCGCCGCGATTTTGGCGTCGCGGCGATAGACGTCCGGGCGCAGTTGCAGCCGGCCGGCTTGGTCGACCCAGGCGGTGCGGTAGAGCAGATGCACGCGCAGCTCGTCCTTGATCTCGATATGCCGCTCGCCGGGCGAGGCCAAAGCGCGCCGATAGACCCGCGCAGGATCCGCGCTTTGCGGCGCGAGCAGCACTTTGGCGAGCGCGCGCGGATCCTCGACGCGGACGCAGCCATGGCTGAAGGCGCGGTGCGCTTCGCCGAAGAGGCGCCGGCTGGGCGTGTCGTGCAGATACACCGCATGATGGTTTGGGAAGATGAACTTCACCTCGCCCAACGCGTTCTGAGGGCCGGGCTCTTGGCGAAGGCGGTAGGGAAAGAAGCCGCGATCGAGGCCCCACCAATCCACAAGCCATGGATCGACGCTGCGGCCGCTGTCGGAGAAGACTTTGAAGCCGCGCCGCTCGAGCGCGCCGGGATCCTCCTGGAGCTGCGGCAGCAGCTGTTCGGTGGCGATGCTGTAAGGCACGTGCCAGCGAGGATTGATCACCAGATGGGTCATCACATCGCTGAACTCCGGCGTCTGGTGCTGACGCTTGCCCACCACCGTGGCGGTGCGGAAAATCGAGCGCCCGCGCTCCATCACATCGACATGGTAATCGGGGATGTTCACCTGCACATGGCGTGCGCCTTTCGCGACATTGCGCCAGCGCGCCCGCTCGAGATTGACCGCGACTTGGCGCGCCCGATCGAGCGCGGAGGCGTTCAGCGCCGCGCGGGTGTTGGCGCCCACGACGCCGTCCACCGCGAGCCCATGCCGGCCTTGAAACGCGCGCACCGCCCGCTCCACCGCCTGATCATAAAGGGTCTCGCCCGTTTCAGGATGAGTCGCGCGCGGAGCGCCGGCCGGCAAATCGCCGAGCGCGGCCAGGCGGGTTTTCAGCGCGTCGATCACCGGGCCGCGGTCGAAGGGCCGCACGGCGCGGCTCGTCGTCACCGGCGCGCCCCAGACCTGATCGGCGCTCATGCGGCGCAGCGCGTCGTAAAGCCCGAGCAGATGTTGGTAATCACGGGTTTGCGGCGCCATCCGCTCCGCCAACGCGCTCATATCCCCTGCGCGCCGCGCGGCGAGCAGCAGCGCGGCGGCGTTCGGGCGCGGGCGCTCCACGTCCATATTGCGCGACAGCGACCGCGGATCGATGAAACCGCTGGCGAGATCGGAGGCGAAGAGCACGAACGCGTCGCTCAGAGCCAGCTCCAGCTGGGCGGCGTCGCGCTCGAACGCCATGGAGCTCTCAAGCGCGTCCAGCGCCTTCGACAGCGCGGCGCGGCCATAGCGCTCGGGCACCGCATGGCGCTCGCCGACCGCAAAGGCGCCGAGCAGCGAGCGCGCTTTGTCCGCGCCGCCCGCCGCGTCGATCCAGATCGGCGCGAAGCCGGTCGCGTGATAATGCGCGAAATACGGCGCGTCGCGATCGCGCAACGCCGCCTCGATGGCGCGCGCGCGCGGGCTGCCGGCCATCGGCGGGCCCGCGATCGCCTCAAGCGCCACAGCGTCGCGCAGCAAGGACGGCTCGAACGCCGCGCCGCGGGCGAAGCCGCCGGGCGTGGCCGGCGCCGCGGCGTTCAGACCTGGCGCGCCCGCCGCGGCGGCGAGGCTGCGCGAGAAGGCGGCGCTGCGCTGGGTCACGCCGACGGCCGCGGCGGGCGCGCCTTGATAGGCCAGAAGCTGCGGCGGAGCGCCTGCGCCCCGCGCGATCGCCGCCTGCGGCTCGAGCCGGGCCGCCGCGTCCGGTTCGGCGGCCGTCGCCCAGTCGCCGAACGCTCCCGCGCCCCACGACGGCGCGAGCGCCAAAGCGGCCCCCAAGCCCATGGCGCACCAAATTCCCTTCCCAAGCATCATCGTCTCCCGCCTGCTCCCAACGCGCCGCGACTCAGCCCCTCGCCAATGCTGCGCCGCAGTAGCATCTCTCCATACAAGCCCAGGTTACAGGGCGCAGCTTCTCCCACACGATCCCAAGCTTCGATTGGGGGAAAAGTACCGCCATCACTGTGAAAAAAGCGCAAACCTCTGTTAATAAAAGGCGTTTTCTTCGGTTTCATCGCCAAAATGTTGCACATGCGCCGCGACTCTCGCGCGATTCGCGACCCAATCGCTGCTTTCCATTTGGTTACGTTTCCGGCATACAGGGCGCGGGGAGAGGAGCCGAGCCGCCATGGCGTCAAAACCATGGCCGTATCGCGGGGCAAAAAGAGAATGTGGAAGAATAACAGGCGGTTTCGCTCCGGCGCTCTGTTGGGCGACGCGGACGCCGCGGTCTCCCGTCGTGAGGTTTTGGGCTACGCGGCCGTCGGCGCAGCCGGGGCCGCTGCTGCGGTTGCGAGCCGCCGAGCGCACGCCGCTCCGACCTACTTGCGCGGTCTGGGCGATTTTCGGAAGGTGAATTTCTCCAATCATCGAACCGGTGAACGCCTCAACATAATCTACTACGCCGATGGGGCTTATATCCCCGAGGCGGTTGACGAAATTAGCTACATCCTCCGCGATTGGCGCCGCAATGAGATTATGCCGATCAACCAAAGAGCGATCGATATCGCGGCGGCGGTGTATCGTAAGGTCGACGCTAACGAGCCGCTGCAGGTGATCTCAGGCTATCGCAGCCCGGAGACCAACCAACAGCTGCGCCGCAAAGGCCGCGGCGTCGCCAAAAACTCTTTCCACACGCGGGGCATGGCGATCGACCTGACCATGCAGTCCCGATCGGTCAGCCAAATGTACCGCGCGGCGATGGATCTCAAGGCTGGCGGCGTCGGCCGGTACACGCGCAATCATTTCATTCATATCGATTGCGGCCCGTGCCGCAGCTGGGGTCGCTGACGCTGCTTTCGCCTTCGGCTCCGCTCACGGCGCGGCCGAAGGCGACAGATCGCGGCGGGTCGCCTTACGATCTCGCATCGGAACCGGGCGCGGCGGGCGATCCCTTATCAGGGGACGGCGCGGCTCCGTCCGGCGCGTCGGGGCCGACCTGTTCGGCGTGAGCGGCCTCGGCGATCTCGATCATGACAGACGAGCCTGTGGTGGGCACGGCCACATACGGCCCTTGCGCTTCGGCGGGGAGGGGCGCGCGGCGCGTCATGCGATAAAGCGCGAAGCCGCCGAAGAGCGCTAGGATCGCGGCGAGAAAGGTGAAAAAGCCCGATGCGCCCGCCGTGTCCAGCACCGCGCCGACCACAAGCGGGCCGGCGACCGAACCGGCGCCAAGCACCAAAACCAGCGCGCCGCTCGCGCCCACCATCTCCGTCGGCGCCAGATAATCATTCGTGTAAGCGAGCGAGAGCGAATAAAGGCTGAGCGCCGAGCCGCCGAAGCCGGCGGCGAAAGCGAGATGCGCCCAGCCGCTCGCCTCGACCGCATTCGCGGCGAGGGCGAGGGCGGCCGCCGCGAACGCGCCGCTGGCGATCACGAGGCGTCGGTCCATCAGATCCGAGAGCTTGCCGAGCGGCCATTGCAGCGCCGCGGCGCCGGCGATCAACGCGCCCATGAAAGCCGAGACGCCGAGCACGTCGAGCCCAGCCTCCTGCGCATAGACCGCGCCCATGCCGAACACCGACCCGTTCACCATGCCGGAGACGAACACGCCGACGACGCCGAGCGGCGAAGCGCGGTAGACCGCGCGCAGCGCGACGGTTTGCGGCCCGGCCGGCGCGGGCGCCGCGGCCGCGCTGAGCAAGAGCGGCACCACCGAGAAGGAGATGACCACGGAGACCAGCACGAAAAGCTCGATCTCATCGGGCCGCGCCAGCGGCAGCAACGCTTGGCCGCCGGCCATGCAGACCCAACTGATCATCATGTAGAACGACAGGAGCCGCCCGCGGCTGTCATTGCCGGCCGCGTCGTTCAGCCAGCTCTCGGCGACGACGAAAATCCCGGCGAAGCAGACGCCGGTGACGAACCGCAGCAGCGTCCAGAGAACCGGGTCGAGAAAGACGCCATGCACCAGCACCGTGATGGACGCCATCGCGGCGAGGGCGGCGAAGACGCGGATATGACCGACCCGGCGGACCGCGCCGACGGTCCAGACCGAGCCGACGAAGAACCCTGCGAAAAAGCCCGCCATGATCATGCCGGAGACGACGCCGCTGAAAGCGTCGCCGGCGCGAAGCCCGAGCAAGCTGCCTTGCAGCCCATTGCCGATCATCAACAGTCCGACGCCGAGAAAGAGCGCCCAAATCGCGCCGAGCGCGCCGCCTGCGCGCGGCGCGGCGCGCGCTTCCTCGCCGAGCGCGTGGGTCATGATCGCACGGCGCGCGGCGTCATGGCCTCACCGCGCCGTCGCCTTCGACCAGATATTTGAACGATGTCAGCTGCTCGGCGCCGACCGGCCCGCGCGCATGCATCTTGCCCGTCGCGATGCCGATCTCCGCGCCCATGCCGAACTCGCCGCCATCGGCGAATTGCGTCGAGGCGTTCCGCATGAGGATCGCGCTGTCGAGCCCGGCGGCGAAGCGCGCCCAGACCGCGTCGTCCTCCGTCAGCGCCGCCTCCGTATGCTGCGAGCCATAGCGTCGAATATGCTCGATCGCGCCGTCCACGCCATCGACGATTTTTAGCGCGATAACCGCGTCCAAAAACTCAAAGCCATAATCGGCCTCTGAGGCCGGCTTGACCCGCGCATCCGCCGCTTGCGCCGCCGCATCGCCGCGCACTTCGCAGCCGGCGGTCATCAGATCCTCGATCAGCGGCGCGAGATGCGTCGCCGCCGCGGCGCGGTCCACCAGCAAACACTCAGCCGCGCCGCAAATGCCGGTGCGCCGCATCTTGGCGTTCACCACCACCGCGCGCGCTTTGGCCAGATCCGCCGCCGCGTCGACATAGACATGGCAGATCCCTTCTAGATGCGCGAAGACCGGCACGCGCGCGCTTTGCTGCACCCGCTCCACCAAGCTGCGCCCGCCGCGCGGCACGATCACGTCGATCAGATCCGGCATCTTCTCGAGCATCGCGGCCACAGCGGCGCGGTCGGTCATCGGCGCGCGGCTGATCGCCGCTTCGGGGAGGCCCGCCGCGCGCAGCCCTTCGACCATAGCGGCGTGGATCGCGCCAGAGGAATGAAAGCTCTCCGAGCCGCCGCGCAAGATCGCCGCGTTGCCCGCCTTAAGGCAGAGCGCGCCGGCGTCCGCCGTCACATTCGGCCGGCTCTCATAAATCACGCCGACCACGCCGAGCGGCGTCGCGACCCGGCGGATCTTCAGCCCGTTCGGGCGCTCCCATTCGGCGAGAACGCGGCCCACGGGATCGTGCTGCGCCGCGATCGCGCGCACGCCGTCCGCCATCGACGCGATGCGCGCCGGCGTCAGCTTCAAGCGGTCGAGCATCGCCGCCGACAGGCCTTTGGTCTCCGCCGCCGCCATATCCGCAGCGTTCGCCGCTAAGATCGCGCTTTCCGCCGCGGAGATAGCTGCGGCCGCCGCATCAAGCGCCGCGGCCTTCGCCGCTGGATCGACGCTCGCCAGCGTCGCCGCCGCCGCTTTCGCCTCGGCGCCGATCGCGCGCATGCGGTCCGTCACGCCTTGCGCGGCCATATCGGCGCTGTCGTGAGCGCTCGCCGCATCCGTCTCGTCTCTCATCCGCTCGCCCCCAGTTCCGCGCCCGAGCCCTGCGCCGGCGTCGCCGGCTCCCAAAGCGCCATGTCGTCTCGATGCGCCAGCGCCGCGCGCGCGGGATAGCCGAGCGCCGCCGCGATCTCTTCGGTCTTCAGCCCCGCGATCCGCCGCGCCTCCGCCGCCGCGTAGGAGCTGAGCGCCGCGCCGAGCCCGCGGCCCTGAACGGTTTCAATCTGCACAGGATCGCCGGCGCGAAAATCCCCATCCACCGCCCGAAGCCCCGCAGCGAGAAGTGAACGCCCGCGTTCGAGCGCTTCGGCCGCGCCGGCGTCGATGATCAGACGGCCCATCGGCTTCATGCCCGCGATCCAGCGTTTGCGCGCCGCTTGCGGCGTGTCGGAGGCGAGGAACCAGGTCGCCGCCGCGCCGCGCCTGAGCGCCTCGATCGGCCGGTTCGGATCGCGCGGCGCCGCGGGCCGCCCTTCCGTGATCGCCATGGCGCAGCCCGCCCGCATCGCGACTTTGGCCGCGGCGAGCTTCGTGACCATGCCGCCCGTGCCGGACGCGCTGCCCGCGCCCGCCGCCATCGCCTCGATCGCCGGCGTCAGCTCCAGCACCCGCGCGATCCGCTGGGCCGATGGATCGCGCCGCGGATCGCCAGTGTAGAGCCCGTCCACATCGGAGAGCAGGATCAGCCGATCCGCGCCCGCCATCGAGGCGACGCGCGCCGCCATACGGTCGTTGTCGCCATAGCGGATTTCATCGGTCGCCACCGTGTCGTTCTCATTCACGATCGGCGTCGCCCCGAACGACAACAAGGTCTTCAACGTGGCGACGCCGTTGAGATAGCGCTGGCGGTCCTGCGTGTCGTCCAGGGTCAAGAGCACCTGGCCCGTCGCCCGGCCGCGCCTTTGGAACGCCGCGGCGTAAGCCCGCGACAGTTCGATCTGCCCGACGGAGGCCGCCGCCTGCGCCGCTTCGAGCGAAAGCGCGCCAGGCCCGAGGCGCAGCACGCGCCGCCCCAAAGCGATCGCGCCCGAGGAGACCAGCAACAGCTCGATCCCTTCGGAGAGCAGCCCCGCCGCATCCTCCGCCAGCCCATCGAGCCAAGCCTCGCGCAGCCCCGCTTCTGGATCGACCAGCAGCGCCGAGCCCACCTTGATCACAATCCGCCGCGCGCCGGCCAAGGGATCTTGGATCGAGCCGCCGCCCGGCTCGGCGAGCGCGTAAGCCGCCGCTTCCGCCTGTTGCGTCGGCGCCGCCGCGCCGTTCGCCGCGTCGCGACGGCTCAAATCGGCGACCATCCGCCCGCCTTTCCCTCGCCGAGCGCGCCCTCGGCTTCGATCCCCTCGTCTTGATCCGCGCGAGCGACCGCGCCGCGCGCCGCCGCGATCCCCGCCCAAAGCGCGCGCAGCGCTTCGGTCACGCCAGCGCCCGTGGCGCCGGAGAGCCGCAGCACCGCATCCGCGCCGGCGCGCTTTAAGGCGCGGATCTTGTTCGCAACTTCCTGATCCGTCAGCGCATCCGTCTTGTTGAGCGCAACCAGCCGCGGTTTTTCAGCGAGGCCGCCGCCATAGGCTTCGATCTCCCGCAGAACGGTTTTGTAGTCGCGCCCCACCGCCGGCTGCGTTCCATCGACGAGATGCAGCAGGACCGCGCAGCGCTCGACATGGCCCAAAAAGCGATCGCCGAGCCCGGCGCCTTCATGCGCGCCTTCGATCAAGCCCGGAATGTCGGCCAGCACGAACTCCACATCATCGACGCGCACGACGCCAAGTCCTGGCGTCAGGGTGGTGAAGGGATAATCGGCGATCTTAGGCTTCGCGTTGCTCACCGCGGCCAGGAAGGTCGATTTGCCCGCGTTCGGCAGCCCGACGAGCCCCGCATCGGCGATCAGTTTCAGCCGAAGCAGGATCCGCCGCTCCACCGCCGGCTGGCCTGGATTGGCCCGGCGCGGCGCCTGATTGGTCGAGCTTTTGAAGCGCAAATTGCCCCAGCCGCCATTACCGCCCTTGGCCAGCAGCGCGCGCTGACCAACCTCCGTCAGATCGCAGAGCAGCTCTTCGCTGTCCGCGTCATAGACCTCCGTGCCGACCGGGGCCTGCAGCGTCACATCCGCGCCATTGCGCCCCGTGCGGCCCTTGCCCATGCCATGCTCGCCCTTCTCGGCGCGGAAATGCTGGCGATAGCGATAATCGATCAAAGTGTTGAGGCTCGGGACGCATTCGATCCAGACATCGCCGCCGCGCCCGCCGTCGCCGCCGTCCGGCCCGCCGAATTCGATGAATTTCTCGCGCCGAAAGCTGATCGAGCCCGGCCCGCCTGCGCCCGAGCGGATCTCCACCAACGCCTCGTCGAGAAACTTCACCGCGCCCCCTCCCTCTCCGGCGCAGCGCGCCGATAGAGCCAGGTCGGATCAGTCCGCCCGCGCGCTTCGGACCAGCCTTTGCAAACGCCGACATAAGTGAAGCCGATCTTCTCCAGCACGCGGGCCGACGCCGGATTATCCTGAAACACGCAGGCGCGGAGTTCCGTCAGCGCCGGATCGCGAGCGGCCTCTTCCACCAGCAGTCGCCCCGCCGTCGTCGCCAGCCCGCGGCCCCAAAAGGCGCGGCCGAGCCAGTATCCGACATCGCCCGAGGCCGCTTGCGCGCCGGCCGGATCGCGCTTCCATCCCGCGACGCCCGCGAGCTCCGCCGCCTCGCCCGCGCCGATCTCGACGCCCAAAGCGACTTCAGCCTCGCCGAGGCCGGCTAGAAACCGCTCCGCCTCGGCCACGCCGTAAGGATGCGGCACGCGCGCCGTCATCCGCGCCACCTCGAGATCGCCGGCGAGCGCGGCCAACGCCGCCGCATCACTCGGCCGCAGCGGCCGCAACCGGCAAAAATCCGTCGCGCCGGCGCCCGCATCTGTCTCCTCAAGGCCCATCATCCGGCTCCTCTCAACCGTTCCAACGCCCGGGCTTACAAACGAAAAAAGGGCCGGCGAACCGGCCCTGATCCACAGCGTCGCCATGCGGGCCGCGTTATTCCGCCGCTGGGACCGCCGCCGGCGCCACGGAGACGAACATGCGGCCTTTGAGCCCCTTGCGGAACGTCACGTGACCTTCAGCCGTGGCGAAGAGCGTGTGATCGCGCCCCATGCCCACATTTTCTCCTGGCCACATCTTGGTGCCCCGCTGACGCACGATGATCGCGCCTGGGTTCACTTTCTCGCCGCCGAATTTCTTAACGCCGAGCCGCCGGCCCGCGCTGTCGCGCCCGTTTCGAGACGAGCCGCCCGCCTTCTTATGCGCCATCTCTCAGCTCTCCGCCTGTTCCTGAGCGGCGTCCGCCGCGCTCACCTGTCCCGCGCCGATGGCCGCGGCGACGCCGCTCGCCCCCGCGCCGCTCTCTAGGATCTCAGTCACGCGCACCGTCGTCAGCTCCTGACGATGACCCTTCAGACGCGCCGAAGAGTGCTTCCGCCGGCGCTTCTTGAAGGTGTAGACCTTCTCGCCGCGCTTCTGCTCTAGCACCTCGGCCTGAACCGCCGCGTCCGCGATCATCGGCCGGCCGAGCGTCGGCGCCGCGTCCGCCGCGCCGATCATCAACACGTCGGTGAATTGCACGGTGTCGCCCGGCTCCGCCGCGAGCTTCTCGATCGTGATCTTGTCGTCTTTGGCGACCTTATACTGCTTGCCGCCGGTTTTGATGACCGCATACATGCGCGCCCGTCCTCTCATGTCTCATCGCATCCTGCGGCGGCGCCGGATCAGCGCTCTTCTGCGGGCCATCGGCGCCCGCGCCTCGGATCGCGTCGCTCCACGCTCGGCTCTGGTTCAGAGCGCCGGCGCAAACGCAAAGAGCGGCGCACTGCGCCGCAACGCGCAGGCTATGGCGCATCGCGCGGCGCTCTGTCAACAAAAGCTGGCGCCGGGGCGGCGATAGCGCCTTGCGCTTCGCCCGCGCGATCCGTAGGTTCCGCGCTCTCGCGACCAAGCGACCTGCGGAGAGGTGCCGGAGTGGTCGAACGGGGCGGTTTCGAAAACCGTTGTGCGCGCAAGCGTACCCAGGGTTCGAATCCCTGTCTCTCCGCCACAGCGCTCCGTGTGCGTTTGATTTTGTGGCATATTTCTCGGATACAAGAATTTCGCATACAGCTAAGCATACAGTTTGCGCGCAACTGGCCGCAGATGCTGCTCACCGGGCGTAACAATAAATCCTCCAAACGCCGTTTCGGGCGTCACCGGCGTCACCAGCCGCCAAGTCTCGATAAGGCGAGGCCCGGAGCCCAAAACTTGCAGAGCGCGAAGCCAACTCAAGACGAATAAAGTTTTGGAAACGCCGTCTCGGGCGTCACCGCCGTCACCAGCGGGTTAGGTCAGCTCCTCCGCCGCCTCGCCCATGAGCCGGATAAGCGCGCGGATTTCGCGGCGGCGGGCGATCGCTTCGGCGGTGTAGCGGCCGTGTTTGAGGGCGTTCTTGTTACCCTTCGGCGCGCCGGTCGCGTTTCCGCCGTGCATGCGGCAGCGGCCGTTCCGCATCGCCGGCGAGCGGCAAGGCGTCCCTCGCCGTGTCTTCGCGCCGCATCTCGGGCTGTGGCGCATGGGCGAGCTTCTTGGCGTCGGTTGCTGATGCATGGGGTTGATCCTCACTCTGCGCTGGGCGCCCTCCCCCCGAAGCACCTGCGCCGCCGCTTTCGACAGCGCCGACCACCGCCTGGCCGCCAGCGTGGACATGAACATGCTCGACGGTGACCTTCTGCTGGCCTTTGCCGCGATGCTTGTGCAGCGCGTCGAGCAGCGTGGCCCAGCTTCGGGTCAGCTTGTTCGCCTGGTTGAGGTTTTCGCGGCGACCTTCGAAGGTTTGGCCTTGCAGCATGGCGCGGCGATAGCACTCCATGGCCGCGTTATGCGCCGCGATCAGCTGAGCCGCCGCCATGCCCTCAAGCTCGTCCCGCGGCCGCAGCCCAGCGAGGCCTTCAATCGACGCCTTGTAAAGCCGGAGGATCTCATCATCGTCAGCGTCTGCGAACCAAACCGTGTTCAAGGTCTGATTGGCGATGACGTTATTCCAATCATCCGACGAAGAGCCGGCAACAGATTTGAGCTTTCCTGCGCCGGCTCCAGGCGGATCGATTTCGACCAGCGGTCTTGAGCGACGCTTCGATAACTTCGCCATAGGCGCAGGACCTCCATCACATCATTGCTGACGAATAGAACTCTGCTTTAGTCGAGGCGAGGCTTTTCGGTCGTGCGGGGAGTATAATGCGGTGTCATTCGGCGCAGCGCGATTTTGGAACTGCCGCGGCGCTAAGGCGCGGCCTGGTTTGGGCGGGCGGAGGCGGTGGTAGCGTTGGCCTGGGAAGAGACGGCGGAGCTCGCTGGCGATCATGGGAAAATCGCCGAAAGGCGCGATGAGGTCGATCGCCCAGAGCTGCTCACCGGAGGTCCAATCCGCCTCTTTCGTCAGCAGCCCGAGCGCGCCATAGCGCGCCGCCGCCTCCTCCGACAGCCAGGCCCAAGTGAGCAGCCCGACCATCGCATCCTTCCGCCGCCAGAGCCGAAACTGCTTGCGCTCGAAGGCCGGGAAGAATTTGCGCTCAATATCATCCACCGCATAGCCACGATGCAGCGGAGAACACAGCATCAGATGCGTCAGCTCACCGAGGAGTTGGATTTTTTGATCATGCGGGAGCGGCATTTGTGCACACGAAGAAAATACATGATATTGCAAGAGCACCTTCCGCACAAAGTAGCACTAAAAATGCCCTTAAACATGGCTGAACATATTCTGTCGAACTTGTTACTCTAGTTTCGCCCTTCTTTGGAGTTCTTCAACGCTCCTGTCGGGAAAGTCACTATCAATGGTGAGTGCCGATTTAAAGGTCACTTCAGCGATACGGCTTCCCCAGGTATAGAGAAAATGACCGTCCTTCTGCTCTTCGAGGCCTTTCCTCAAAACACTCTTTATCTCACTTCGCGTATCAAGAACACGCTCGCAATACTGCTTAAAATCAGCCGCACCGGATGGAAGTGAGCGTTCAAGCTGATTAGAAAGCCGGGTTCGGTTAAAGGCTTTCAAACTCTCCCTTAACTCAAAGTGACCTGACGTTTCAAAGTATACTTCCTGACCATCTTTCAAAACTCCATCTGCTTTCATATCTCGCTCAATGTCATCGAACAGCAAATTCAGATCGTCCTCAGAAAGAACAACTAGACGACACCCGAACGACGATGCCAAAAAAAAGGCGAGTGCATCTGCTAAGTTATCAAACCATTTTATAGATTCGGGATATTTTGCGCGCATCCGCGCGCTCGCTATATAACCGACTGCGCCATATGAATCGTCCAAGCCGATATTAGAATTGGGCGCAGCTTCATAAATCGCCCCAATCGGACATAGGTCTCCATTGTCAAGGTTGAATAAGAAATTTGCTGTTCCCATAAATCACCTCACTTTTCCGCCCCTCAGCGTGACTACTCCATTAGATGTGTATATTGTTATATCAGAAATTTCAGAAACCTTTCGATCACGAAGCGCTAGCTCAAGCGCTTTTCTTGCATGGCCTCCTGATAAATTTGCGCCTCTACCATCAAATACCATCTGCGTCTCATTGGTCCTCGTAGAGGAATTTATCTTATCATTAATTGCAGTCAAAGCCGTTGTGACGCGATTTTTCGTGATGTGCCTCAACTCAAACCGAACACCATCAATTTCAAGATCGAGTCCTGGGTTTTTGTCGCCCCCGAGGATCCGCACATTTTTTCCCGTTCGTGCGGCATCAAGCGCAAACTCCAACTCCTCCAGTTCATAATTTTTTGTAACCTGGAAGGTCAAAGTGCCATCGCCGAAGTCAATTGTGTCGCCGCTGCGAATGGTATCCTGCCGCGCGATGATTTCCGCAGCTTTGTTCTTCACCGGATCGGGAATCTGACGCGGCAACGAGGGGGCGCAGTTATGCACCCAAACCGCATCGTCCCATCCGGTTTCGGCGACGAAGAAGGTCTCGTAATCCTGCACTGAGAGGTTGTAGGCGGTGAGGTTTTCTTGCTCGATGCGGCTGGAGAGGATCTCGGCCCAGCTTCCATCGGCGTTGATGAGGCGGTCGCCGGGGCGGAGGTTTTGGGCGTCGACCCAGGCGCCGCCGGCGATCGGGCCGCGATAGACATGGCCGTGGGAGGAGGGCGGCGGCGGGGCGTAAGCGACCTCGTGCAGATCGCTTACGCCTTCGAGCCGCTGCGCGAAATAGGGATGCTCGCGGTCGGAACGGATCACCTGAAGCGCGCCGGTCTCCACATCGCGGATGGTGGTGTAGACCGTCTCCCGATACTGCGCGACCGATTTGGCGAGGACCGGCTTCCAGCCCATCCGCCCCGTCATCTCATCCCGCGCCCAAACCTGATACTCGCCCGCGGTGATGTCGCGGATCGGAACAAAGCCCCGCCGCGCCTGCACGAGCGTGTCGCCATGGAAGGAGGACGGGCAGTCGGTCCGCCGCGCGGCGCCTTTCAGCTTCGCGAGGTCGTCCGCGTCGAGACCGACTTTGCGGCCGGCTTCGTAAAGAGCCTCGCCGATATCGACGGCGAAGTCTGAGGCCTTGAACACGGCGCCGGCGGTTTTGGTGACTTTGCCGAGGACGATGTTCGCAAACGCGTCGCCGCCGAGCGCGATGGCGTCGGCGCGGAGCTGGTCATACCCATCGTCGCCCTCATAGTGACCATTGTTCACCTTCTCGATGAAGGCTTCAGCGTCTTGAGCGAATTGGTAGACTTCGTATGCGGTCCAGGCGATCAGGCCGCCCTTCACGATCAAAACAATCGCTGGAAGGATATTGTTATCGGCGACGTTGCCGGCCGTGTAGGCGCCGGTGTTCGGATCGGCGCCGAGGCCGAGCGCGGTGAGAGCGCCCGCCAGCCGCGTGATGTCGACGCCGACATCGCGCCATCGGTCGAAGAAGGCGGCCATTTCCTCAGGCGAGCGGCCGCTGGCCTCAAGCGCTTCGATGTCGAGCACCAGCTCTTGATAAAGATCTGCGGTCAGCGTGCCGGTGAAGGCGCCGGCGCCGCCGCCGACGCAGCCCTCGGAGCCTTGGCTGGCCGCGCCGAGCGCGCAGCCGAGGGCGGTGTGCGCCACGAGCCGGGCCGCATAAGGCAGATCGCCGTTCCCATTGTTATAGGCCGCGCCGATCTCCGCCGCAGCGTAAGCGCCGATGGCGGTGACCACCGAATTGATCGCGGCGGCCGCGAAGATATCCTCCGCGTCGCCGCCCTCCACCGCCAGCGAGATCGCGGCTTTGGTCGTGTTGAGGATGGCTTGGTCGAGGATCTCCTGGCCGAGATCGGAGATGGTGGAGGCCTGCGCCGCCTGGTCGCCCGCCTGGACGACGCCGATATCGGTGAGCCCGGCGACCACGCCCGCGGAGACGATGGAGGTCACCAGCGATCTGATCGTGCTCGACGAGCCGAGATCATCGAGCGCGGCGCCGATGTCGCCCTTGTTGTTCACGACCGCGATGCTGGCTTGAGAGGCGAGGTTGGTGACGCCCGCCGTCACGGCCGCCTTTGTGATCGCTCCTGCGGTTGTGAGCGTCGGAAGGGTTGGTCCGACCGCGGAGGCGACTGTCGTCTGCCCCAAAGCGCTCGCCGCGCTGAAACCCAGCTGCGAGGCGGCGCCGTAGGTGATGGCGGTGACGACGATGGCGATGAGGGCGGCGCCGGCGGGGGTGAGGCCTTCTTGTTCGTGGCGCCATTCTTCGAGGATGGGTTCGATGGCGCGCCAATCGACGTCGTGGCGCGCGCGCAGCTCCATCATCCAAGCGAGTTCCGGCACTTGGGAGAGCTTGCGGATGCTCTCATCGAGGCTTTCATCGCCGCGATACTCGACGATCAAGCCGTTGGCGGCGCGCAGCTCAAGCTTGCCGCCGGCGAGGAGATGAGTGTGGACCGGATCCTCGCGGTAAAAGCCTTCCTGGACGTTTTTGAACCAGACGAGATTGGCGCTGTAAGTCTCGCTCTCGAACAGCTCCTTCTCGACGCCGGCGAGGAGCGCGATCTCGCCCTCCAGCGCTTCGATGGTGAGATCGGCGTCGGCGGTGAGCGCGCCGGCGGTGATGGAGATGTCGCCAGAGAGCGATCGCAGCGTCAGATCCGCGCCGGAGGCGAGTTCGGAGCGGTTGATCTCGAGCTTCTGGCGGTTGGAGCTGTAGCGCTTGTCCGAGAAGATGCCGCTGTCGCGGATCTCGATGCGCTCATAGGTTTCCTGCTCGAGCGGCGTGATGAAGATATCGCCGCCGGTCTCGATGGAGAGATCGTTTTGCGCGATCAGCTCGCCGCCGGTGACGAAGAGATCGCCGCCGACGCCGAGCTCGATCGTATCGCCTTGCAGCGTGGCGTAAGTGTTGTGGAACTGGTTCCATTCGGCGCTGTCGAGGTTCAGCGAGAGCGAGAAGCCGAAGAGCGAGCGGCTGGATTTCTTGTAATCGACATAGGCGGTCTCGACGGCGCGGGCGCGCAGTTCGGCGGAGCCGGCGACGGCGACGGTGAGGTCGCCCGCGGCTGAGACGAAGCTGCCGTCGTTCACGAAGTGACCGCCGATCAGGAGATTGGCGAAGCCGCCATCCGCCTCGACCACGCCCGGCGCGATCACCGGCGCTTCTTCGAATTTGCGGACCACTGTTTTCTTTTTGCTAAAAAAGCCGCCCGATTTCTTCGAGCGTTTGTAGTCGACCAGCACGTATTTGTCGGACAAAGCTTCGTTGATGAACGAGCCGCCCGCGATGAGCGAGAGCGCGCCGCCCGATTGGATGACGCCGCCGCGGTTCACGACGTCGCCGCCCGCGTTGATCACGGTCGATGTTCCGCCCGTGAGCGACGGCGTCGCGAAGCGCACGCCAAGCGTGCCGCAAGCCTTACCGACGCAGCCATGCTCCTTGGTCAGCTCGAATTCCTCGGAGAGGCCGGCGTTGAGGAGGATGTCGCCGACAAAAATGTCGAGCGCGCCATCGGCCTCGAACCGCCCGCCATAGTTTTGGAAACCGTCCGTCGCCAGGATCGAGAGATCGCCGCCCACCAGCAGCGCCACCGGATCAATGTCCGGCAGCTGGATCACGTCGAGTTCGGTCCATTCCTCGGCGACAGGATCCCAATGCTGGCCGGCGATCACATCATCATCGATATTGGCGGTCGCCTCATCGAATTCAGAGACGACGCCGACGCCGGTGTCGTCGACGGAGAGCACGTCGATCCTCTCGCCGGAGAGCGCGGCGTCGCCGCTGATGATGGCTTGGGTGCCGCCGGCCAGAGACAGCGTTCCGCCCGCGCTGAGCGTCAGATCATCGCCCGCCCAGAGCAGCGAGTCTTCGAACTGCGGCAGCGCCGACGCGAGATTAAAGAGCATATAGTCGCGCTGCGCGCGCTCGAGGAAGGCGTCGGTCGGCTCGTAGGAGGGCTGCTCCGCGCCGAGCTCGGCGAGATCGCCGCGCTGGCTGAGAGCCGTCGCCAGGCTGTCGAAGCCGCGGATCTCCGAGCCGTATTCCGCCGCAGCGCCCGTATCATCCCCGCCGAGCGCCGTCGCGCCTTGCAGCCCAACGGCCTTCGCCGCGTCGAAAAGGTTCTGGAGCGGCAGATCGCCGCCAGGCGCCATGCGCCCGAGATGATCAGTGGCGAGTAAAAGATCCGAGCCGCGCAAGAACGCGAGCGCGCGCTGCTTCTGTTCGGAGATTTGCTCCCGCCAATCCGTCGGAACGAGTGTTAGCGACCCGTCATCTTCCTGCTGATATAATATGTCGATAGGGCCGAATTTTCCAGTCGAACGCACGGTTGTGAAACGCGCTTCGTCAAACACATTGTCGTTGAAATCGTCGTGCAAACTCAACGCGGCGGCGAGATCAAGCTCCGCGGCGAGGTCGACGCTTTCATCCTCGGCCTCACCATAATTCTTCAGCGATGCGTCGACGACGAGATCGCCCGATCGCGCGATCAGATCGAGATCGCCGCCGGAATAAAAGCGAGCGCCGGTCGCGAGGATCGACTCGCCCTCGATATAGATATTCGCGCTCGAAAGTTGCGCGGTGGCGTTCAGAAATTCGACCGTTATTTCTGGCTCAACGTTTACAGTGTTCCACGAGCAAACGCTGCCATATTCTTTTGGATCTCCGGCAACAACAACACTCTTGCAGCTTTGCACAAGTGTTGTCGTCGCCTCTGCAGCTCTGACGCGCGTTCTCGCTACTCTCTTTGATCGCGTTGCATACTCAACAGGGTCTCTATTCGCAACATATGTTTCAGTAACCCATACCGTATAAGTTTCCAAAATATTCGCTGGCGCGATGAGCGCGCCAGAAGTTGACGATAAGTTGACGTCGCCTTCTGCTATAAGTAAGATGTCTCCGCCAGCTGACATCTGTGCGGCGAGAATGTTAATGTCTTCAGACGCCTCGGCATAGATATCTCCTTCGCCCGCGATGATCCTTGATGGCCTTTGGACGCCCGTGGTTTTGTATTCGCTTACCCGCCAGCCGACCTGCTTACTCTTTGCATCAGTGCAGCGTCTGTATTGATGATCACTATTACCATAAGTCCGGCAATCTGCGCTCGATGTAAAATCTTCAATATACGCATTCGCGGTCACCGCGTTGGACGGGTTTAGCAGCTCCACATCACCGCCGAGCGCCACCAGTTCGAGGTCGCGGCCCGCGGCGGCGTCGGATCCGTCGATGATCACATCGCCGTAAGCCTCGAGGATGAGATCGCGGCCGGCGATGAGTTCGCCGGCGTGGAATTCGTAAGTATAGGCGCAGGTCTCGCCCTTGCCGCACGCCGTATCGCCATCGAGGAGTTCGCGCGTCTCTTGATAGCTGTTGATCACCGAGCCGCCGGTGCTTTGCACGATGAGATCTTGCGCGGCGGCGAGGACGCCGGCGCTGTTCAGCACATCGCCTTCGGCCAACACGCCGATATCGACGCCGGCGATGGAGGCGCCGTTGGTCAGAACTTCTTCTCGGAACAGCGCTGTTTCGGCGCGGGCGGCGAGGTCTTGGTAGTAGCCGGCCCAAGGGCTGCCGGCGTCTTGGTGCTGCGCGGCGAGATCGGCGATCGCCGCGGCGTAACCGTCGACATTGGCGACGGAGCGATCTTCGAACAGCGCTTTGCGGCCGCGGATGTTTTCGACTTTGTCGCCGGATGTGATGATCACATCGCCGTCGCTGAACACAAATCCTTGGTTGAAGAAGCGGCCGCCCGCGTCGATCCGAACGGTTCCGCCTTCGATGAGGCCGTAATGCTCGACGGCGCCAGAGAGCGTCGCCGTCACATCGCCGTCGGCCTCCAGCGTGCTGCTCGGCGTCGTCGCCAGCGAGGCGGCGTCGATCGTCACATCGCCTGAGGCGGCGATGGCGCCGGTGAGCTGGATCGCATCGCCCGCGCTGAGCGAAACGTCCGCCGCGGTCAGGTCGTCGATCTCGAGCGCGCCGACCGATTGAAGCGTCGCGTCATCCGCGGCGGTGAGCGCGCCGGCCGCGCGCACGCCGAGGCCCGCCTCAGTGCCGAGGATGCGGATGCGCCCGGCGTCCATGGCGCCGAAAGCGGTTCCGTCGATGGCGTAGACCGATTGCGCCGCGCCCGCGATCGGCGCCTCGCGTCCGACGCCGGTCGCCGGATCAAAGAACTGCGTCCCGCCCGAGACGGTGAGATCGCCCGAGGCGACGATCGGCCCGTCGACCACCACATGGCGCCCGGCGATGTTCACCGTCCCGTCGCCCGTAAGCCCGCCGCGCTCCACAATGACGCCGCCGCCCTCGACGCTGAGCGAGACATCCGCGCCGTTCACGATCGCCCGCCCGGTGGAAAGCGTCGCCGTTCCCGTCCCTTCGAAGGAGCAGCCGTCGCAGACGAGGCCGTTCGGGTTGGCGATGATCACATCGGCCTGGCCACCGGCGACGACGGTCGCGCCTTCAAGCGCGCTCGGGCTGCTCGACGTGACCTCATTGAGAATGACGCCGGCCGGCCCGCTGGCGGAGAGGTTCGGGTTCGCCGACACCGCGCCGAGCGAGGTCGTGGTTCCGCTCGTCGCGTTGTTCAGCACGAGCCCGTCCGGCGTGACGTTGAACTCGGAGAATTTGTTGCGGGAGACGCCCGATTGCGGGCGCGTGATGTTGATCTGCGGCCGGCTGGCGCCGGTCGTCGTGATCGAGGGGCGGTTGGCCAGCGGCGCGCTCGGGTCGACCACCACTTGCGCCTGCGCCGCGGGCGCGTAGCGCGTCAACTCGACCGCGACGAGCGCCGTCGTCGCCAGCAAATTCGCGATTCTATGCGATGCGTTTTTGGATGAAACCACGCGCCGACCCCTCCACGCGCCAATCGGCGCGCGCCCCTCATACGATCAAATCTTCGTTAGACTGGGATGCGTCGCAGGCGATTCTGTCAATGATCCGCAAGCGCGCACAGAAGCCTTTTACTTAGCTCGCGCCGCTTGATCGTTTCTTTTACTTACTTTCGCCGCAACCAGAGGCTGCTATTTGGCCGCCCTGCACTCTTTGTCGCTCGATTAATTGTAAATTTGTCTCCGCCGCCGCGAGGGCGGGGCGGTCAGACGACCAATTCTAACCAATCGAATTCGATTCGCCTTCATTCAGCGCCGCTTGGCGTCCATTCGCGCGCGATCTTCTGCGCGGCGGCGACCTCTTCGGCGGACATGTCCCGCTCGATCGCCGCGCGCGCCCGGCCCGCCGCCGGATGCTTCCGCGCCGCCGCCAAATTGTAATAAGCGTGCGCCTTCACACGATCGGGCTCGCCATCGGCGCCGCGCCGCGCCATCTCTCCCAGCGCGAAAAGGCCCACCGGGTTGCCGACCGCCGCCGTCTCGGCGAACAGCGCCTCGGCTTGCGCGAGATCCTGCTCGACGCCCTCGCCGGTTACGAACGCCATCGCCATCAAATTCTTGGCGCCGATATGCCCTTTCGCCGCCGACGCCTCGTAGAATTCGAGCGCCCGCGCCCGATCCTGCGCGACGCCTTTGCCTTGGTCATGGAGCGCGCCGCAATTGAAAAGGCCGTTGACGTCGCCGGCCTCGGCCGCGGCGCAAATCAGCTCATATGCTCGGCTGTAATCCTGCAGCATGCCTTCGCCGTTTAAATGCATCAGGCCGAGCCGGTTCTGCGCTTGCGGCCCGCCCGCCGCCGCGCCGGCTTCATAAAACCCGCGCGCCGCCGCCGCGCGCTGCGGCCCCAAAAGACCAAGCTCGTGCATGCGCCCGAGATAGAAGGCGGCGTCGGCCTCGCCCTGATCAAAGGCCGCCTGAAACGCCGCCGCAGCTTCCGCGTTTTCGCGCTTATCGAGATGCTCAAGGCCGATCGCGACGCTGTCGGCCGAGGCCGGCGCCGCCCAGAGCGAAGCAAGGCCGCAGCAAGCGGCGAGAGCGAAAAGGCGCATGACGGTCATGGCGTCGTCTCCAAGAGAAAATCGGCGAACAGGCCGCCAGGTTGTGGGCCGTAGGCGGCGGGATCGGGCGCCGCGACGATCTCGGCCTCCGGATCGATCACGAGCGCGCCATCGGCGAGAAGCTCCACGCCTCTCAGGACGCCGGCGCCGGAGAGGGTTAGATCTCCGCCGAGGCTGGCGATGCGCGAGGGCGCCGCGCTCTCCACGAGCCAGACGACATCGCCGCCGCCCGAGAGCCAGCCGCGCAGCCCGCCCGGTCGCTCCAGGATCTGCGGGATCGGCAGCACCTCGGCGAAGACGCTGGCCGCGGCGATCTCCACAGCGCCGCCGCCGCTCATCTCGCCGCCGCGCAGACGCATCGCGCCGCCGGCTTCGATCGACAGATCCTGCGAGGCGATGATCACGCCGCCGGTGCTTGAGACGGCGCCGGATCCGTCGCTTTCACAAAACCATATGCAGCGCTCCACATAGCGGAGCGCGCCAGTGAGCGCGGCTTCATTGGAAAGATCGCCCGCCGATCGCAAAACCACATCGACGCCGGAGAGATCGCCGCCGCTGTTTGTGATCGTGGCGGCGTCGATGTGGACCGCTCCAGCGGCCGAGGTCGTGAGCGCGCGCTCGCCTGGCGCGACCGGATCGCCGAATGCCGCGACATATTCCGTCACGCGCTCGCGCTTGGTGAAAAGCGTCCACCAGCGCCGCGAACCACGCTCATAACGGCGGATCGTGGCTTCGCCGCCTCCATCCATCGCCGTCACGTTCTCAAACGCGCCATCCGTTTCGATGTCGACGTCGAAATTGCTGATCAATCGCGCCGTCTCGTTGCGGATGTCGCCCGCCGCGCGCAGCACGAGATCGCCCTCGCGCCCGAAGATCACACCGAGACGATCGGCGTCGAGGCTCTCATTCGTCACGCCGCCGGCGGAGGTCAGCGTCACCGCGCCGAGCGAGGCGGGCGCGCCTTCGACGCGGCTCGCGCCCTCGATCAAGCCGCCTTGATTGGCGATGGCGCCGCTGCGGCTGATGAGGATGACGCCGCCTTCCGAGGCGACGAGCTCCGAGCGCCGCGCCTCGCTGAGAACCGTGATCGCGGCGGCGTCGACGCTCAGCTCTTCGCGCGAGGCGATCCGGCTATCGGTGATCGCCGCGCCGCCGACCGAGAGCGCGCGCGCCGCGCCGCCAACCTCGGCGTCGATGGCGCCGAGCGACAGATCGCCGGAGGCCGACATCCTCACATCGGCGAGCGTCTCGACGCTCGCGCCGATCACCGCGAGCGATGCGCCGGAGAAGAGCGCGATATCGTCCTCGCTCCCGCCCAAGATCCCGCCCTCAACGCTCATATCGCTGCTTGAGATGAGGGTGACCGCGCCGGCGCTGCGAAAGCTGTCGAAGCTCCGGAGGCGCCCTGAGAGAGCCGCATCGCTCGCCGTCAGGGCGCCCGCCGTCGCCTCGACGAACACATCGCCGGTCTCCGCCGTCAGCGCCGCGCTCTCAAGCGAAACGCTCGCGCCGACCGCCTCGATCCGCCCCTCCGCGGACGCCTCGACGCCGTCCAGCGAAAGCGCGCCGGTCGAAGAAAACGTGATGTCGCCCGCGCTCGCCATGCCGCCCGCAACCCGAACGCCAGCTCCCTCGCCCGTGGCGATCATGCGGATCGACCCCGCCGCGAGAAAGGCGCTCGACGTCACGTCCACCGCAGCGCCCGCCGCGCCAAGCGGCGCCGGCGGCGCGCCCACGCCGCGCGCGCCAAGCGGGAGACGGAGATCGCCCTGGCGCGTCTCAAGCGCGCCGTCTTGGAGCGAAACCGGCCCTTCGATGCGAAGGCTGCGAGAGAGAAGACGCGCGCGCTCCACCGCGGCGCTGAGGCCGTCGGCGCCGATGCTGACGGCGCCGCCGCGCACCACCAGATCGAGCCCGCCCTCCGCGCTCTCTTCGATCATGCCGGTCGCCAGCGTCAGCTCTCGCATGTTGAGGAACTCGCCTCCCGAGACCGTGATCCCATTTGGATTGGCGAGCACGACATCGGCTTCCGCGCCCAGAACGCTCAGCGGCCCGGCGATGGTGCTCGGCGCGGCGCCCGTCACCTCATTGACGATCGCCTCCGCGGCGGCGGCGCGATTGTCGAGCGCGGCGCCTGCCGCGCCGACCGAAAAGCGCTCGTAACGGTTTAAGCTCACGCCGGCGGCCGTGGCCGGCGCGATGGTGATCTCAAGGCTCGCATCGGGCTGCGCCGCGACGCTCGTCGCGGTCGAGCCGTCCGGCAAGATCGTCTGCGCCAAGGCGACGCTCGAGACGCAGACCGCCGCGAGCGCCGCAGCGCCCAAAGCCGCCCCGCGCCACGCGGCGGTCCCAAGTGCTGATCTCAACGCCCGGCGCATCAGAGCGCCTCCAGCGCGGCGACGCCGCGGGTCACGCCGGTCAGCGAGGCCGGGATGGTGAGCGGCGCCCCTTTCTGGTCGAAGAACTCGAACTCCGCAAAGCGACCCGCTTTGAGCTGGTCCAACAGCCCTGTCGAGGCGTCGATCGCGAGATGGCATCCGCTTGGGTCGCAAAACTCAAAGGGATAGCGCTGATAGGCATCGCCATCGATCTTCACGCCAAAGCCTCGCGGCAGGGAGACGCCCCACGGCGTCGTGGCGAGGATCAACGCCTCACCGCTTCCCGGCAGCATGATCCTGGCCGAGAGCACGACGGCTCGGTCTGACGCGCGGAGCGCCTCGAAGGTGAGCGCGCACGCCGCATCCGCGTCTCCAAGGCACTCGATCCGCCAATCGCCGAAACGCCGCTCGGCGCTGGCGGCGTCCGATTGCGCGACGGCACCGACCGCGCTGATCCCCAGCAGCGCCGTCGCCGCAAGACCCGCGCGCCAAACGCTATGCCGTCTCAGTGGAAAGTGGATCGAGCGCGCCATGCTAAAAGACCTGCCATGTGAGCGCGACCAACGCCTGGACGGGGCTGTCGCGCTCGGCGGTTCCATCGGAGGCGCCATAGGCGACGGTCGCCGAAACCTCGAAGGGATCGGCGTCGATCCTCACCCCGCCGCCAAAGCCGACGAGCGTCTCACCTCGCTCAAGAGCGCCGCTGCGCGCGTAGCCGGCGTCTGCGAAGATGAAGGGCTGAAGGGCGTCGAGCCACCACGCCTCATCCGGCGCTTCGAACAAAACGCTCAACGCGCCCGCCGAGATCTCATTGCGAATGAAGGCGCCTTCATCGCCCGTGAAGCCGAAGCCATCGAAGCCGCGAACCGAACTCCAGCCGCCGATCGAGAGCTGCTCTT
Organism: Pseudomonadota bacterium; assembly: GCA_038530925.1. Classification (GTDB taxonomy): domain Bacteria; phylum Pseudomonadota; class Alphaproteobacteria; order Rhodobacterales; family Rhodobacteraceae; genus JALEGB01. Next base: position 36,600 of record JBCBCG010000008.1, read on the forward strand.
CCGATCGAAGCACCTCGACATTCGACTTTTGGCCGAATGCGCTCGCATAAAGCTGAAAATGATCGCCGAGCCGCAAAACACCTGTGAGAGACGCGTCGAGTTTTTGAAACTCCGCGCGCGGGGCTACGTCTTCGAGACCCTCCGGATCGCGATCGCCGCCGAAGAGCGGAACGCCGCTGCTCAGGCCGATATCCGCAAACACGACGTAGCCGTCGCCTCGATGCTCATGCGAGAGCCCGCCGCGGAGCGTCGTCAGCTTCTGAGGCGTCAACTCAGCTGTGTTGATGAAGCGTTCTGACTGGCGATGGCGCAGCGCGCCGGTGATCGAGGTCTTGTTGCGCGCGTCCCGATAAAGAAGATACCGCGCCTCCACACCGCCTTGCGCCGTCAGCGTCACCAAATCCGAGACCGGCGTCAGCCGCACAACCTCATCGGAATACGACCCGCTGGCGGCGAAGCTCCAAGAGCCCCATGGCAGCTCGACACCGCCGCCGGCGCTGGTCGCATCGCCGGTGCTGCTCAGAAACAGCTGATAGCTCTCGTTGAGCTGCAGAAGATTATCAGCCTCGAGGCCGAGCCGCGCCCGGGTGAGACCCAGCTCCTCCGGCTCTTCGCTCTCAAGCGTCACGAAGCCGCGAAAGCGATCCTCTTCCGCCAGCTTCAACGCGACGACCGTGCCGCCAGTCGTCTCTCCCGGCTGCAGATCGACCGACGCGGTGGCGGATTTCGGCGCCGAGAACTGATCAAGGCCTTGCTCAATGTCGCGCAGGTTGAGGATCTCGCCCTCCGCGAACGGCGCGCCGGCCCGCACGCGCAGACGGCTCCAGACATCGTCGCGCGCCTCGCCGTCGACCGTGAGCGTCACCTCCTCAATGAAGCCTTCGACGATCTCGATGCTGAGCGCGCGCCGCCTCAGATCCTGCGGCGGCACGTAAGCCCGGCTGGTGATGAAGCCACGCTCGCGATAGGCGCCGTCGATCGCGGCGAGCAGCGCGCCGATCGCCGTCTCGCCAAGGCAGCTCTGCGCGTAAGGCGCTGCGATCGCGTCGATCACCGCGGGCGGCAACGCCGCGACGCCGGAGACCTCGATCGCGTCGATCGGAAAACAAACCGCATCCGTCTCGCCCGGCCCCGTCGGCGCCGCTGGCGCGAGCTCCACCCCGATATCGCCGTCTTCAAGCGACCGCCGGAGCCGCTCGCGCTCCTGCTCGGCGCGCACACGCTCGCCCTCGACCGCCCTCTCGCCTGCGGTCTGCCCCTGGGCGAGCGGCGCCGACAAGAAAAGCGCGACCGCCGCGCCGGCGCCCAATGCGCGCACGCTAACCACGTGATTGATCCACCCCAAAATCACCCATCCGCAGATACAGATGATTCCCCGCCGCATCGCAATCACCCACAGCGCCCCTTGGGCGAACTGCCGCATCTCAAGCGCTTGATCGCGGCATCGGTTCGCAGCGCTCTGTGACGCCGGTGACGCCCATGACGCGGGTCAGGAGTTTTTTGTTCGCTCCAACTCGATCCAGCGCCCGCGCTCGCCGGTGCGGTGGAACGAGGCGAGGATCCCGACGCGGCGGAGCGAATGGGCGATGCGTTTGAGATCGCCGCTGATATGCGAAGCCGTCTTGGGAAAGCCGCGCGTCTTCGCCAGATCCTCCCCGCCCGAGAAGCGAAGATCCTGTAGGAGCTCGGTGGCGCTGCCGCTCCACCGGCTTTTGTCCGACATCAGGCTGAGCACCGTCTCGCCGATTAGAGACGCGCCGAGCGCGATCTCGGCCGCTTCGGTCTCCGTCTCGCGCAGCGCCTGCTCGAAGGCGCCGCGCGCGGCGAAAGCGGGCTCGGCGGCGAGAGCGTAGCGATGGAAATCCGCAAGCCGCGCCGTGGCCTCGCACCGGACGTCATCCTTGCCCAGCAGCGCCAGGCTCAGCGCGTCGCACAGCGCGCCGAGCAGTTTTGGCCGCGCCGCGTAGAACGCCGACCAGACCTCTTGCTCCGGCTTGCGGTCAGCCTCAGGGATCCGCGAGAGGCGAATAAGCAGCGCGCGATCGAGAAGATCAGGCCTGTTCGCGAATTCGACGATGCCATTCGCGATCTGCGGCCGGCAGACCGTCGCGCCGACCACATCCACGTTCGAGTAGAGCCGCCGACGCTCCATCGCATAGCCGGTGGCGATCTTGCACAGCAGGTCCGATTGCTCGGCCGACAGCGACGAGACGTTGTCATAGGCGAGCACTCGATGATTGCGCGCGCGGCCCAGACGTCGTCGTCCCCGCGCGGCGCCGAGCCGTCTTGCGCGTGATGCGGATCGACCAACGCCTTCAGCATACGGCTCGTCGTAGTCTTGGCGGCGCCGTGGTCGCCCGTGATCACCGCGATGGGAAAGGCGCTGACGCCTCCGAGCGCGTAGACGAGCCAGGCGCACAGGCTGGCGAAAGCGGCCTCGCTGGCGCAGGCGACATGGTGTTTGAGCTCTTCGAGCTTCGCGCCGCGCTCCGGCGTCGGCAATGGCAACGCGCCGGCTGGCCGATGAAAGCGCACCGGCGGCGCCGCCGTCAGCCGCCATCCGGTTCCGGACACCTCGATGGCGGCGCCGGTCTCATCGCCGAGATCCACGTAAACGGCGTCGCCGTGATGGCCGATCCGGGTTGTGACCGGCCGGCGCACGCCGCTCGCTTCCGCGCGCGCGGCGATCACTCGAGCGGCATCCCTGAGCGCGATATCCGTCGCAGCCTGGCCGGTCGCCTCAAAGTATCGATGCGTTAGCAGTTTTCTGAACGTCCCGCCCTCGATCGGCAGGGTCCGCCTCACGCCGTCTTCAGTCAGATCCGCGAAAGGCTCCGGCGTGATGTCGGTGGAGATGAACAGGTCCAGATCGGCGACCAAATTGACCAAGCGCGTCGCGACGCTCTTTTTCGTTTTTGATTGGCCGGCCTCCTCGCCGCCGCTTTCGACAAAGGCGTCGAGGGGCTCGAAGGGATCTTCGATCATCGCCGCGCCCTCGCCCTCGCCCTCGCCCTCGCCCTCGCCCTCGCCTTCGCCGGGGCGACGGCGTTCAGGAACGCCGCGCGGTCCGCCTCGGTGAGACCGCGCCAGACCTCGACGAGCGCCATGCGGCGCTCTTTTTCATCGAGCAACAACAGGTCGAGCTCAAGCCGCTGCATCATGCTCATGCCGCTTTCAGCGACCTCGGCCCGGAGAGCCGCGTCGCGCAGCGTCCGGCGATCGCCCTGATCCAGCGCGAGCCAGAGCTCCGCGGCGACCCAGATCAGCCGGCCTCGATCGAGCTCCGCTCCGATAACGCTTGCGAACAATCCGAAGGCGGGCGGCGCGCTGAGCGCTAACGCCCGATCCAGCGCCTCGCCGAGAGAAGCGATGACCATCAGCGCGCCTCCCCATCACCGAACGCGAGGCTGGCGACCACCCCCGCCAAAACCGGCCGCACGCCAGCGCGGACGACAGAGCGGCGACGACGCAAAGCGACGACGTCATCATCTGGAGCGATGAGCGACTGCGCGATATGCGGGCTCGCCTCGCCAAACGGCAATTCAAGTTGACGCGGATCAGCGCTTGCGCGCCGTCGACGCGCGCGTACATAAGACATCACACAAACCTTTACTGAGCGCGCGCCCGCTTTTGCGGTGTCGCGCGTTTTTCTTTTCTGGCTTTGAGGCTTCTGCTGGATGAGCTCGTGACCGAGCCGTCAGCCGGCGCCGCTCTTCACGCCTCGGCGTCGCTGCTGGCGCGCACGACGCTCCGCGCCGCCGGGCCTTCGCGCTTCGTCGAGAAAGGCGAGCAAATCCGATCCGCGGTAGAGGATGCGGCCCGCCACTTTCGAGTAGGCTGGTCCCTTTCCCGCGGCGCGCCACGCTTCGAAGGTGCGGACGCTCCAAGGCGTCACGCGCGATGCTTCTTCAGGGCGGTAAAAGGCGGCCGGGTCGATAATTGCGCCAGCCATTTCCGCTTGAACTTGGCGACCCGCACCTGTCTCTCGCTCGCGAATATAGTTGGCGAGGGCCCGTTGGCCGCCCGGCCAAGCCGCTGCGAGAGCTCGAAGCGCCTCCTCGGGATTGAAAGTCGAACTGTCTGCCATCGTCGTACACCGTACCGTTGCGCGGCAGTCCCGCGCTGACGGCGTACACATTGAGCACGTGCTGAATGCGGTAAAGATCCGCGCAGCAGGAAAGGAACAAAGGAACATCGAAAGGAACGGCATACCGGTTACTTTCGGTTGTCGCGCTTTTCGAATTCCTTGAAGGCGCTTGGTGTCCGCGGATGGTCAGGACAGCGCTCGTTCCAAATCTCAGCCGCGAACCACGTCCGCACGCCTTGCGGGAGAATCTTCGGAGCCTCCGGCCAAATCCGGCGCATTCGCGCCTCGACGACTGCTCGACCGCCGTCGCCATACCAGGCAGCTGCGTTGCCAGAGAACTCGCGAGGATCTGGACTCGGGATTGATGTCCCCGCGGCTTGCCCATCGGGGTTTGCAAACAGGGATTTCACATTCTTGGCGTCGAAAACGACATCCGACCACGTTGGCCGCCCCTCGATCTTTTGTTGGCCGAAAGCGCCCTCTTTCAAAGACATCAGTTTTCCGTTGTAAAATTGAGCATCGGCAAACTCGTGAGGTGCGATTTCTTCACGCGACTCACCGCCGTTCATCCGGCCATGGGCCTCCACAGTTCCCGCGCAGCAAGCGTCCAGAAGAGTTTTTTCCGCCGTTTCCACGTCTTGGCGCGTTACGTCAAAGGCCATCATCAGCCACGCGACACCAGCAAAGTGCAGCGATTCGTCTTGACCTGCTCCCCATCGGTCCCTCGTTCATGACGAGAGTCTGCGGATGATTTCGGGGTATCCATCCGGGTGCTGAGG
>JBCBCG010000009.1:0-36747 GCA_038530925.1 Pseudomonadota bacterium
CGCCATGCCCCTGCGCGCGGCGGCCCTTAGATAGCGGGCGCAGAGGACCGAAGCCCATCGCCGCCAATCCGCGGCGATGGGTCGACCGCGCCGCGCATGGCGCCGCGCCAAGGAGCAAGATCTTATGACTGAGAGCTACACCCCGCCGCTTGTTTGGACCTGGGACCAAAGCAGCGGCGGCAAGTTCGCCAGCATCAATCGGCCGATCGCGGGGCCGACGCATGATAAAGAGCTGCCGGTGGGCGAGCATCCGATGCAACTCTACTCTCTGGCGACGCCGAACGGCGTGAAAGCGACCATCATGCTCGAGGAGCTTTTGGCGCTCGGGCATGCGGGCGCCGAATACGATGCGTGGCGCATCAGCATTCAAGACGGCGATCAGTTCTCCAGCGGCTTCGTCGCGGTGAACCCGAACTCAAAGATCCCCGCCTTGCTGGACCGCAGCGGGCCGACGCCGATCCGCGTGTTCGAGAGCGGTGCGATCCTGGTCCATCTCGCCGAGACATTCGGCGCCTTCCTGCCGACCGAAACCGCCGCGCGGGCCGAGACGCTGAGCTGGCTCTTCTGGCAAATGGGCTCGGCGCCCTATCTCGGCGGCGGCTTCGGCCATTTCTACGCCTATGCGCCTGAGAAATTCGAATACCCGATCAACCGGTTCGCGATGGAGGTGAAGCGGCAGCTCGATGTGCTCGATCGCCGGCTCGGCGAAAGCGCGTATCTCGCCGGCGACGCTTACACCATCGCCGATATCGCCGTGTTCCCGTGGTATGGCGGCCTCGTCAAAGGCCTGCTCTACGACGCCGCCGAATTCCTCGATGTCGCGAGCTACAAGAACGTCGGGCGTTGGGCCGATGACATCGCCGCGCGCGAACCGGTTAAGCGCGGGCGACGCGTGAACAAGACTTGGGGCCCCGAAGAAGAGCAGCTGAGCGAGCGGCACTCCGCTTCGGATTTTTGAGCCATGGGCGGCCGCGTCCGGTCGGCGAGGCCGGACGCTCCATCGCTTGGGCGGCGACAAGCGCGCCTCAGCGCCGGCGCCGCGGGTTGAGATAGAGATCGCGCTCTTGCGCATCGAAGGCGATCGATGCGCGGCCGCGCCTCAGATCGCGCGCCAGGCGCGAGACATGGCGGCGCGCCGCCTTATTAAAGCGGAGGCTGGCGCAGAAAAGCTGCAGCGTGGCGTCGAGCTTGGGATCGTCATGCTCAGGCTTCACGCGGACGCGCCAATAGCCGCCAATGCTGGCGAGCTTGCCGTCGACATAGCCGATGCGCCGATTCTGCTGATCGTAAAGCACGTAATCGCGCCCAATGCTGAGCAGGTTCTGCCGCAGCTTGTAAAAGCGCGGTCCCTTTTCATCCATGATGAAGAACGAGAATTTCTCCGGCCAGAACATCCATTGATCAGCGGAGCGTTCGAGCTGGATCACCTGATCCTGACCGGAGAGGTTGACCGAGTAAGCGAGCACCGGCACGCCATCCGCACCGTGGGTTTGCTGCAGAGATCGGCCCACCATCATATCCATGGTGCCGCGCCAATTCATGGTCGACGAAAAGAGCTTCAGCACCAAACGGCGCTTCGCGCCTTCGGTTTTCCGCCAAAGATCCGAGCGGTAGGCCAAAACGCCGGTGCGCTGACCGTCGCGCTTCACATCGCCGATCACATCCATGTCTTTGGTGAATTGCTCGGATTTCGCGCGATGCTTGGTGTGACGAAACAGACCGAACTCGACATCGTTCAAATCCGTCGCCCAGAGATCGACGGCGTAGCGGCGATCGCCGCGCCCGCGCGTCCGCGCCGCGCCGGCGCCATCCGTATTTTGAAGCGTGGCTTCGCTCATGCCTGTCACCTGCTGCTCAATGCGACGCTTATGAACGCGCCCTCTATAGCAGCAGCTTATCTAGCGTGAGCGGCTTCGTCGAGCACAATATCTGCTCTAAACAATCCGGTCCGACGTCGCGCCGCATCCCCGGATCCGTCAGTGTCGGATCTGTCAGTAAGGAGAACCGCGCTCTTGACGAGCGCGCTCCCGCCTCTGCGCGCCGTTGGATCAGGCGTCCACCAGCTCGCGCCTCTCGCGCGGCGCCGGCGCGAAGAACGCCTCCTCGCGCGCGAGATCATCCGCATCGGCCATGCGGCATGCGCGAGAGCGGCGGACATCCCAATCATCAAGCAGCGCGATGCGCGCGCCTTCGATGCGTAACGCATCGTCGAACAGCATCGCGCGATACGCGGCGATCGCCTTTGCGTAGTCTTTGAACTCAAACCGGTGGTCGGGAAGAATTTCTCCGCTCGCCGCGCTCCGTGCGAACACTTCGATCATGATGGCCTCTCCTCCGCCTGATCGTTCAGCCCCCAAACGCCCCAGGAGATCTTGCGCGCGGCGACCGCCTGAGCGCCCTAGATCTCCAACACCTCCTTCAGCTCGCACCATTCGCCCGCGCTCAGCCCGGAAGACGCATGATCGACGGCCTCGCCCGCCACCATGCGCCGCACCGCCGCAAGGGCTGGTCCCGAAAGACGCGCGCCGTTGAGCCGGTAATCCTCGAACGCCTCCCATGCGAGCGGCGTCCAGGCTTTCGTCACCTCTCCGATCGCGTCGGCATAGGCGCGGATTTCGTATTGCGCGTGTGCGTCGCTGCGCAAGTGCAAAAAATGAAAAAGATTGTGGAGATCTGTTTTCCAGTACCACTGCGTATAGTGGCCGAGCGTTAGGTTGATCCGCGCGAGTTCTCTCGCAAGGCCGTGCCGATTCGGATCGATAACGTCGTTATCTCGTTCATTTAAAAGCTCTTCATAGTGATTATAGGCGCGCGCCGCATCGCCGCGCAGGATCTCGAGCGCCCGATCCGCCTCCTCGCCCTCAAGCGCCGCACCGCGCCCCTGGCGATTGGTCGCGGATTGCGCCGCCAGATGCTCCGGCTGCGGCGTGTAGACCTCGCGATCCAAAATCGAATAGCGCGCCGAGATTTCGTTCACATTCGCGGTGCGATGGCGAATCCACTGGCGCGCGACGAAAATCGGCAGCTTCACATGCAGCTTGATCTCGCACATCTCGAACGGCGTCGAATGCCAATGCCGCATCAAATAGCGAATCAAGCCGCGATCATCGCGCGCGGTCTTGGTGCCCCGCCCGTAAGAGACGCGCGCCGCCTGCACGATCGCGGCGTCGTCTCCCATGTAATCCACCACTCGGACGAAACCGTGATCGAGCACCGGAATCGCCTCATGCAGCCGCCGCTCCAGCGCCGGCGCGATGCTGCGCCTTGTGCTTTCCGCTTCGTCGCGGCTGTCTTCGATCGTGGCGTGTTGTTCTGCGGTCAGCGGCATGCATCATCCTTCCAAAGCAGCGCCGCGCCCGCGGCGTCCATCCCTCGCGCCGAGACCACCGCGTTCGGCGGGCGGCGTCAAACCGGCGGCGGCGCGCAATCGCCTCGCGCCGCACGCGCCACAAGATGTAGTATCAGAGACAGAAGGACACGCAATGGGTATTGAGTATCTCCACACCATGATCCGCGTTCGCGACATTGAGGAGAGCAAGCGCTTCTTTTGCGATTTGCTCGGGCTGGTGGAGACGCGTCGCAAAGACCTGACCGGCGCCAAGGCGACGCTCGTGTTTCTCTCCGAGCCGGGCGGCGGGCCGGGCAATGAGATCGAGCTGACCTATAATTGGGACAGCGCGGAAGCGTATGACGGCGGCCGCAATTTCGGCCATCTCGCTTACCGCGTCGACGATATCTACGAGACCTGTCAACGGCTTCAGGAAGGCGGCGTCACCATCAACCGCCCGCCGCGCGACGGCTATATGGCCTTCGTGAAATCGCCGGACGGCATCTCGGTGGAGCTGCTCCAGCGCGGCGACGCTTTGGCGCCGAAGGAACCTTGGGCGAGCATGGAGAACACGGGCAGTTGGTGAGCGCGCGAAACCTAAAGCCGTCGGGATGCGCGGCGCGGCGCGTTCGGCGCTGGGGCGCGGCGTTGCTGACCGCGCTCGCCGCCGCGGCGGCGCCGGCGGCGGCGAGCGCCTGCGGCGTCGCGCTGCTCCTCGCTCACGACGTCTCCGCCAGCGTGTCCGCCGCCGAATACGAGCTGCAGCGGAGCGGTCATGCGGGCGCCTTTCTCGATCCTGACGTGCAGCGCCGGATTCTGGCGATCGGCGGCATCGATGCGAAGCTGTTGCATTGGAGCGGCGCGCATCATCAAGAGCCTGTGATCGGCTGGACCAGGCTGCGCAGCGCCTCCGACATCAACGCCTTCGCCGCGCGCCTCGCCGCAGCGCCGCGCAGCCGGACCACGCTGAAAACCGGTCTGGGCGAGATGCTGGCTTACGCGGAGACGGTGTGGACGCCCGAGACGAAACGCTGCCTGCGCCGCGTGATCGACGTCTCCGGCGATGGCGTTGCGAATTCGAGCGAACGGATCGCGGCGCCGCGCGCTCGGCTGATCGCCTCAGGCGTCACCATCAACGGCCTCGCCATCGCCAACATCGCCACACCTGGCCGAGACGTCTATTATTACTACAGAAAACGCGTGATCGGCGGCATCGGCGCCTTTGCGGTCCGCGCCGCCGGCTTCCGCGATTACGCCCGCGCCTTTCGGGAGAAACTGCTCCGAGAGCTTGAGGATCCGATGATCGCGTCGGCGCCGCCCGCCTTGCGGCGAGCGCCTCCCCAACGCGGGAGCCCTTCACAACGAGGGAGCCCTTCACATCGGCGCTGATCGCCCCTATGTCTTCCCGGTCTTCGGACTATGGCGATAAATGCGCGCGGAATAAACGGATCGGACCCGGGGGCGGTACCCGGCGGCTCCACCACTCTCCCGTTCATTGCCGACACGCTTGAGGGCGCGTCGGGGGACGATGGGGCCGAACTAGGATCGACGGACGTGTAAAGGCGTTAGCTTTCGCTCGGCGGGGCGCCACCGTTATCGGCCCGCAAAGTACAGTTGCCAATGACAACCGTGCTCCGGTGGCGCTGGCTGCGTAAGCAGTCCGCAATACCGAAACCTAAGCCCTAAGCGGTTGCACGCTTAGGCGGGGCTCGAAGGCGCCTGGCAACAGAAGCCTTCACTTTTTCCTTCATCGCCACTCGTTCGGTCCCTCGACGCCATCGCGGCGTGGTTTCAATTCCCGCGCGTAGCGGTAGGCTCGCAACTATGTCGCCGTCTCAGATCCCGCCCGATCTCACGCCGCCGCCTGACGCGCTTCGCAGCGATGCGCGACGGGATGCGCCGGCGTTTCACCGGAATGGCGCCGCGATTGTTGAGGCGTTGACGCCGCTTCTTGGCGCGGCCTCAGGGGCGATGCTCGAGATCGGCAGCGGCACGGGGCAGCATGCCGCGCTCTTCGCGCGGTCTTTTCCGCAGTTGACCTTTTGGCCCAGCGACCAGGATCCAAGCGCGCGCGCCAGCATCGACGCCTGGCGCGTCGCGCTTGGGATCGAAACGATTCGCCCGGCCATCGCGCTCGACGCCGCGGCGGAGGCCTGGCCGCTCGGGCCAGCGGCGCCGGATCACGGCTTCGACGCGCTCTTCTGCGCCAATGTCGTCCACATCGCGCCATGGCCGGTCGCGCAAGGCTTGTTTCGGGGCGCCGCCCGCTGGCTTGCGGCCGAGGGCGCGCTGGCGCTCTACGGCCCGTTCCGCTGGAGCGGGCGCCACATCTCGGAGGGAAACGAGGCCTTCGATCGCAGCCTGCGGGCGCGCGATGCATCTTGGGGCGTGCGGGATGTCGATGATCTCGACGCCGAGGCGGCGCGCCATGGCCTGACGCGCCGCGAGACGATGGCGTTGCCGAGCAACAACCATATCCTGGTGTTCGCGCGGGACTGAGCCAGCAAGTTTCAGCGCCGTCGCGACGGCCTTCGCGACTGCAGGCTCCTCCCGTTGACCTCTGTCAAAGCGCGCGCGGAACAGTTTCGTATTCATAGCGCAAGATACGAGGCGCAGGGCTGAAGCCTTGCGCGTCTCTGGCGACCCGCTTGCGCGAAAGGCCCGACGACGATGGAGATGAGCCACAGCAGCCTGACCGGCGAGAAGAAGCCGAGTCCGCCGCCAGAGCCGATGTATAAGCCGCATGAGAAGGTGTATCCCAAAGCCGTCAGCGGCTTTTTCCGCACTTTTAAGTGGCGGATCATGGCGCTTACGCTCGCCATTTATTACCTGACGCCCTGGATCCGCTGGGATCGCGGCGAAGGCCAGCCAGATCAAGCGATCTTGGTCGATCTCGCCAATCGCCGCTTCTATTTCTTTATGGTTGAGATCTGGCCGCAAGAGTTTTACTATGTTGCGGGCCTTTTGGTCATGGCAGGCGTTGGACTCTTCTTGATCACATCGACTGTTGGTCGCGCCTGGTGCGGGTATTTCTGTCCGCAAACTGTGTGGACGGATCTCTATCTACATGTCGAGCGCTATATCGAAGGCGATCGCAACGCGCAGATTCGCCTCGATAAACAGCCCTGGGGCGCGGAGAAGATCCGCAAGCGCGGCTCCAAGCATGGGATCTTCTTGCTGATCGCGTTGCTGACCGGCGGGGCTTGGGTGTTCTACTTCGCCGATGCGCCGACGCTGGCGATGCAGCTCGTCACCGGCGAGGCGCCTTTCGCCGCCTATGGCGCGATCGCGGTGCTCACCTTCACCACTTACGCGCTCGGCGGGCTGATGCGCGAGCAAGTCTGCATCTACATGTGCCCCTGGCCGCGGATCCAAGCCGCGATGCTCGACGACAACAGCCTGACCGTCACCTATCACGACTGGCGCGGCGAGCCGCGGGGCAAGCACCGCAAGGGCTCGGAGGCCTCGAGCCTCGGCGACTGCATCGATTGCAATATGTGCGTGCAGGTCTGCCCGACGGGCGTCGATATCCGCGACGGCCAGCAGCTCGGCTGCATCACCTGCGGGCTCTGCATCGACGCGTGCGACACCGTCATGGAGAAGGTCGGCTATCAGACGGGGCTGATCGGTTACAGCACGCTCGCCGATTACGACGAATCGACGAAACGTAAATCGCATGTGGCGATGTCGCTGAAGCGCTTCTTCCGGCCGCGCACGATCCTATACTTCGGCGGCTGGAGCTTGATCGGGGCGGCGATCCTGGTCTCGCTGTTTGTGCGCGATCGGCTCGACGTCACCATTCAACATGACCGCAATCCCCAATTCGTCACGCTCTCCGATGGCGGCGTGCGCAACGGCTATACGGTCAAGATCCTGAACATGCGGCTGGCCGAGCGGTTCTTCGCGGTGAGCCTCGAAGGCTTGCCCGGCGCGACGATGAAGCTGGCGGGCGACCATAAAGCGCCGGCGACCGAGCTCTTCATCTCCGCTCCGGCGGACGCGGTGAAGGAGCTGAAAGTCTATGTCACGCAGCCGAAAGGCGACATCGCCAGCTCGCGCCAGGGCGTGATCTTCCATGTGGATGAGCTAACCGGAACGGAGGAGGCGACGTACAACGCCGTCTTCCACGCGCCGGATCGGTATGACTTCGACCTAAGAGGGCCTTGATATGACGACCAAGACCAATCCGGCCGAGGCCGTGAGCGACTATGCGCCGGGCGGCGCGCCGATAACGGGGCGCAAAGTGTTGATCGGCATGGTGCTGTTCTTCGGCGTGATCATCGCCGCGAATATGACGATGTTGAACGCGGCGCTGAGCAGCTGGGGCGGCCTGGTGGTGAAGAACAGCTATGTCGCAAGCCAGAACTTCACCAACGACGTCTCCTACGCAGCGGCGCAGCCGATCCAAAGTTGGCGGGTCGAGTTGTCGCAACCGGCCGGCGCCGACGCTTTGACGTTGCGCATGATGGATGAGGCGGGCGCGCCGCTGACGGGCAAGACCGTGGCGCTGGCGATCGGCCGGCCGACCCATGAGCGCGCTGACCGCGTGCTGACGCTCTCGGAGACCGCGCCGGGCGTCTACGCGGCGGCTGAGACGCTTGAGCCCGGCGCCTGGCGCGCCGAAGCGCAAGTGACGGCTGGCGCGGGCGAGCGCACGCAGCGTCGCAGTCTGCGCCTGACCGTGCCGCGCGCGCAGTAAATCGCGCCCATGATTATGAGAGCGTCGCCGATCGCCGAAGCACGGTCGCGCGGCGCTCGCGCACCAAGACAGTCGATCGTTCAGCGGAGCGCCGCGGCGAGGGAGGGAAGAGGCCATGAGCTGCTGCGCGGCGATGACGCCCGACATGATGAAGGACGCGGCGCGCAAATCGCGCGCCGAGGAGCTGAGGCTCGCCAGCCATAGCCCGCGCCCAGGCGTGCGCATGCTGCGCTTGGCGGCGCCGGATCTCAAATGCGGCGGTTGCGTCGCCGGTCTTGAGCGCGCATTGGCGCGAGAGGAGGGCGTGCTGACCGCGCGGGCGAACCTCACCGCCAAGACCATCGCGGTGGAGTGGCGCGAGGAGGCGGTCGAGGCGGTCGACATCGCCGAGGCGGCGGAGCGCGCCGGCCAGCGCGTCTTCCCGCTCGACGACGCCGGCGCGGAGGACGCGGAGGCGCGGGAGAGCCGGGATCTCTTGACCCGCATGGCCGTGGCCGGCTTCGCCAGCGCCAACATCATGCTGCTTTCGGTGGCGGTCTGGTCCGGCGCGGAGGGCGCGACCCGGGATCTGATGCATTGGATTTCCGCCGCCATCGCGTTGCCGACCGTGCTCTATTCGGGACGGCCATTCTTTGTGAGCGCCTGGCGCGGGCTGAAGGGGTGGCGCCTGACGATGGACGCGCCGATCTCGCTCGCGGTGATCCTGGCGGCCTGCGTCAGCCTGTCCGAAGCGATCCGCGGCGGGCATGAGACCTATTTCGACGCGGCGGTGACGCTGCTGTTTCTGCTTCTGGTCGGGCGCTGGCTCGATAAAGCGATGCGCGCCAAAGCGCGCTCGGCCGCGCGCGCCTTGGCGCGGCTGACGCCGCGCGGCGCTTGGGTCGAGACGGATGAAGGCCGCGCCTATCGGCCGCTTGAGGAGATCCAGCCGGGCGATCTCGTGGCGGTGGCCGCGGGCGAGCGCGCGGCCGTGGACGGGGTGGTGCGCCGCGGCGACGGCGCGCTCGATCGCTCTTTTCTCACCGGCGAGAGCGCGCCGGTTCCGGTCGGGCCGGGCGACCGGGTCGAGGCCGGAGCCTTATCGCTCGACGCGACACTGGTGGTTGAGACCGAACGGGTGGGAGAGGACACGACGATCGCGGAGATCGGCAGACTCGTCTCGGCGGCGGAGGAGCGCAAATCCAAACTGGCGCGCTTGGCCGATCAGGCGGCGCGGATCTACGCGCCTGTGGTGCACGGCGTCGCGTTGGTGGTGATGCTCGCTTGGCTCGCGCTCGGCGCGGATCCGCGCGAGGCGCTCCTGGTGGCTGTGGCGCTCTTGATCATCACCTGCCCGTGCGCGCTCGGCCTCGCGGCGCCGATGGCGCAGGCGGTGGCGAGCGGCACCCTCTATCGCCGCGGCGTGATGCTGAAGGACGGCGCCGCGCTGGAGCGTCTGGCGCGCATCCGCGCGGTCGCCTTCGACAAGACCGGCGTTTTGACCATGGGCCGGCCGCGCCTCGCGGCGCCGGAGGGGCTGAACGGCGCGGAGATCGCCGCGCTCGGCGCGCTCGCTTCGGAGAGCCGTCATCCCCTCTCGCGCGCGCTGACGCTGTGGGCGGCGGAGCAGGGCGGCCCGCAGGAGCGGATCGAGGCGGCGTCGGAAACCGCGGGCGCCGGCGTCAGCGGGCTCTGGCGCGGTGCGCCGATCCGCCTGGGCTCGGCCGCTTTCATCGGACCGAAAGCCGAGGCGGCGGAGGCGGCGCTTGAGAGGGACGGCGCGGACGCGGCTTCGCTCGCTTGGGCGCAGATCGCCGACAAGGCGCCGGCGCCGTTTCGCTTCGCCGACGACATCAGGCCCGGCGCGCGCGAAACGGTCGCCGGTTTCGCCCGCAGCGGGCTCGCCTGCGCGATGCTCTCCGGCGATCGGCCGAGCGCGGTGAACGCCGTCGGCGCCGCGCTCGGGCTCGCGGATCGCCGGGCGAGTCTTCGGCCTGAAGACAAGATCGCCGCGGTCGAAGCGCTGCGCGCCGAGCATGGTCCGGTGCTGATGGTTGGCGACGGCATCAACGACGCGCCGGCGCTGGCGGCGGCGGACGTCTCCATCGCCCCGGCGAGCGCGGCGGATGTCGGCCGTGCGGCGGCGGATGTGGTGTTCACCGGCGCCTATCTCGACGCCTCGCTGGAGGCCTGGGCGACGGCGCGTAAGACGCGGGCGATCATTCTGCAGAATTTCGGCCTCGCCGCGGCGTATAACGCCGTGTCGATCCCGCTGGCGGCGCTTGGTTATGTAGGCCCGCTGGAGGCGGCGATCGCCATGTCCACCTCATCGCTTTTGGTGACGCTGAACGCGCTGCGCCTCTCGCGCGCGCCGCGCGTGCCGACCACGCCGGAGCGCCGCGCCGATGCGAGCGCGCCGTCGACGCCGCGCGCTGCGCCCCTCCCCGTTTCGCCGCAGGAGACCGCCGCATGAATGTGTTGTTTTATCTGATCCCAGCGGCGCTGGCGCTCGGTGGGCTCGGATTGCTCGCGTTTCTCTGGTCGCTTAATCACGAGCAATTCGAAGATCTCGACGGCGAGGCCGAGCGGATCCTGCACGACGACTGATCGCGGCGACCGGTTTCGAGACCTCTTGTCGCCGTGGATCCGTTCCCAGGGAGGGAGCGCCGCTCAGGGGCGTCGAGCCCCTGAGCGGCGCTTGGGCGCCCGGCTGCGCTCTCGCGCTTGACGCAAGGTTTGAAGCGCTCACCAAGCGGAAGCCGCTTCCACGTGGTGAGCGCCGCGCGGCCGCTGGCTTCGGTTACTCTTGGCCTTTGTAGATGCGCGCCAGCTTGGCGAGCATGGCGAGCGCGTCCTCGCGCGGGCGCTGGAACGTGTTGCGGCCGATGATCGAGCCGTTGCCGCCGCCGTCGCGGATGGCGCGCGCGTCGTCATAGACGCTGTCGGCGCCTTTCTTCGCGCCGCCGGAGAAGACGACGATGCGGCGGCCACGGCTCGATCATCGGCCGCAACACGGGCGGCCTGGCTGGCGAGATCGATCTCCTGCTCCTGATAGACCTTGGCCGCCTCATCTTGCTCCAGCGTGTCCGCCGGCAGCTTCACTTTGATAATATGGGCGCCGAGCAGCGCGGCGATCTGCGCCGCATAGGCCGAGACGTCCATCGCCGTCTCGCCCTTTTTGGAGAGCGCCTCGCCGCGCGGATAGGACCAGATCACAGTGGCGATGCCGTAGGATTTCGCCTCGCGGCTGATCTCGGCGATCTCCTCGAAAAGGGCGAGGCCGGCGGAGCTGCCGGGATAGACCGTGAAGCCGATGGCGGCGCAACCGAGGCGCAGCGCGTCGTCGACGCTGGCGGTGATCGCCTGATCCTTCGGCGCGTCCTTCGGCATCAGCGAATTGGCGGAGTTGGCTTTCAGGATCGTCGGTATCTGTCCGGCGAAGCTGTCGGCGCCGGCCTCCAACATGCCGAGCGGCGCGGCGTAGGCGTTCAGGCCGGCGTCGATCGCCAGCTGAAAATGGTAATGCGGATCATAGCCGAGCGGGTTGGGCGCGAAGCTGCGCGCCGGGCCATGCTCGAAGCCTTGGTCAACGGGCAGGATGATCATCTTGCCGGTGCCGCCGAGCTCGCCCTGCATCAGCATCCGGCAGAGATTCGCTTTCACGCCCGGCGTGTCGGTCTCGTATTTGGAGAGAATGGATTGGACGGTCTCAGTGATCCGCATCGCTCTTATCCTTCGCAGTTGTCAGTCCGAATGCTCGCTCGGCGCTGGTTCGACGCCGTCAGGCGCTGCGAAAACCGCGTCGCCTGTCAAAGGGTAGGCTTCTGCAAGGCGCACGCCTTGTGCGGCGCGAAGGCCCGGAGGCGCTGACATGGCGCAACCCGATGGCGTCCCTTGCGGCGAGCCGGCTCCCTGACGCCTGATCGAGCCGCTCGTTATGAGGGCGCGCAGACGTTCCGCCTTCGCTATGCGGAGCGCGGCGAAAAATCCAGCGGCGCGGCGCCGCCGTTAGCGCAATTTTGCTGCGAGTGCGAAAGAGCCGCAGGGCGCGGATCTCGCGCCGCCGGATGAACGTTTTGCGAGCGCATCCTGCGACAGGCTCGCGCGGTGTTCGCCGCATGCGTTGCGCGTTCGCGCCTGCATCAGACCGATCCCACCATCCGTCCGGCCTTCGCCTTGATGGAGTTGCGTAAAGTCCCTAGGCGTGACAGCGGGGCCACGGAAGGGCGCTGGCGACGAATGGCGCGCGCGAGGGGCGGGAATGGACTGGAACGTTTCCTCTTACGAAGCTTTTGGCGATTTGCGGCTGCGTCCCGGGCTCGATTTGTTGGCGCGCGCGCCGCTCAAAGCGGCCGAGCGCGTGATCGATCTCGGCTGCGGCGCGGGCGCGTTGGCGCCGGCGTTGCGGCGGCGGTTTCCAGGCGCGGCCTTGGTCGGCGTCGATCCGTCGAAAACCATGCTGGAGCGCGCGCGGGCGACGGAGATCTATGATGAGCTCGAGCATGAGGACGCCGGTCATTTCGCCGCCGATCCGCGCGGCGCGGCGCCGGATCTGATCTTCTCCAACGCGGCGCTGCATTGGGCGCCGGGCCATATGCGCTTGTTGCCCGTTCTGCTTTCCTTGCTGCGGCCGGGCGGCGCGCTCGCGGTGCAGATGCCGCGGCAATTCGACGAGCCCTCCCATGCGCTTCTGCGGCGCGTCGCGGCGGCGCTTTTTCGCGGCCGCTTTGAGGCGGATGCTCCCGCGCCGGTGGCGGAGCCCGCCGCGTATCGCGCTCTTCTCGCGCCGCGCGCGACGACGCTCGATTTGTGGGAGACGGTGTATCATCAGCCGCTGACGGCGGAGGGCGACGCCCATCCGGTCGCCGCCTTCACCGCCAGCACCGCCGCCCGGCCGATCTTCGCGCGGCTCGAAGCTTGCGAACGGTTGCGCTTCGAGGCGGCCTATCGCGAGGCGCTGGAGGAGGCCTATCCGGTCGAGGCGGACGGGCGGGTCTGGTTTCCGTTCCGCCGCCTGTTCTTCGTCGCGACGCGCTGAGCGCGGGCCACGTTCTTACGGTCGGATCTCAATCGGCACGCCGGTCGGCGTCAGGGCCCAAATCTCCTCCATCTCCGCGTCCGTCACGGCGATGCAACCGGCGGTCCAATCATCGTCTCGAAACAGCCTTGAGAGCCACCCGAAAAGGCCTGGCTCCTCGCTGCCGCCATGGATGAAGATCTCGCCGCCGGGATCCTCGCCCCGCGCCTCGGCCGCGGCGCGATCGGCGGGGTTCGGGTAATCGATGAAGAGGCTGAGGTGATAGGCGCTCTCAGGGTTGCGCCAGCTGATCTGATAGAGCCCTTCGGGCGTGCGCCCGTCGCCTTCGCGCCGCTTATGGCCGTCGGGCTCGAAGCCGAGGGCGACCCTGTATTCCGCGATCACCGCGCCTTGGCGCAGCAAGCGCAGGCGGCGTGCGCTTTTGTCGACCACGACCCGGTCCGCGAGCCGTTCGGGCGCGGCCATCGCCGGCGCCCGCGTCTCCGCCTCGGGCGTCCCGGCCGTGACCACGAGAAGCGCCAGCAGCGCGAGGACGAACCGCGCCGCGGCGCCGAACCGCCGGCCGGTCGGGTTCAGGCCTTGTTTCATGCGCCCATCCTTTTTCTTCGTCCCGGCGGGCGCGCGACGAAGCGCAGCTCCGGATCGGGACGCTCGCGCAGGATCCCGTAGCGCCCGATCGCATCGCGCGCCGCGACGCCTGGAGAGAGCACGATGGCGATTTGCGTCACGGCGCGCGCCCCGTGTTGCGGAGCGTCGGATTGGCGTCTCAGGGCGCTCTTCCCCGCGTCCCGGCGCCGAAGCGCGCGGGGCGTCGCTTTGATGGGCGCGGCGCGCCGCGTTTCACGCCGCGGCTTCCAGCGCCGCGACGCCCGGCAGGGTTTTGCCTTCGAGCCACTCAAGAAAAGCGCCGCCCGCGGTCGAGACGTAAGTGAAGCGCTCCGCGGCGCCCGAATGGTTGAGGGCGGCCACCGTGTCGCCGCCGCCGGCGACTGAGCGCAGCCGCCCATCCGCCGTCAGCGCCGCCGCCTTCTGCGCCGCCGCGACCGTCGCCGCATCGAAAGGCGGGATCTCGAAGGCGCCGAGCGGCCCGTTCCACACCACCGTTTTCGAAGCTTCGAACGCCGCGCCCAGCGCCGCCACCGCTTTCGGCCCGGCGTCGAGGATCATCGCGTCGTCCGGACAGGCGGCCGCGGCGACGACCTCATGCGGCGCGTTCGCCTCAAAAGCCCGGGCGATCACCACATCCTCTGGGAGCAAGATCTCGCAGCCCGCCGCTTTCGCCGCCGCGATGATCTCGCGGGCGGTGCCGGTGAGATCATGCTCGCAGAGCGATTTGCCGACCGCGATCCCTTGGGCGGCGAGGAAGGTGTTCGCCATGCCGCCGCCGATGGCGAGGCGGTCGACCTTCTTGACGAGGTTGCCGAGGAGATCGAGCTTGGTCGAGACCTTCGCGCCGCCGACGACCGCGATCACCGGCCGCTCCGGCGCGCCGAGAGCCGCCTCCAGCGCTTCGAGCTCGGCCTGCATGCTGCGCCCTGCCGCGGCGGGCAGAAGGCGCGCCAAGCCTTCGGTGCTCGCATGCGCCCGATGCGCGGCCGAGAACGCGTCGTTGAGATAAGCCTCGCCCAGCCGGGCGAGCGCCGCGGCGAAAGCTGGATCATTCGCTTCTTCGCCAGGATGGAAGCGCAGGTTCTCCAGCAGCAGAACCTGGCCCGCGTCCAGACCTTGCGCGGCAGCCTCAGCCGCCTCGCCAACGCAATCGTCGGCGAACAGCACCGGCCGGTCCAGGATCTTTGAGAGCGCGTCGCGCGTGACGCTGAGCGAGAACTCCGGGTTGCGCGCGCCCTTCGGCCGCCCAAAGTGAGACAGCAGGATGGGCTTGCCGCCGCGCGCCAACACATCGCGCACCGTCGGCGCGAAGCGCTCGATCCGCGTCGCATCGGTCACCTGGTCGCGCTCCACAGGAACGTTGAGATCGACGCGGATCAAAACGCGTTTGCCTTCGATGTCGAGGGCGTCGAGGGTTTTGAACGTCATAACTAAGCTCCCGAGCCGCCGGCGGCCTCATCCGACCGTCGGCGCTTTAAGTGTCGTCTCGCCCGCCGCTCAGAGCGTCTTGCTCTCAGAGGGTTTTGCTCATCGCCACGGCGGTGTCGTTCATCCGGTTCGAGAAGCCCCACTCATTGTCGTACCAAGAGAGGATGCGGACGAAATCGCCCTCCATCACCTTGGTCTGATCGAGATGCGCGACCGAGCTGCGGTCGTCATGGTTGAAGTCCTGGCTCACCAGCGGCTCGTCGGTGACGCCGAGGATGCCCTTCAGCGGGCCGGCCGCCGCCTCGATCAGCGCGGCGTTGACTTCCTCGACGCTGGTCTTGCGGCTGGCGTTGAATTTGAAATCCACCACCGAGACGTTGGGCGTCGGCACGCGGATCGCGACGCCGTCGAGCTTGCCGTTGAGCTCCGGCAGCACCAAGCCCACGGCTTTCGCCGCGCCGGTCGAGGTCGGGATCATCGACATGCCGGCGGCGCGGGCGCGGTAGAGATCCTTGTGCATCGTGTCCAGCGTCGGCTGATCGCCGGTGAAGCTGTGGATCGTGGTCATGAAGCCGCGATCGATGCCGATCGCCTGGTTCAGCGCGTGGGCCACCGGCGCCAGGCAGTTCGTGGTGCAGGACGCGTTCGAGACGACGAGGTCGTCGGCCGTCAGGGCGCTGTCGTTGACGCCGAACACCACGGTCTTGTCGGCTCCGCTCGCCGGCGCTGACACGAGAACCCGCTTCGAGCCGTTCTCAAGATGCAACGCCGCTTTGTCGCGCGCGGTGAAGATGCCGGTGCACTCCATCGCGATGTCCACATCGCTCCAAGGCAGCTCTTTGGGATCGCGGATGGCGGTGACGCGGATCGGTCCGCGGCCGACATCGATCGTCTCGCCCTCGGTCTTCACCATGCCCGGAAAGCGGCCATGCACGCTGTCATAGCGCATCAGATGGGCGTTGGTCTCGACCGGGCCGAGATCGTTGATCGCGACGACCTCCACATCCGTGCGCCCCGATTCCACGATCGCCCGCAGAACATTCCGCCCAATCCGGCCGAAGCCGTTGATCCCCACACGAACCGCCATGCAGCCCTCCTTCGTCCCTGTCATTGTCTATCGCTCATCGCGCGCAGTCGCCATCCGCGACCACCATTTGCGATCATCGCTTGCGCCGCGAACGCGCGCTTCGCCAAGGTGTTTGCGCACCCACGCGACGACGCGTCGCGCGCCAAAGATGCAAATCTCTCGCCGCAGGCGGCTGTTAGCATGCTTGTGCTGCAGCGCCGAAACTCTTTTTATTCCAACGCGCTCGCCTTGCGGCGACAGCGAGCGCGGCGATGCGGAAGGTGGCGCCGGCGCGCATGCGTCCAGTCGTCGGCGCGGGGTTGAAAGCGCTTAGGGCCGCTGAAAGGCCGCGCGCTCGGCCTCGCAGAGGCTGCGAAAGGCGCATCCTTCGAGATGGTCGTTCACGACGCCCATCGATTGCAGAAACGCATATGCCGTCGTTGGGCCGAAAAAGCGCCAGCCGCGCGCTTTGAGTTCTTTCGCCAGCGCTTTGGAGGCGGCGGTTTGGGTCGGGACGTCGCTGAGCCGCCGCGGCGCCGGCGCGGGCGTCTCCTCAAAGCGCCAGATGAAGCCGGCGAGCGAGCCCTCGGCCTCGCGCAGCTTTAGCGCCGCTTTCGCATTGCCGATCGCCGCTTCGATCTTGCCGCGATGGCGCACGATCCCCGCATCCGCCAGCAGCCGCGCCACATCCGCCTCGCCGAACCGCGCCACACGTTCGATGTCGAAATCGGCGAAAGCGGAGCGGAAATTGGTGCGCTTACGAAGGATGGTCAGCCAGGAGAGGCCGGATTGAAACCCTTCAAGGCAGATCTTTTCGAACAGCCGCTGATCATCGCCGACCGGGCGGCCCCATTCCTCATCGTGGTAACGGATGTACTCGGGATCCTGCCCGCACCACGGACAGCGCGCCAAGCCGTCCGCACCAACGAGAAGAGCGCCGCCGTCATCCTGCGCCACCGCGCCGCCCTCCATTCGTTCGCGCTGTTCGTTGCGCCGCGCGCAGCGCCTCTTGCTCAATCGCCCAAAAAAAGCGCGTCTTAAACAGATTCGATGAGAGGCGCGACAAGACGCCAAAACGAGTCGCATAGCGCTCCAAGATCGACGCAATCGTCACAAGCGGAACGCGGCGGTCAAAAAGCCGCAACGGAACGAACAGAGCGGTCACGGTTGTGAAAGACACTTTCAGTCGGCAAACGGGACCAGACGTATAACCCAAAATTGAGTTAAACCTACCAGTCGCAGCAAAAGCCCTCCGAAAAGCTCAGCAAAAGGTCCTGAACTCTGAACGAGTGTAACCGAGGTGTTCACGCCGTTGTATCCGAGGCATCCACCCCGTTAGGATTGGGGTCAAAGGCCCTCTGTGCGGTTTTCCTTAGGTCGGCGATCACTTCTGACTCTTCACTGAAGTCAACCGGACCTGTAGAGTAGTGCATGACTTCAGTGAGAGCTTCAATGAATGAAACTAAATCTATTTCATCATTATTCGTAAATAGCTTCTTTATAAAATCCGCAAGAGCTTCGACGAACTTTTCTTTCGCTTCTTCGCTGAAGAATACGATAGTCGCGTCCGTGCCTTCAGGATCGCCAACTCCATCTGATACTCCAAGTACGTCTTCGACAATGTCCTCAATCACCTCTTCGATTACATCCTCGACAACTTCAACCACCTCGTGGCCGAGTATGTCATCTATCCCATCTAAAATTGACCATTTTACTGATTCATCCGTAATCGAATGAGCGTCAAGGGTCTCTTGAACAACCTCATGCAGTTCCGAACGGAGTGTCGAACCATCCTGGAAAATTTCAACGTCCGGATCTTGAAGTATATTCTCAATCGCCGTTTGAAGTCCGTCGAAACCAACATCCTGCGCGCCGCCGAGCATAGAATGCGCTAACGGCGCTACAATTTGAGAAACCGATTCAAAATGACTTTCGAGCGCCGCTGAACGGGTAGATACATCCGCCGCAGGAGCGCCCGACGGAGGTCCCGTTTCAAATATCTCTTCGGTGACTTCAAGGAACTCGGTCAGGGCTGCTTCGTCCGCGGCGGAGTCGATCAAATCAATTTCATCCGCCGCGCCAAAGTCTACGACGACGTCGATGTCTTGCTCCGCCACTGGTATCGTTTCGCCGACTGACGATCCTGAGGCGTCATCTTCGAGACCTGTCGCCGGTGCGATGCTTTGATCGATCGAGGTCTCAGACGCGACCAACTCAATGAAGAGATCGACGTTCTCATCGGTTTCCGGCGTCGGCGCGCTCGCGGCGTCGTCAGGCGCGAGCCCGAAATCAGCAGGCGTTAATTCAACGTCCGACATGTTCGCCTCCTCTCACAGCGACACATGGAAATCGGACGTCTACAGGACTAACCTGACGCCAAACTGACGAATCGCCTCGCGTGCGGCATTGCGCCGCACGCGAGGCGATTGTGCGCCCAATGGCGCTTCACCTTTCAGAGCAGCGCCTCGACGGCCTCGACTGCGGCCTCCGCCGTGATCCCGAAATGGGCGTACACGTCTTTGGCCGGGCCCGAGGCGCCGAAGCCGCTCATGCCGACGAAGCCCGCTTTGCGGAAATCGCCGCGCTCGCCGCAGAGCCAGCGATCCCAGCCGTCTCGCACGCCCGCCTCGATGGCGACGCGCACCGGCCCGCGCGGCAGCACGCGTTTCTGGATCTTCTCCTCCTGCTCAGCGAAGCGCTCGAGGCAGGGGGCGGAGACGACGCGGGTCGGCACGCCCTTTTTCTGGAGCGCCGCGCGGGCGGCGAGAGCGATCTCAACCTCCGTGCCCGTGGCGATCAGGATCGCTTTCGGCCCGCCGCCTTCGCTGTCGGCGAGGATGTAGGCGCCTTGGGCGGTGAGGTTCTTCGTGGTGTGCTCGCTCCGCGCCGGCGCGACGCCTTGGCGCGAAAGCGCCAGGACCGAAGGGCGGCTTTCATCTGAAATCGCCAGCTCCCAAGCCTCCAGCGTCTCCACCGCGTCCGCCGGGCGGTAGACGGCGAGGTTCGGGATCGCGCGCAGGCTCGCGAGATGCTCGACCGGCTGGTGGGTCGGCCCATCCTCGCCGAGGCCGATGCTGTCATGGGTCATCACATAGATCACGCGCTGGCCCATCAGCGCTGAAAGGCGGATCGACGGCCGGCAATAATCTGAGAACACCAGGAAAGTGCCGCCATACGGGATGAAGCCGCCATGGAGCGCGATGCCGTTCATCGCCGCGGCCATGGCGTGCTCGCGAATGCCGTAATGGAGATAGCCGCCGCTGAAATCCTCTGCGGTGATCACCGCGGAGCCTTTAACCTTGGTGTTGTTCGAGCCGGTGAGATCGGCCGAGCCGCCGATCAGCTCCGGCGTCTCCGCCAGCACCGCCTCAAGCGCGAGCTCGCTCGCCTTGCGCGTGGCCATGGCTTTGGGCTCGGCGGCGAGCGCCTGTTTGGCGCGTTTCACCGCGGCGGAGAGCTTTGCGGGCGCCGCGCCCTCGATCGTGCGCGCGAACTCCGATTGCTTGCGGCCGGAGAGCTTCTCGAA
The DNA here is from genome assembly GCA_038530925.1 of Pseudomonadota bacterium. Taxonomy (GTDB): domain Bacteria; phylum Pseudomonadota; class Alphaproteobacteria; order Rhodobacterales; family Rhodobacteraceae; genus JALEGB01. Next base: position 19,674 of record JBCBCG010000009.1, read on the forward strand.
GCGCTCCTTCCACTCCGCATGCGCCGCCGCGCCGCGCGTCGCCGCCGCACGCCAGGCCTTGGCGACGTCTTTCGGGATCTCGAAGGGCTTATGGCTCCAGCCGAGCGCTTTGCGCGCGCCTTTGATCTCCTCGGCGCCGAGCGGCGCGCCATGGGCGCCCGCTGTGCCGGCTTTGCTCGGCGCGCCGAAGCCGATCTCGGTGCGGCACGCGATCAGCGTCGGCTTGTCCGACGTCGCCGCGGCGTTCAGCGCCGCGTCGATCGCGTCGTAATCATGCCCGTCGATCGCCGTCGTCGCCCAGCCGCTCGCCTCGAACCGCTTGAGCTGGTCCGTGCCGTCCGAAAGCGAGACCGGCCCGTCGATGGAGATGCCGTTGTCGTCGAACAAGACGATCAGCTTGGAGAGCCCGAGATGGCCGGCGAGCGTGATCGCCTCTTGGCTGATCCCCTCCATCAAGCAGCCATCGCCCGCGATCACGTAAGTTCGGTGATCCACCACCTTGTCGCCATAGCGCGCCGCGAGCATGCGCTCCGCCAGCGCCATGCCGACCGCGTTGGCGAGTCCTTGGCCGAGCGGGCCTGTGGTGGTCTCGATCCCGGCGGCGTGCCCGAATTCGGGATGCCCTGCGGTCGGCTGGCCGAGTTGGCGGAAGCCTTTGAGCGCGCTCAGCGGCATGTCCTCATAGCCGGTCAGGTGCAGCAGCCCGTAAAGCAGCATCGAGCCATGGCCGGCCGAAAGCACGAAGCGGTCGCGATCCGGCCAGCGCGGATCGGCTGGATCGAAGCGCAGATGGTTCCGGTAGAGCGCCGTCGCCACATCCGCCATGCCCATCGGCATGCCCGGATGGCCCGATTTGGCAGCCTCCACGGCGTCCATCGCCAAGGCGCGCAACGCCGCGGCCATCGACCAAAGCTCGGGATGCGCCTTGCTTTGATCCGCGCGTCCCGGTGATCCGTCATGCGCCAAGGGGTCGTCCTCCTTCTGCTTCCCGCCGGCTCCGCGCGCCGCGGCTCACCGCAGGGCGGGAGCGAGGCGGCGGCGGGCCGAGCGCCGCCTTTGTCGCCGCGGCGCGATGTTCCGCGCCTGGCCTGCGCCGCCGCCGATGGGGCTGTCAAGCGCCTCGACTGTGCTTTTCCTGTGCGAAATTGAAGCCTTGAAACGAATGTTAACGCTCTCTTGACCGATCGGTCCTCAGAAACGGGAAAGCGCGTCTCGCCTGAGCGCGCAGAGGAGAGCGGGAGACGGGGTGTGGATCGGTTAAGCGCCGCCATCGAGCGGTTCGAAGCGGCGGCGGATCGGGTGGAGCGATCCGGCGTCAAGGCGCTGAAGCGCGCCGCGGCGCAGGCCGATGGCGGCCGGGCGCAGGGGCGCATCATCGAGCAGCTCCGCCTTGAGCTCAAAACCTTACGCGCCGGTTCGCAAGCGCCGGCCGAGGCGGCGTCGCCGCAAGGCGAGGAGGCGGGACGATGAGCTTGGCGGTGATCGAGGATGGGTTTGGGCCTGACGAAGCGCCGGCGCCGGAGGCGGCGGAGGGCGAAGCTCAAGCGCGCGGGCGCGGCGGCCTTGACGAGCATGGCGTCGTGCTTGAGGTCGCCGGGCGCGCGTATCAAGTGAGCTGCGAGGCCGCCGAGCAGCCGCGTCTTGAGCGCGTCGCGACGATCGTGGAGGAGGCCGCGCGCGCGTTGGACGAGAGCGGCGCGGCGGATCCGACGCCGGCGGACGAAGATCCCGATCGGCGCTTTCTGGCGCTTTTGTCGCTGTTGCTGGCTGATCAACTGCACCAAGCGCAGGAGGCGCTGCGGAGCTTAGCGCCGCATGAGCCTCAGCCGGCGCCCGAGCCTGCTTCCACCCCGGATGCTGAGAGCGCCGCAGGCGCGCCGAAGAACGCCGCTGCGCATGAGAACGCGGCTGCGCATGAGAACGCGGCTGCGCCGGAGACCTCTGGCGAGTTCGACGCCGAAGAGGTCGAGACCATTCCAGAAGAGTTGGCGGACGCGCTCACCGAGATGTTGGACGGCGCCGCGCGGCGCATGGAGCAATTGGCGGAGCGCTTCGAGAGCGAACTGCGCTGACCCTCCGCAGCCCCGGGTGCTAGCCCCGAGAAATGCGCTGGATGCAGCGACACAACGCGCGAGGCGGCGGGACCGTCGCTGGCCGTGGGACTTTTTGCTCACCGCGAACCTATAAAAATAGGTGGGCGCCAGGTGCTTCAGACCACGATCCGAAGCAGAGCCAGCTCCCGCGCGAGTGCGTAAGGCCCCCGGGATCAATCGCCCACGAACCGGACAGTGCCCGCCGACGATCAATATAGTCGATCTGAGCCGCGCTGACATCCCTCCGCGGCGCGGTTTCGCGTCAGGCGCCCTCGGCGCGCCGGCTCGCTGACGCGGCGTCGAGCGCCTCCAAGGTGGCGTCCCAGGCGAGCATGATCGACGCGTGGCGGTTCTTGAAATCCTTCGCCGGCGTCAACGCCTCGAGCGCGGCGAACGGCCCGCTCTCCGGCGCCGCCTCTCCGGCCTTCAGCATTCGATGCAGCGCGTCGCGCCCTTCCTGCAGCGTGAGGCGATCGAGCCCGACGGCGGAGCGCGCCAGCACCGCGGCCGAGGCCTGGCCGAGCGCGCAAGCCTTCACATCCATGCCGAGATCGGCGACACGGCCGTCATCCTGGCGGATGTCGACCGTCACCACCGATCCGCAAAGCGGCGAGCGCTTGGAGGCCGTGCCCTCAGGCGCTTCGAGCCGGTCCGCATGCGGCATATCGGCCGCGAGGGCGAGAATGCGCTTGGAATAGAGGTTAATGAGGTCCTGATCGGCCATTCCGCTTCCCTTCTATCGAAGCGGTACATAAAGCCGCAGCGTGGATCTGAAAAGAGCGCGGGCGCGGCCTGTCATTGGTCTTCGACATTTGGGGTGTTTCATGGCGCAGGGTGTTCGAGACGGGCTCGACCCGGACGTGACGCTGGAGACGGCGCTGGAGGCTTTGGCGTTCAACGCCGACGGGCTGATCCCAGCCATCGCGCAGAGCGCGACCGACGGCGCGGTGCTGATGCTCGCCTGGATGAACCGCGCCGCGATCGAGATGACGCTGGCCGAAGGGCAGGTGGTCTACTGGTCGCGCTCGCGCCAGAGCTTCTGGCGCAAGGGCGAAACCTCCGGCAACGTCCAGCGCCTTGTCGAGTTGCGGATCGATTGCGACGCTGATTGCTTGCTCTTGTTGGTCGATCAGACCGGCCCGGCTTGCCACACCCTCCGCCGCAGCTGCTTCTTCACCGCCCTTCGCGACGGCCGCACCGTGCGGATCGCCGAGCCGATGTGCTGAGCGCTACTCGGCCGCCGCCTCGACCGTCTCTTGCGCCAACCGCTCCGCCGTCGCCTCATCGCGCTCGCCGGCTTGAACGACCGGCGCGATGACGGCCTCTTCGGCGTCGTCGCCGCGCAAGATCTCCGGCTCTATGTCGGGCTGCGGTTCGGCCAAGGCCTGCTCCGCCGCGTCGTCCACTTCATACGCTTGCTCATAAAGCGAGGCGTCGACAGGATCGAGCGGCGCGGCGGCGGCGCTGCGCGCATCGGTCGGCGCCGCGCCGCAATTCTTCTCGGCGATCAGTTCGTCGATCCGCGCGTTGCGCGCTTCGAGCGCGTCGATCTCCTCATAAATCGCCAAAGACGGATCGGCGAGCGCGATGGCGGAGAGCGGGTTGCCGATGATCGCGCCTGGCACGCGGGCGACGCTGCGGATGCGGTTGTCGACGCGTTCGTCGCGCAGATCCTCCATCCGGCGCAGATTGGCGGCCTTCTCCGCGCCGAGATGCGCGCAGTTCAGCCGGCTGTCGAGATCAGAGCGCTGCGCCACCGGATCGGCCACGCGCCCGCCGCAGGCTGAGAGCCCAAGGACCGCCGTTAGAGCCGCCGCGCCGAGGATCCATCGTCCCGCCCATCGCTCATGGCGCCCGCGCCGCCGCCGCTGCGCCGCGTCGCCGCCCTCACTCCGCCGCATCGCGCCCATGCCCTTGACTCCTCTAATCCAACCCGTCTCGTGGAAGCCTAAGCAGGGTTCGGAGGCGATGGCTGCGGCACGCCGCCGCAGCGGTGTATTGAAGGGGGTCGGTCATGGACGCAGGGCAACAGGTTCACAGGAGAGAGGGCCGCGGCCGCGGTCTGGGAGCGGCGCTGCTCGCCCTCGGCGCGCTCGGGCTCGTGGCGGCGGGATGTTCGAGCGCGGCGCGCCCGACGGCGATCGTCGCGCCGGCCGACAGCGCGGCCTTCGTCCAGGATCACAGCCCCGTCTACCAGTCGATGACCGTCGGGGACGTCAGCGGCGGCGAGGAGACGACCCTGATCTCCAACTCGAAGATCTCCAATGAGGCGTTCCGCGAGGCGCTGACCACGTCGATGCGTCTGAACGGCATGCTCTCCGAGGCGCCGAGCGATGATTTCAGCGTCGAGGCTGAGATCTTATCGGTCGAGCAGCCGACGCTCCAGATCAACTTCACCACCACCGCGATCGTGACCTATCGCGTTGTGGCGACGAGCTCTGGCGCGGAACTCTATCGCCAGACCGTGAAAACGGAATCGGAGGCGAAGTTTACTGACAGCATCGTGCGCCAAGAGCGGATCCGCATCGCCACGGAAGGCGCGATGAAGGAGAACATCGCCGCCTTTATGCGCGTCTTCGGCCAGTCGGTGAAAGAAAACCCGTATCCCTATTTCGCTAGCTGAGCCTGGCGCGGCCCGCCGCGCATGGATCGGGCGCTTGACGCAGCGCGATCCCGCAGTTGACAGGGCCGCGCCCCTTCGGCCCTAACCCCGGCTCAAGACAGCGCCGACCCTGCGGCGCTGGAGCCGAGGAAAACATCCCATGCACGCCTACCGCACCCATGATTGCGGCGCGCTCCGCAAGAGCGACGTCGGCCAGACCGTTCGCCTCTCGGGCTGGGTGCATCGGCGCTATGATCTCGGCGGCGTGGTTTTCGTCAATTTGCGCGACCATTACGGCGTGACGCAGGTCTTCGCCGATCCGGACAGCCCGGTCTTCGCGCAGCTTGAAGGCGTGCGCTCGGAATGGTGCGTGCGGATCGACGGCGAGGTCAAAGCGCGCTCGGACGATACGGTGAACGCGTCGCTCTCCACTGGGGAGATCGAGGTTTTCGTGCGCGATCTCGAAGTGCTCGGCGAGGCGGGCGAGCTGCCGCTGCCGGTCTATGGCGAGCCCGATTATCCTGAGGACACGCGGCTGAGATACCGCTTCCTCGATCTGCGGCGCGAGACGCTGCACGCCAACATCGTCAAACGCGCCCATGTCATCACCTCGATGCGCAAACGCATGGAGGCGGCGGGCTTTCTCGAGTTTCAGACGCCGATCCTGACCGCCTCGAGCCCGGAGGGCGCGCGGGATTTTCTGGTGCCGAGCCGGCTGCATCCCGGCAAATTCTACGCGCTGCCCCAAGCGCCGCAGCAGTTCAAACAGCTCGCGATGATCGCGGGCTTCGACCGTTATTTCCAGATCGCGCCCTGTTTCCGCGACGAGGATCCGCGCGCGGATCGCAGCCCAGGCGAGTTCTATCAGCTCGATCTTGAGATGAGCTTCGTCACGCAAGACGATGTGTTCGCCGTGATGGAGCCGGTGCTGCGCGATCTATTCGTCGAATTCTCAAGCCCCGACCGCGTCAGCGAGACCTTCCGGCGCATCCCTTACGAAGAGGCGATGCTGAAATACGGCACGGACAAGCCGGATCTGCGCAACCCGATCGAGATGCGCGTGGTCTCCGACCATTTCCGCGGCTCAGGCTTCAAGATCTTCGCGCAGATGCTTGAGACGAACGAGAAGGCCGAAATCCGCGCCATCCCCGCGCCCACGGGCGGCAGCCGCGCCTTCTGCGATCGCATGAACTCATGGGCGCAGAAAGAAGGCCAGCCCGGGCTCGGCTACATTTTTTTCCGACATGAGACGCTGCCCCAAGAGGCTTACTCGGACATGGAGCATCCACTTCGAAAGATTGCGGATGCGCAGCAGCTTCAGCCCATCGTCGACGTGATGGAAGCGCGCGCGGCAGCCACGGGGAAAGGTGGGGTAATGTACTCGCGTCTTGACCCGAACCATTATGTTGCTGGCTCAGGGCCTCTCGCCAAGAACATTGGGCCGGAGCGGACGGAGGCGCTGCGCATCGAGTTGGGGCTCGCCGCCGGTGACGCGGTGTTCTTTTGCGCCGGCGAGCCGAGTTCGTTCGTCGATTTCGCCGGAAAGGCGCGCACCGCGATCGCTGAGGAGTTGGAGCTGGTCGCCAAAGACCGGTTCGAGTTCGCTTGGATCGTCGATTTCCCGATCTACGAGTGGGACGACGAGCTGAAGAAATGGGAGTTTGAGCACAATCCCTTCTCCATGCCGCAAGGCGGGCTCGAGGCGCTGGAGAATAAAGATCCAAGCGAGATCAAGGGCTATCAATATGATCTCGTCTGCAACGGCTATGAGCTGGCGTCCGGCGCCATCCGGAACCACAAGCCGGAGATCATGTATAAAGCCTTCGGCATCGCGGGCTTCAGCCAAGACGAGGTCGACGCGAATTTCGGCGGCATGATCTCGGCCTTCAAATTCGGCGCGCCGCCCCATGGCGGCATGGCGGCGGGAGTCGAGCGCATCGTGATGCTGCTCGCCGGCCAGGCGGCGATCCGCGAAGTGATGATGTTCCCGATGAACCAGCGCGCTGAAGATCCCATGATGGGCGCGCCATCGGAAGTTTCACCCGAGCAGCTGAAAGAGCTTGGATTGAAGATGTTAACGATGATGAAGGGTTAGCAAGTAGCGCTTCTGTTCAGGAATTGATCAGCATTGTCGCGCTAATGTGCTCCTCGACGAAGGTGCGCCGGTTACTCGCCGTTTACTGGGTGAGGCCTGCGCTAAATTGCGATCGAGGGCTTAGAGATGAGCAAAGACGAAAATCTCAGCTTGTATCTCTACGTATTTGCGGCGGCGACGATCGTGTTCAGCAGCATCTGGCTTTACACGCCCCAGCGCATCGAGGTGGCGCGCCTGACGCTGAACGATGTGGAGCTCGGCGCGATCGAAACAGCGAGCATTCCGCGCGTCAGCGCGCCGGAAAGCTGGAATTATCCGCAGATCCCATGGCGGAGCTATGAAGAGGGCATGCGCGAGATTGCGGAGAACGGCAAGCCCGCTATCATGGTGATGCAAGCGGACTGGTGCCTCGTTTGCCGGAATTATCAGCGGCAATTCCTCGACAGCGACGTCATCACCTACGCCGAGGACGCCGTGTTCATTCTGGTGGATGTCGAGGATCAGCCCGAGCTGCAGCAGCGCTACAATGTCGATGGCGAGTATATCCCGCGCACATTCGCGCTCTCTTCCTCAGGATCGCTGGCGCGCGACCGCACCGGCTCGCATCCGCGGCAGCGCTTTTTCGTCGATCCGTTTCAGCCGAACGAGCTGAAGGCGCTGCTCGCAGACGTCGCCCGCTAACCAGCGCGACACCGCCGATCATCGTCGCTTCTGTTTCAGCGAGAGACGCCGCGCATCGCGCGATCTGTCCTCCCTTGGCGCCGCGCGGGCGACAGGCGCGGTGGCGAGGCGCGGAAGGGCTTGAGCTGCGGGCGTGAGTGCGCGACGGAAGCGCATGGAGCGATCCGAGGTGATGCGCCGGGTCCGGGCGAAGAACACCGGGCCGGAGCGGGAAGTGCGCGCGGCGCTCAGGCGGCTTGGCGCTGTGGGCTATCGGCTGCATCGCAAGGATTTGCCGGGGCGACCCGATATCGCCTTCATCGGCCGCAAGCGCGCGATTTTCGTCCATGGCTGTTTTTGGCACGGCCACGACTGCAAGCGCGGCGCGCGCGAGCCGAAGACCAACGCCGCGTATTGGCGCGCCAAGATCGAGCGCAATCGCGCGCGGGACGCCGCCGCCATGGCGGAGCTCGGCGCAGCGGGATGGCGTGTTCTGGTCGTGTGGGAGTGCGAGATCAAGGATCGCGCCGCGCTGGACAGGCGCCTCATCGAGTGGCTCGCCTGACGCTGCTCGTCATGAAAACGGCGCGCCCAGTTGAAGGACGCGCCGCCTCTCGAGCCAGCGCTCGCAAGAATCAGCTGGTTTGCTGATCCTTCGTCGCTTCCGACTTGTCTTGAGCACCGTAGCTGCAACCGGCGGCTGAGGCGGTGCTGACGGCGCCCATAAGGAAGAGTGCGGCGCAGGCTGCGCCCAGAATCTTACGCATGGCTTGGCTCCTGATCGTCGCGGCGCGCGCGTGGATGCGAGGCGAGGATCGCCTGTTCGCGCCTGCGGCGAAATGTGCGCGCGAGATTGTGGCGAAACCGTGGCGAGTTGCCTCATGAGACCAACGCTTGAGCGCCCGCGTCAGCCTTCGTCGTCAAGCGCGCGCCAGCCGATGTCGCTCCGGTGAAAGCCGCCGGGCCAATCGATTTGGGCGAGCGCGGCGTAAGCGGCGTCGCGCGCTTCGCGGAGCTTTGGCCGGCGCGCCGTGACGTTCAGCACGCGGCCGCCGGCGGACAGCACCGCGTCGCCCTCGCGCCGCGTGCCGGCGTGGAAGATCTCGACGCCCGGCGCGGAGGCGGCTTCGTCCAGCCCGCGGATCGCCTCGCCCTTCGCGTAAGATCCAGGATACCCTTGCGCCGCCATCACCACCGTCATCGCCGCCTCATTCCGCCAGGCGATCTCGACATCGCTCAGCGCTGCGGCGCCCGCCGGCCGAGGCGCGGCGCAGGCCGCCAGCGCCGGCGCAAGATCGCTGGCGAGCCGCAGCATCAGGACCTGCGCCTCCGGATCGCCGAAACGGGCGTTGAATTCGATCAGCTTCGGCTGGCCGTCATCGACCATGAGCCCGGCGTAGAGCACGCCGCGATACGGCGTCCCGCGCCGCCGCATCTCCGCCAGCACCGGATGGATGATCTCGCCGAGAATCCGCTCTTCCAGCGCCGGCGTCAGCAGCGGCGCCGGCGCATAGGCGCCCATGCCGCCGGTGTTTGGGCCCTGATCGCCGTCAAACGCGCGCTTGTGATCCTGCGCCGAACCGAAGGGCCGAACGGTCTCGCCATCGGTCAGGACGAAATAACTGAGCTCGTCTCCGGTGAGCTTCTCCTCAAGCAGAGCGGAGACGGCGCCCGCGGCGTCCGCCCCGACCGCGTCGTCGAAAATGGCGCGAATCGCGCTTTCCGCCTCCGCCTCCGTCTCCGCGACGACGACGCCCTTGCCCGCGGCGAGGCCGTCGGCCTTCACCACGATCGGCGCGCCTGCTTGGCTGAGATGCGCGAGCGCGGGCGCGGCGGCGCCGAACCGGGCCGAGGCGGCGGTGGGCGCGCCGCAGGCCGCGCAGATTTCTTTTGTGAACGCCTTCGAAATCTCCAGCATCGCCGCGGCGCGGCTCGGCCCGAAACAGGGGACGCCCGCTGCGATCAACGCGTCCGAGACGCCGGCCGCGAGCGGCGCCTCCGGTCCGATGACCACGAGATCCGCGCCGATCTCCTGCGCGAGCGCGAGGACGGCGCCGGGATCCTCGATGTCGACCGCGCGGCGCTCGGCGAGCCCGTCGACGCCGCCATTGCCGGGCGCCGCCACCAGCAAGCCGCCGCCGGAATCGCGAGACAGCGCCCACGCCAGCGCATGCTCGCGCCCGCCGCCGCCCAAAAGAAGGATGTTCATCGCCAAGCCTTTATTCGCCCAAGAGGCGCGCGCGCCGCCTGCGGCGTTGCGTCCTTGGCGCAGGCTTCTATGCTCACGCCTGAGAGGCGGCAAGCGCGGCGCAAGGCGCGCATGGCTGAGGCGCGCGTCAGACGCGCCAGGCGCCGCCGCGCCGAGCAGGAGACGGTGATGGACGATCTGATCGATCGCGGTGAGCCGAGCGGCTTGCCGCTAGGCGCCGAGCCTGCGCCGGCGGCGCGCGGCGTCAATGATGGCGAGGTCACGGTCTCCGAGCTTTCGGGCCGCATCAAACGCGCCATGGAGGACGCCTTCGGCCATGTGCGGTTGCGCGCGGAGATCGGCCGGGTCTCCCGCCCGCGGTCCGGCCATCTCTATCTTGATCTGAAGGATGATAAGGCCGTGCTCTCCGCCGTGGTTTGGCGCGGCGTCGCTCAACGGCTCGAAATCCAACCGCAGGAAGGGTTGGAAGTGATCGCCGAAGGGCGCGTCACCACCTTTCCGGGGCAGTCGAAGTACCAGCTCGTGATCGAGCGGCTCGCTCCGGCGGGCGCGGGCGCGCTGATGGCGATGCTCGAGGAGCGCAAGCAAAGGCTGGCGGCCGAAGGGCTGTTCGCGCCGGAGCGCAAGCAGGGCCTGCCGTTTCTGCCGGATGTGATCGGCGTCGTCACCTCGCCCTCCGGCGCCGTGATCCGCGATATATTGCACCGGCTGGCGGAGCGCTTTCCGCGGCGGGTTCTGGTTTGGCCGGTGAAGGTGCAAGGCGAGGGCAGCGCGGCGGAGGTCGCCGCGGCGGTGCGCGGCTTTGACCGGATCGCGCCGGGCGGGCCTGTTCCGCGCCCGGATGTGCTGATCGTCGCGCGCGGCGGCGGTTCTGTCGAGGATCTCTGGGGCTTCAACGATGAAGCGGTGGTGCGCGCCGTGGCCGACTGCCGGATCCCGGTGATCTCCGCGGTGGGCCACGAGACCGACACGACGCTGATCGATTTCGCCGCCGACCGCCGCGCGCCGACGCCGACCGCGGCGGCGGAGATGGCGGCGCCCGTGCGCAGCGAACTCGCCGCAAGCCTCGCCGGCCTTGAGCAGCGGCGTCTGATGGCGGGGCGGCGCATGCTCGCCGAGCGGCGCGACGGGCTGAAGGCGTTGGCGCGCGCTTTGCCGCGGCCTGACAGCCTCACGCAAGCGGCGCGGCAGCGGCTCGATTACGCCGCCGAACGCTTGCCGCGGGCGCTGCTGAGCGCCGCGGCGGCGCGGCGCGCGCAGCTCGGGCGGGTCGATGCGCGGCTTTCGCCCGCTCTCTTGCGCCGCCGGCTCGAACAAGGGGCGGAGCGGGCGCGGCTCTTCGGCGAAAGGCTCGGCCCGGCGCTCTCTCGCGCCGCGGCGCGGGCGCGCGAGCGCTATGAGCAAGGCCGCTTCGCGCCGCGCATCGCCCGCGCGGCGGCGACCGATCTCTCCGCGCGCGGCGAGCGCTTGGAGAAACTCGGCCGGCTCCTGACCGGCTTCTCCTACAAAGCGACGCTCGATCGCGGCTTCGCCGCAGTGCGAAGCGCCGGCGCGGTGGTCGGTTCGGCGGCGGGTCTTGGACCCGGCGCGCGGATCGAGGTCGAGTTCCGCGACGGCCGCATTGAAGCGGAGACGCTGGAGGGCGAGGAGGGCGCAGCGCCGAGACCGACGAAACCCGCCCGCGGCGCACGCGGAACCGGAGAGACGGGCGGCGCGGGCGATCAATCCGGCGGGCAAGGCTCTCTCTTTTGAACTCCTTGCGCGTCTTGCGGCGCGGCGCGCGCCTGAGGCGCGCCATAGCGTCTTGATCGGCGCCTGCGGCCTGGCGTTTGCTGCGCCGCAGACCGAACGCCGCGCTGCGGCCGCCCCTCACGCCGAGCGCTCCTGATGACCCAACCGACCTCCTCTTCGCCGCTTCACCCGCCGCAGGATGGGCCGAAGCCGCTTGATCCGAAGCTCGCAAAACGCAAGCTGACCTACCGCACCGCGCGCTTTTTGGCCTGGGAGCGGCTGGCGCGCCTCAGCCCCTGGCTGGCGCGTCGGAACAACTTTCCTTTAGGCGCGCTTACGCTGGAGGAGGCCTCCGGCGCGCTTCTCGAACAGCGCGAGCCGATCGACGTCGCCGCGGCGCTGGGCCCTGTTCCGGAGGATCTGGCGCGGATCCTGCGGCGCATCGGCGTCGATCCTACGCTGCGCGCCACGGCGCGGATCCTGGCCCTGCGCGCTGAGGATGCGGTCCTGATGGGCCATACCGGCGCGGTGCATCAAGCCGGCCGCATGATCGCGCCGCCCTCTCTCAAGAACTGGCCGAAATCCGCCAAGCCCGCCGGGCTGAAGACGCTGCGTCCGGAGCCGGGCCGGCTCTCGATCGCGCTCGCCACCGCGCCGGCGGGCGCGAAGCATTTCTTCCACGGCTTCATGGATCGCTTTTGTCCGCTGATCTTGATGCTGGAGCGGCTCTTTCCAGAGGCGGGCCTGAACCCGGGCGATGCGGATGTGTGGGTGAACAGCCGGCGCGCGCCGTTTCACGACGCGTTCCATCGCTTCGCCGAGGCGCGGTGGCCGGGGCTGCGCTTTCGTCACCTCGAGAAAGACGAGAGGCTGGCGGCGCCGGAGATCCTCATGCCGCTGCTCGAGCAAGATCCTGTGCCGCGCAGCTGGGCGCCGGCGCCCTTCTACGCGGTGATGAGCGATTTCGCCGAAGCGGTCGCCGGGCCGCCCTTGGCCAGGCCGGGGCGGCGCGACCGCAAGATCTTCATCGATCGCTCGGACGCCGCCAAACGCGTGCTCCTCAACGCCGACGAGATCAGCGCGCTGCTGGCGCGGCGCGGCTATGAGGTGCTGACGCCCGGCCGCATGCCCTACGCCGCGCAAGTGCGCGCCTTCTCCGAAGCGTCGCATATCGTGGCCACCCATGGCGCGGCGCTGATGAACCTGATCGCGGCGCCGGCCCATGCGCGCGTGCTCGAGATGTTCGTCGCTGAAACCTGGGCCGATGATTTCCCCAACGCCACCGCGTCATACATCCTGCTCTGCCGCGCCCGCGGCCTCGACCACCGCGCCTGGACCTGCGCCGAAGCGGCCGATCGCCGCTTCTCCCATCGGATCGACCCCGATGCGCTCGAAGCGCAACTGGATGCGCTCGAAGCGTGAGCCTCGGTTACGGTAAGCGGCGCACCACAACGGCGACGTCGTCTCGCTCGCGGTATGGCAGATCCCGAAGCACTGTCTCGACGATAAAACCGATCTTGGCCTTTGAGCCGATCTTATTCACGAACGTCACCAACCCATCGCAAGACACGCCGAAAGGATCGGCGGGAGAGACATGCTTTGGCGTGTGGAATTTAGTGTGTTCGAGCAAAAGAACACCATCGCTCTTTAGACACATGACCCAATTAGAAAATGCACGCTCCGGATCCATCGCGTGATCCCAGCTATTTGAATAAATAAAGTCGCAACTCTCAATCCATTCAGGCTTGGTTTCGTGAAAATCCCACTCTATCGTCTTCGGGAACCTGGTCGCTGTCTCAGAAATTTCGGTGCCTAATACATCGACACCTCCGCCAATGTGTTTTTCAAACCAAGCCTGTTCGACGCCACGCCGCACGCCGTGACAAAGTCCAAATTTGACCAAAGTGCTGCGCTGCGTTAAAAAGTCAGATAAATACTTTATATTTATCTCTTTGGCGAACACATTTCCAATTTTTCTTTTATTCTCAAGTGCCTGGACTTCTTTATAAGTTTCAAAGTCAAGTTCTTCAGAATTGTTCTTTTTGTATGAGATTAATGCAATTTCATCTTGGTTTTCTACGAAGACGGGTTCGCCAAGGCCCTGCTTGTAGCGGTCTGTATACTCCGCCTGCGTCGGCTTCCGGTCACCTTTAACCCGGTTGCGGAGAGTTCTGATGCGCCTCTTCGCCGCCTTTAGAAGTTTGAGACCTAGGTTTTGGCCATTCTCCATCGATCGCCCCCATCGTAGCGAACCAAAGCGCTGCGCGAAGCTAGAGACCGCGGTGGCGCCAAAGGTCAAGATCATCGTCGTCCGGATCTGCATGGTGGGCCAACTGGTACACGCTCGGCGCATTTTGCGATCGTATGTCATCGCTTGGCGGTTCCGCCTGCGTCGGGGAGGATCGTTCGAGCGCCTGTTTCCAGACTGTGGCGTCGCCCACGCAATCAAAGCAGCGATTAACCGCCTGAGGGGCATAGGGCTCCCCCAGAGTTGTCGTCACAAAACGTCTTGAGTTACGCAATGAAGTTGATTTGCTGGTTGTCGGAGCCTAGCGCATGACCCACGTCATCATGAGCGGGGCCAACGCCAAGTTCTTCCCGCTCCTGCGTGATCTTGTTCTCTCGCTTCGAAGCGCTGCTCAGCGAGACGACATCCGCATCTGTTTGTTCGATTTCGGCTTGGACGCCGCACAGAAGGCCGAGCTCGCGCCGCTGATCGACAAGATCGCAGAGCCAGGCTGGGACATTGATTTCGGCTTCGATCAACCGATCCCTGACTACAAGAAATACGTGACCTGCGGACCGTATGCGCCGCAGCATTTTCCGGGTCACGAGACTTATGTTTGGATCGATGCAGACGCCTGGGTGCAGACGGGCGAGGCGGTGGATTTGCTGATCGCCGGCGCGCAGAAAGGGCGGCTCGCGATTTGCCAATGGAACGATCGCGCCTATCCGTCGCCTCTGTCCGGAGGGCGGGTGAAGCTGTGGACGGGCGCGCCGTTCCTGAGCGATCGCCGCCGCGCGGTCCGGACTTGGCTCAGCGGAAAGCTGACGCAGTATTATTCGCGTCGCCTTGGGAACGAAACGTTCTTCACGCCATCGTTGAACGCGGGCGTTTGGGCGTTGCCGGCGGAATGCCCGCATTGGGACGCATGGCGCGAGAGCCTGAAGGCGGCGCGGTTCCGGAGGCCCCGAGACCTTTCGGATCAGATCGCGCTCAATCACGCGGTGCTGACGCAGGATTTGCCCGTCGAATTGCTGCCAGCCTGGTGCAACTGGCTCTGCTCAGCGCGCGCTCCGCATTTCGATGAGGCGCGCAGCCTCTTTGTGGAGCCGTATCTGCCGCATCATCCGATCGGCATTTTGCATCTGGTCGATCGGGCGAAAGATCAAGTCTACGATGTTCAAACGCTGAGCGGAGGCGCGATCCGGCGCGGCTTGAGGCGCAGCGACAAGGCTGCGCCTTAGTGACCATGCCGGCGCATGACCAAGGGGGATGGAGATGGGGCTTGATCGCAAATCCTATGCGCGGCGCTGGCTTTCCTGGCACTTTGGGAAGAAATACAAAGCCAACGAGCATCAGAAGGCGGATTGGGCCTTTCGCAACTTGGTGCGGCGGCTCGGTCCGCAGGATTTAGCGATCGATTGCGGCGCCAATATCGGCGTCTTCACTGAACTCATGGCGGCGCGCGGCGCGACGGTCCATGCGTTCGAACCCGATCCTTGGACGTTCGCGCAGCTAAAGACCTATTTCGAAGGATCGAAGACTGTCATCCCCCATCAAGCGGCTGTCGGCGCGGCCGAAGGGGATGTGGAGCTGTTTCGCCATTTCGAATTCGACCAAGACCCGGCGCGTCGATCGGAGTCCGCGTCTGTGTTGCGCGATAAGCCGAATGTCGATCTAAGCCACGCGATCACAGTGAAGCAGATCGATCTCGCCGCCTTTATCGAAACGCTGGGACGTTCCGTGACGGTGCTGAAGCTCGATATCGAAGGCGCGGAATTCGAAGTGCTTGGGCGCCTCATGGATGCGGATCTACTGCATTCGATCGCCCATGTTTTCGTCGAGACCCATGATGAGCGGATCCCGAGTGTCGCCGCGGCGGGCGCGGAGATCCGCGCGCGGTTGAAGGCGGGCGGCTATGGGAACGTCAACCTCGATTGGCGATAGGCGGCCCAAGCGTCGAGCGCCTATCCCGTCGGCGACGCGTCCAGGCGTTTGGCGAGTTCGAGGTCGAGTTCGCTCACGCCGCCGACGTCATGCGTGGTTGCGACCCTGCGCGTGGTGTAAGAGCGCCGGCCTTCGGTTGAGGCTCGGACGTATCAGGTGGCCGCTGCGGATAGCCTGACGGGGGCGCCATCGCCGAAGCGGGCGAGATGCTCCAGGCCCATGTGGCGGCGTTGGACGGTCCACTCGTCATTCTGCTCCAGCATCAGCGCGCCAACCGGCCGGATGATGGCGGCGTCATTGGGGAAGACGCCCACGACGTCGGCGCGGCGCTTGATCTCTCGGGTGAGGCGCTCCAGCGGGTTGTTCGAATGGATCTGCGCCGAGTGCGCCTGCGGAAAGTCCATAGAGGCCAGCACGTCGTCGCGCGCGGCGTCCAGGAGATCCGCGATCCGTCCGCGCCTTTCGCGCAGCCGTTCGGCGACGGCCTCTCACTGCTCCAGCGCCGCAGCCTTGTCGGTTTCCACAAAGACGGTCTTGAGCAGAGCCGCGACGGCTGGGCGTTGCTTCGCCGGCGCGCGGGAGAGCGCGTTTCGCATCCAATGAACCCGACAGCGTTGCTGGGGCGCGCCGCATCCTCAGAGCGCAAATTGTGCGACGCATGGGCCGCCGGCCTTCCCTCCGGTCACAAAGCGTGGCGTCCTCCTCATCTCTCGAGGTCCGGAGCCCTTCGCGTCGCGCCGCGATATCGAGCCACGCTCTTCGATCCCGCTCGCGCTCAATTAGGTGCTCGCTTTTTACTCACCAAGAAGAACAAAAATAAAACAAAAAAATCTTCCACTCTTCTGAAGCTCATGAAGGCTCGTCATGCCTCTGTCAGGTCAGCGCTGCATACAGGCGAAGTCGTAAGTAAGCGCAATAGCCAAGCCGCGCCTCCGATATCGCCCCTTTGATCCACATCGGGGCGTGAAGAAGGGAGGGCTGCTGAAAGGTTGGAACCGAAGATGGCCGACGATCTGCTCAACACCGATGACCTTCTCAATCACAATGGCGGCGATCATACGGAGACGCCGACGCATGAGGGCGAGACCACGCTCGCCGCAGCGATCGAGGAGACGCGGAGCGCGGCGGATCTCGCCATAGCGATCGAGGAGACGCAGAACGCAACGCCTTCGATCGCGACGCAATGGCGAGCGCTCGATGATGTCTTGGAGGCGGGCGGAGCTGGCGACGCGGCGCCGGTCGCCGAGGCGCACGATCCTTTCGCCTCAGGAGCGATGAACGCCCAGGGCTTGCCGATCGCGCTGTACGGCGACGGCGAAGTCGAGAGCGCGCCAAGCGTGGCGGCGCCGTCGACTGTGACGCTGAGCGCGCAAGAGACGCCCTTGAGCGCGGCGCAACAGGATGTGATCGAGGCGGTGTTCGGCGGCCCGGCGCCCGCCGCTTTGCTGAGCTACGACATCGCGTCCTCCGATACCCTCGGAGGGTCGCATGGCCGCGCCGCCATCACATCGCA
>JBCBCG010000010.1:0-35342 GCA_038530925.1 Pseudomonadota bacterium
GGGATAATGTTCAAGATATAGTATCGAGGGCTAGATCTCGTAGGCGCCCTATACGTTTGCGCCAGGGTCTGAGACGAACAAATGAACATCATGCATCGGACCGGGCGCGCGCTCGGCCTGCTCTTCTTCTGCACCCTCATCATTCTCGCGCTCAGCCTTGAGCCCGGCGGCCAGCCCGTCGGCGCGCGAACCCTCGAACGCGAGCCCGCTCCGCGCGCGGCGTCCAGCGCGCCGCGTGAGCGCTCGGCGGAGGTCACCCGCGTCATCGATGGAGACACCTTCGTGATTGAAGGCGGCGCGAGGGTGCGCGTGCGGAACTTCGACACGCCGGAGCGGCGGCGCTTCGCCTGCTCAGAGGAAAAGGAAGCCGCCGAAGCCGCGACGCGGGCGGCGCGGGCGCTCTTGCATCGCCAGCGCGTGGCGCTCTCGATCAGCGGCGAGGATCGCTATGGCCGCCTGATCGCGGATGTGCGGCTGCTCCTGCCCAACCGTCAGCGCTCTCTCTCAGGAGCCGGCGCCCAAAGCTCTGACTTTGTTGAGCGCATGGTCTCCTCAGGACATGGCGCGCGCTGGGATTATGGCCGCGAGCCCCAGCCCGATTGGTGCCCGCGGCGCGATTGGTGGGACGCGCTCTCCTTTTGAGCGCCCTGACCCGCAAGGCGCGCGGGTCGATCCGACGCGATCTCTTCACCAAGAAACCGAAGCGGCGCGCCTATGAATGCGCGCTGCGCCGCCTATCTCTCCAAACAACGCTTGGAGGAACGATATGCGCTCAGACCGACCAAACGCCCCGCACGCCGCCTCGCGGCGCCGGCATGCGCGCGCCGCGGCCGCGCAGCTGGAGCGCGCGAACGCCGCCTACACCATCCTGAAGCTCTCCTTCGGCGCGCTGGTGGTCGCCGCTTTCCTCGCCGCGAGCATAGCGTTGGCGGACCCGGCCGATCCTCGCGAGGACGCCGCCTCGCGCGCTGTGATCGAAGACCAACTCGACGCCTTCGCCCGCGACGCCTGGGAAGAAGCCTTCGCCTTCGCCGGGCCGAACATCCAAGCGCTTTTTCAAACGCCGGAGCGTTTCGGCGCGATGGTGCGCGGGGGCTACGCGATGGTCTGGCGGCCGCGCAGCGTAGATTTCCTCGGCGCGGAACAGGTCGAGGGCGGCCTCGCCCAGAGGCTGCGCATTATTGATCAATCGGGCGTCGCGCATCAGCTGCGGTATTTCCTGCAACAAGTCGACGGCGCCTGGCGCATCGAAGGCGTCACCATCGAAGCGGAACCAGCGCTCGCAGCCTAATGCGGAGGCGCGAGGGCATGGTGGCGCGCGCTCCGATCGGACCCGCCGCGGAAGTTATCGGATGTCGCCATCGCTCGCGGCGCATGACCTGATCGTTCAAGCGCCGAGAGGTTTCGCGCAAGGCGCCATCGGATCCCGAGCGGCGGTCTATGATCTCCATCGAAAGCCTCAATGCCGAACCGCGGAATGCGGCGCCGCTCACCTCTTGTCCGCCTCTCCGACGAACGCGCCGCGGCCGCCCACGATGTGGAACGCAGCTTGACGCTGATGGGCGGCGTCATTGCTATTTCGGAGCCGCGAAGATACTCCTCTCAGCCAGTCGTCTTTGTCGCTCAACCGCGCGCCGCCAAGAATAAAGAAGGCGCGCTCGGGCATCACGCCGAGCGCGCTGGGATCAGCTTGGTTTTCTTCCTACTGCGGCAAGGCCGATTGCGGGCTTATGTTACGTGCTTGCAGTCCCGCTGCTTTGTGAGACAGCCACCCGCCCTTCCATCGTCGTTATACCTGAGCGCTCGACATTCTCGGCAGCCCGCCCGTCGTGGTCGCTACTATACCCGGCTTTTATACCCGCTCCCTCAACTCATCGAGAGTGAACGACTCTCCTCGAGGAAATTCAAACACTTCAACATTTTTCAACGTTGTCGGCTCGCCAAGCTCAACCTCACCATCCGCTCCCGTGTTAAGGATCCTCTGGAAAGTAACGTTATCCCCTTCGATCGAAATACTGTAATTCTCAATTGACTCGGAGAATGAAGCCACATCTTCACCGGCGCCACCATCTACGTCGTTCTGAGAATTGGAGATAATCATGTCAAAAAAGTCATTGCCATCCCCGCCATCCAATTCATTGGATCCAATATGTGTGCTTATATAATCATCGCCAGCGCCACCCTCGATTACATTGTCTCCGTCACCTACATAAAGTTTATCATCACCCGCGCCGCCGCGGACGAGATCATCGCCGTCACCGTCGGTGACCACGTCATCTCCGCCGCCGGCAAAGATCTGATCATCGCCGTCGCCGCCGGAGATGTCGTCGGCCTGGCCGTCATCGCCTTCAAGATCGTAATCGCCCCAAATGACATCGTCACCAACACCGGCAGTGATCAGGTCTTCGCCCCGACCACCGATAATGGTGTCGTCGCCTGGCCCAGAGAGGATAGTGTCATTCCCAAGATCGGATGGCGACGCACCCTCACCGTCTAAAATGGTCTCTGAGTCTCCATAGATGACGTCATCGCCTCTTCCAGCATGAATTTCATCATTCCCAGCCTCGCCGTAAAGCGTATCGTCACCGTCGCGGCTGCGGATCGTATCGTCGCCGCCTCTCCCCATGATCGTATCATCAGCACTGTGCGTCTTGAGCTCATCATCGCCCTCAGTGCCGATGGTTGCGGGGTCCTGCTCGTCTTCGATCGCAGGATCCTGCTCATCTTCAACTGAGCCGTCTTCAGGGTCATCGGCCCCACCAGACTCACCGATCCGCTCTCTCAACTCCTCCAATGTGAAGGTCTCGTCTCCGAATTGAAAAATCTCAACATTCTTTACAGTTGTTGGATCACCAAACTCGGGCTGCTCGACCCCGGGAAACAATCCATCCATGAATAGATTCGATCCCTGCCTGAAGAAAAACCCAATATGATCCGTCGAGTTCTGCTTTACAATCACTTCGTCGCCTTCAATTGTGATATCATAATGCTCTATATCATCAAAAAATCTTGCAGTATCCTCACCTACGCCGCCATCAACTTCGTGCTGCCCTCCAACAAGATCTAAGTTGAAAGTATCATCGCCATCGCCGCCGTCCAGGACATTAACGCCACCACCGCCACCGATTATGTCATCGCCGGCGCCGCCATTGATTACATCGTCACCGCGGCCGCCGTGGAGGTAGTCAGCGCCAGCGTTGCCATCGATCTCATCATCTCCTTCGCCGCCGACGACCCGATCGTCACCGCCACCCGCATCGATCCGATCATCGCCGGCGCCGCCCCAGATCTCATCGTCATTTCCAGCGACGCTTGTCATGTCGTAATCACCATAGACGACGTCGTCGCCATCACCGGCTCTGATCTTGTCCTCTCCCAAACCGCCGATGACGCGATCGTCGCCGTCTCCGGCATCGATCTCGTCATCAAGTCCCGAACCGGTGGTGGGCGCGTTAAACTCTTCAAAAATATCTCCAAAATCGCCGTAGATCACATCATCGCCGACCCCGCCGTCGATCTTGTCGCTGCCCCCATTGCCGCGAATCGCATCGTCACCACCTTCGCCGCGGATGTTGTCATCCTCACTGGTGCCAAATATTTCCTGCGATCGCCCCTCTTCAGTCGACCCAGGGTGCAATAGCTCCTGCAATTCCGTTACTGACATGCTTTGTGAATTTAACGAGCCCCTTGAAAATGTTACAAACTCAACATCTCTCAGAATATGCTCACCCTCTCCAGATTTGGCGCGTATCGAAATGTCGCCATTCTCAAGAAAAGAAACGTCATAGTCTTCTAGCGGAGAGTCGAAATAAACATGATCTTCTGCTCCTTCGCCGCCATCGATAAGATTATTCGCAATCGCATCGCTGACGAAGATCTTGTCATCCCCCTCGCCGCCTGACGCGAGGTTCTCTCCCACATATGTGTAGATCGAGTCATCGCCCGCGCCGCCGTACATATTATCGCCGCCTCGCCCGCCAAAGAGCTTATCATCGCCCTGGCCGCCATGCAGATCATCGCGACCACCGACACCTACGATCCGATCATCCCCGCCAAGACCGCGAACTTCCCGCGCGACATTCGGCGCCGAGCCTCCATGATCGCGCACTTTGAGAACGTCTCTCTCCTCAGTACCGATGATCGGGTCGCTTGGGGGTTGGTCCGCAATGATGACGCCTGGCTCCCCATCACCCGTCGAAGGCGATCCACCAATGCGCGCCAGGGTCGCTTCGATCGCCGCGGACAATTGCTCATGCCGATCCGTCAGCGGCTCGAGCGGCGTTGAGGGGACAGACGCATCCTGAAAGCTCGGCGTTTGAACCGCGGGCTCGGTGAGCGTCGCGACGATTGCGTCCGTGAAGCTCGATGAGGCCGCGCCCGCGGTTCCGATCGACTCTTCGGCGGCTCCGGTCTGCTGCGGCAGCGCTTCAATGGCGCCATTCGTATCGATCATCGTTCAAACTCCGTGGATTAGCCTCCAATTTGGGGAAAGTTCGCAGATGAACCTGATGGCAGCCTGACGAGGTTCGCGCTGCGACATTTACGCCGTGCTGATCGCAGCGACGTTTGTCGATCACGCCGCCTCAACCGCCCGACGCGATCCCGGCGCGCGGCGTCATTCGAAGGAGATCTTCTCCATCTCAAGCGCTTCCATCTTCGCCAGAATCTCGCGCACCTCCTTATGCGAAATCGCGCGCTCGTCCTTGCCACGCCGCTTCTGCGCTTCGAGCACCTCCGCCCGGCGCCGCGGGTCCACGGATTTCTGCACCTCCGACACAAGCACGCGCCGGCACTTAAACAGGAGACGCTGCACCTCGCGCCCCATAGCGGCGGGCGCATGAGCGCGCTCGCGCAGCTCCGGCAACTCGCGCATCAGATCATGCGCCATAATCACCGCATCGAGCGCCGGCTGACGCGAGCCCTGATAGGCCGCCGGGTTCTCCGCCCCGCGGCTCTGCGGATCGAGATTGGGAAAGGAGAGCCGGCCCTGATCGGCGAGAGCCGAAAGCCGCTGCGCAACCAGCAAGCGCCGCGGCTCGAGATCATCGCACGCTTCGCTCAACGCGAGCGCTTCGGCCTCAGCGAACGCGCTCAACGTCTCGCCCAGCCACCGCGCTTTCTCCTGATCCACCGCGGCGCGGATCTCCTCGCGATGCAACGCCAATTGCCGGCGCACAACCGAATGGTTCAAAAACAACGACACCAACGCGATCGCCGCGGAACCGAGCGCAATGGCCGTCTCCAACGACACGTCCAATCCAGTCATGACGAGCCCCTCACATCAGAGAGCCCGCATGTCAGCGGAGAGCGGAGCCGGCGCAAGGGGATGCGACGCTGCAGCGGCTGGAGCCGCGCCGGTGAAACGCGAACCGCGCCGAACTGTTAGCGAAAAAGGGGCGGTACACACCTGGAATCGAGCGCTCCTCGCTTCGGATCTCAGAGCACGCCGCCAAGCGCGCCATCACCGCAAGAAGACCGCTACTCCAATCGAGAAGCGCATCGTGACAGAACCTTACGCGCACCAAACGTTCGGCGCTCGCTGAGCGGCCGCGAAAACCGACCTCCGCCAACGCCGTCACCGCCCCAACGCTGCGACGGCGCCGCGCCAGGCTCACCGCGCCATAATCACCACGTCATGCTCACCACGACAATCCAGCGTGCGATGCGCCAACCGCCTGGCGCCCGCGCTCTCCAGCCGCGCGCGAACGCCTCGAAGGGCCTCGATGGCCCTGAGCGGCGTTCACCCTCGCCGGTTCAGACGTCGACTTCGTCCACGAAGCGGGCGTTCTCTTGGATGTACTGAAACCGCAGCTCAGGCTTCTTGCCCATCAGGCGTTCGACCAAGCTGTCGGTCTCTTGCGGCGCGTCTTGATCGATCACCACGCGGATCAGGCTCCGCGTCTTCGGATCCATCGTCGTCTCTTTCAGCTGCTTGGCCATCATCTCGCCAAGGCCCTTGAACCGGCCGATATCGATTTTCCCTTTGCCGCCGAGGCCCTCCTCCAGCAGCCGATCCTTCTCCGCATCGTCTTGGGCGTAAGCCGTGACGCCGCCTTGGCTCAGCCGATAAAGCGGCGGCGCCGCAAGATAAAGATGGCCCTGCTCGATCAAAGGCCGCATCTGCGTGAAGAAAAACGTCATCAGCAGCGCTGCGATATGCGCGCCGTCGACATCGGCGTCGGTCATAATCACGATCTTCTCATAGCGCAGATCTTCGATCTTGAAGCGCGCGCCAGACTGCACGCCCAGCGCCAGCATCAGATCCTGAAGCTCCTGATTGCCGGCGAGCTTCGATTGCGCCGCGCCGAGCACGTTCAGGATCTTCCCGCGGAGCGGCAGCACCGCCTGAAAGCGCCGATCCCGCGCCTGCTTGGCGGAGCCGCCGGCGCTGTCGCCCTCGACCAGGAACAGCTCCGAGCCCGCTTTGGAGGCTTCCGAGCAATCTGCGAGCTTGCCCGGCAGCCGGAGCCTCTTGGTCGCGCTCTTGCGCTGCGCCTCTTTATCCTGGCGCCGCTTCAACCGCTCTTCGGCGCGCTCGATCAGAAACTCCAAGATCGCGCCGGATCGCTTCGGATCCGCAGCCAACCAATTATCGAAATGATCGCGCACCGCGCCTTCGACCAAGCGGCTCGCCTCCATGGTTGAGAGCTTCTCTTTGGTCTGGCCCTGGAATTCCGGATCGCGAATGAAGGCGGAGACCACCGCGCCCGCGCCGCCGAACACATCGTCGGCGACGATCTGCGCCGCCTTCTTGTTGCTCACCAGCTCGCCATGAGCGCGCAGCCCCTTGGTCAGCGCGGCGCGAAACCCTTGCTCATGCGTGCCGCCTTGCGGCGTCGGGATCGTGTTGCAGTAGCTTGAGCAAAAAGGATCCGCCGCTGCGGTCCAGGCGATGGCCCACTCCACCGATCCCGTGGCGTCAGGCCCGAATTTTTCAGTGAACGCGACTTTCCCGGCGAAGGGCGCGTCGCAATAGGTCTCTGCGCCGGCGAGTTGGGCGTTCAGGAAATCCTTCAGCCCGCCCGGAAAATGGAACACCTCGCTTTCCGGCGTCTCATCGCCGGCGCCCAGCAGTTCCGCATCCACGCTCCAGCGAATCTCGACGCCGCCGAAAAGATACGCTTTCGAGCGCGCCATGCGGTGCAACCGCGCCGGCTTCAGCGCCGCGCGCGCGCCGAAAATCTCCGCATCCGGCATGAACCGAACCGTGGTGCCGCGCCGGTTGGGCGCCGCGCCGCGGGTCTCAAGCTGGCCGAGCGGCGCGCCGCGCGAGAAGCGCTGACCGTAAAGCGTTCGGTCCCGCGCCACCTCCACATCCACCCATTCCGAGAGCGCGTTCACCACCGAGACGCCCACCCCATGCAAGCCGCCGCTGGTGTTGTAGGCTTTGCCTGAGAACTTGCCGCCCGAATGCAGCACCGTGAAGATCACCTCGAGCGCTGATTTGTTTGGGTATTTCGGATGCGGATCCACAGGGATGCCGCGGCCGTTGTCACTGATCGCGAGCGAGCCGTCGGCGTGGAGCGCGACGTCGATGCGCGTCGCGTGGCCGGCGACCGCCTCATCCATGGCGTTGTCCAGCACTTCGGCGGCCAAGTGATGCAGCGCGCGCTCATCGGTGCCGCCGATATACATGCCCGGCCGCTTGCGCACCGGCTCGAGCCCCTCCAGCACCTCGATCGAGGAGGCGTCATAGGCCTCTTCCAGCGCGACCACACGTTTCGCCTGCGCCGCCATTCCGCTCTCCTCACCCGGTTCTTGATCGCAACCCTATAGAACAAAGCGCGCCCGCTCCACAAGATGGGCGCGCCGATCGATCCAATCCCGCAACATCTTCGCATCGCTCGGACGGCGGACGCCGCAGCCGCGCACCGGAACCGCCCGCCGCTTTGATCGACAGATTGTTTCCGCAGCGTCAGGATGACCCGCGCCGCTCCCCAGCTTAGCTATGATGCGACAGCGGCTTTGAGAAGGAGCGAGCCATGGGCATGTTGATCGACGGCGTCTGGAGCGAACGCGGCTATGAAACCGAGAAGCATGGCGGCCGTTTCAAGCGCTGGGAGAGCCCGTTTCGCCATTGGGTCACGGCCGATGGCGCGCCGGGGCCGAGCGGCTCAGGCGGCTTCAAGGCCGAACCGGGGCGCTACCAACTCTATGTGAGCCATGCGTGCCCTTGGGCGCATCGCGCCATGATCATGCGCACCTTCAAAGGCTTGGAGGAGATGATCAGCGTCTCGGCGGTGCATTGGCTGATGCGCGAGGGCGGCTGGAGTTTCCAAGCGGGCGAAGGCGTGATCGCCGATCCGATCCATGGGGCGGCCTTCCTGCATGAGGTCTACACAGCCGCCAAGCCCGCTTTTTCCGGCCGCGTGACCGTGCCGGTGCTGTGGGACCGCGAGCGGGCGACGATCGTCTCGAACGAAAGCTCCGAGATCATCCGCATGTTCAACAGCGCCTTCGACGGCGTCGGCGCCAAACCGGGCGATTACTATCCCGAAGCGCTCCGCGCCGAAATCGACGCGGTTAACACCCGCGTCTACGACACGCTCAATAACGGCGTCTACAAATCCGGCTTCGCCACGACGCAAGAAGCCTATGAGGAAGCGGTAACGCCATTGTTCGAAACGCTGGATTGGCTCGAGACCAGACTCTCATCGGAGCGCTATTTGGTCGGCGGGCGGATCACCGAGGCCGACATCCGTCTCTTCACGACCCTAGTGCGCTTCGATCCGGTCTATGTCGGCCATTTCAAATGCAACCTCAAGCGCATCGAGGATTATCCGGCGCTTTCAGGCTATTTGCGCGATCTCTACCAAAAACCCGGTGTCGCCGAGACGGTGAACATGGCGCATATTAAGCGCCATTACTATGAAAGCCACGCCAACGTGAACCCAACCGGCGTCGTGCCGCTCGGGCCCGAGCAAGATCTGACAACGCCGCATGGGCGCGAGGGGTTGGGCGAATAATCGCTTCCCCTCGCGACGCCGCATGAACCGCGGGATGACAGGCGGGCGGTAAGAGATGCGCGATGAGAGACGCGCCATGAGAGACGCGCCATGAAACCCACCGTGACCGAGATCAGCGCCGCCACTGATAATCGCGCGCTTCAAGCGCGGCCTTGAGAAGCTGATCCTCAAACCTCTTCAACTTAGGGTGCACGCATTTTACGCGCTTGATCACGAGGCTGAGATCTCGACTAAGGCGGTCGTGCTCTACGCCCATGCGACCAAACAGGGGACCAAACTCGCCCTCTCGCCACGCCGCGTACACATTGGCGAATTTCGGATGCAATACGGCGCGCGAGTCGACGTATTCAAGGCGATTTCCGTTGTAGCTTTGTTCAACGACACGCCTCTCCCAAACGACAGCGGCATCTTTTTCTTGGCGCAGCTTGCGAGTTTCGCTGGGCCGCAAACCACTGGGCGTCTGGCGGAAGCACGTGAACTCATATGAATGAACATATTGCGCCCAGACGCCGATCAGGCCATCCGCGCCGACAAGCCCGCCCGCGCTGCCCGTCTCCCAAATGCGGGTCATTACGGCGGAGGATGCAAGTCTTGCAATCAACGCTTCGAAATCGACCTCCTCAAAAGCGTTCTCTCGAAGCGCGGCGAATGTCCGATCGCTGACGATCGCGGGATCATTTGAATTGCCGGTCCAGCGCGCGACGTCGACGCGGTGCTCGGCCAAAACCAAATCACTCGTGCGGGTCGTGAACTCAATCCTGCGAACTGCGCCGCCGCCGCACGCCTCGGCAAGGGCCTCTTCACCGCCCCAGCCCTCTCCCTTGATGAAATCATTGACGATGACGCCAACGCCCCAAATGAACTTACTGTAATTGATTCCGCGCCCTTGTTCCTGCGCAAAGTTCGGCGGCACGACGATTGTGACCGACGCCGTCTCGCAAGATCGCTCGGTTACACGTTGATTAAAGTCCGTGTAAACCTCAACATCTTTTCCAAAAGCCGAGCGGGGCATCGGCGCGTAATCATCAGGGATGCTGTAACCGAGGCGCGATTGCGACTGTGCGGCGGAAACGGAGAGCGCAAGAAAGATGGCGACTAATCCAAAATACTTCATCTTTTTCCTCTTTCGACAACTCATCTCGACCCGCCAGATGCAGACAAAGCCGATGACGAAAGGACGCCGGCGCCGGGCGCCGGCGATCAGTCTGCGGCTTCGCGGACGACGCCGCGCTCACTCAGGAACAGTCAGGAAGGCGGGCGGGATCCGGATCACCACTCGCTGATCGCCGCGCATGAAATCCAGCGGACGCCCTTCGCCGCCCGAATCTTTGTTCCGCCAAAAATGATCTGAAATACCATCCAATAGTGCGGCCCCAACGTGAGACGTCAGGCCAAATCCGTCCGTGTACTTGTCTCCGACCCGCAAGCCAGCCAGCTCCGCTTCGGATCCTGGCACGACCTCATCGACCACATTTCGCCCGTTTAAAGAAAAACCAACATGATCGACCAGTCTTTGCTTCGGCAGCGCGACATAAGCACCTGCGGCGAGAGCATACTGGTTTGCGGCGTAAAGACCGTCCTCCGTCGCGGAAAGAGGCGCCACAGTGATAAGGAACGCCAATTTACCGGCGCTGCGCCCCAGTGAGCCAAGCTCCTGAACAAAGAGGTCAATCGCCTGCTCCGGCGAGAGCCCTTTCATAGACGACGCTTGCAGCTTCGGATAATGATCAAAGCGCATGAAAACATCGCCAGGCTTTAGCCCCGAGTCCTCTGCGATTGAACCAGGAGCGACATTTTGAACATAAAAGTATTTTGACTTTGCATTCGAAGGGTGCATCCCTTGCCAAGAAAACGTAACAATCGCTAATTTTAGTCCGTATTCTAAAAATAGCTGCTTATTCGAAGCCAATTGGTCAAACTGCTCGATCGCATTGGTCGTTGCGCGAACAGGAATTTGCGCCTGCGCCGCAGAGCCGCAAGCGATCGCGGCTACGACAAACAAGGACAGAAAAGCACGTCTCATTTCACCTCAACACTTTGCGCATCGAACGAAAACAAAGGGCGACGCCCGGCGATGAGGGGTAGGGCGGCGAGTGGGCGCAGCCAACACCCAAAACTTCTCATGAAAGTCATAGGCGCGAGACGAGATCGTCGTCGCGCCAAGTCGCGCGTGAACGCGTCAGTCCCGCTGCGCGCTCGGCCGCTGCGCGATCCAAAGGCCCGCCAGCACCAGCAGCAGCGCCGCCGCATGGAACCCCGCGAAGCGCTGGTCGAGGATGAGCACCGCGAGGATCGCGGCGAAGACCGGCACCAGGTTGATGTAGACGCCCGCGCGGCCCGGTCCGATCAGATCGACGCCGCGCAGGAAAAAGATCTGGCTGAGGAAAGAGGGAAACACCGCGATCCAAAGCGCGAGCGCCCAGCCGAACGGCGTCGGCGCCTGGAAATAACCAAGCGCGTATTCCGTCGCCGCCATCGGGATCGACACCAGCGCCGCCACAGGCGCCATTGCGGTGAAGAACAAAAGCCCAGGAATCTGCGGCCGATCCTTCAGCGCCAAAGCGTAGCCCGCGTAACAAAGGCAAGCGCAAAACATCAGCGCATCGCCCGGGTTCAGCCCGATCTCCAGCAGCTTATGCGGCGCGCCCTGGCTCGCCACCACCACCACGCCGGCGATGGTGATCGCGACGCCGAGCGCCTGGAGCCGGCTGAGCGGCGCATTCTGCAAAAGATAGGCGCCCGCCAGCACCAGCACCGGCATCGAGCCCTGCATAATGCCGATATTGATCGCCGTTGTGCTGAGTGAAGCGGTGTAGAGAAACCCATTGAAAATCGCGAAGCCGAAACTCGCCATCAAGACGAGCGACAGAAGCTTCGGTTTCAGCACGGGCCAATACGCCAGCGTTTGTCGACCGAACAGCGCCCACAGCGCGGCGCTGACCAGGCTCCAACGCAGGAAGGTGAGAAACATGGGCGAGACCTCGCCCGCCGCGAGGTTTCCAGCGATGGCGTTCCCCGCCCAAAACAGCGCCGTCAACGTCAGCAGCATAGGCGGCGACTGATAGGCGGCGCTGAAAAGCGACTTCGCGGCCGAAGTCGTCACGCGCACCGCCGCGCGGTTTCAAGCGACGCCGTCTCCCTCACACCGACGCGTCGCTTTTCGCGCGGGTGCGCCGGCGGTCGCGCTCAACGCGCCGCTCAGCCTCTTCCGCTCGCGCCTCGATCGCCCCAATGGCCGCCGCCGCCTCAGGCGCGCCGGAAACTCCCGCCGAAGCCGTCTCAAGCGCCGCGCACACCTCATCGACGACCGTCGAGACAAGCTTGCGATCCTCGCCCTCGGCCATCACCCGGATCACCGGCTCGGTGCCCGATTTGCGGATCAACAGCCGCCCAGAGCCGCCGAGCTGCGCCTCCGCGGCGGCGATCGCCTCTTTCGCGATCGGCGTCTCCAGCGGCGCGTCGCCAGGCGCGTAGCGCACATTCTTCAAGAGCTGCGGCAGCGGCGTGAAGAGACGGCAAAGCTCGGAAGCGGGCTTCTCCTCCTCCGCCAACGCGGCGAGCACTTGCAGCGCGGCGATGGCGCCGTCGCCCGTGGTGGTGAAATCGCTCAGCACGATGTGGCCCGATTGCTCGCCGCCGACATTGCAGCCGCTGCGCCGCATCTCCTCGACCACATAACGGTCGCCCACCTTGGTGCGGACCATCCCGACGCCTTGCGCTTTGAGATACTGCTCGAGCCCGAGATTCGACATCACCGTCGCCACCAGCGCGCCGCCGGCGAGCCGCCCTGACGCCGCCCAGCGCGTCGCGATCAGCGCCATCAGCTGATCGCCGTCGATCAGCTGGCCTTTCTCGTCGATCACATGCACGCGGTCCGCATCGCCATCGAGCGCGATGCCGAGATCCGCGCCATGCTCGATCACCGCCATCTGAGCCTTCTTCGGCGCGGTCGAACCGCAACCATCATTGATGTTGACGCCATTGGGCTCGACGCCGATGCGCACAACCTCCGCGCCGAGCTCCCACAGCATGTCCGGCGCGGTGCGATAGGCGGCGCCATTGGCGCAATCCACCACCACTTTCAGCCCATCGAGGCTCAGCTGCTTGGGAAAGGTCGCCTTGGCGAATTCGATATAGCGCGCCCGCCCATCCTCAAGCCGCTGGATCCGCCCGAGCCCTTGATCACCGGCGAGATGCGTGGAGAGGCCGTTGGCCATGGCCGCCTCAATCTCCGCTTCGACCTCATCGGAGAGCTTGAACCCGTCCGGCCCGAAGAACTTGATGCCGTTGTCATAATACGGGTTGTGCGAGGCGGAGATCATCACCCCGACATCGGCGCGCAGGCTTTTGGCGAGCATGCCCACCGCCGGCGTCGGCACCGGGCCGACAGTGTAGACGTTCATCCCCATCGAGACGAGGCCCGACATCAACGCCGCCTCGAACATATAGCCCGAGAGACGCGTGTCCTTGCCGATGACCACCCGGTGCGGCGGCTCGCCCCTGCGGAACACTTTGCCCGCCGCCATGCCGAGCTGCAAAGCCATCTCCGCCGTCATCGGCGGCTGGTTGGCCCGGCCGCGCACGCCGTCGGTCCCGAACAGCTTGCGTCCGCCATCCTTGCTCATCG
The DNA here is from genome assembly GCA_038530925.1 of Pseudomonadota bacterium. Lineage (GTDB taxonomy): Bacteria > Pseudomonadota > Alphaproteobacteria > Rhodobacterales > Rhodobacteraceae > JALEGB01. Next base: position 13,594 of record JBCBCG010000010.1, read on the forward strand.
GCCGTCTCCCTCTTTTCTTCTGCGCGGCTCCCTCGCGCGGCGCGCGGCTCACGCGGCCCCGAACTCCGCCGCGCCGCCGCCCAGCCCCATCCACACGGCGAGCGCTTCCGCCGTCTCGGCGACGTCATGCACGCGCAGGATCTGCGCCCCGCGCGCCGCCCCGAACAAAGCGGCGGCCACGGAGCCATGCTGGCGGCGATCCGCCGCCTCCACGCCCGAGAGCGCGCCAATCATCCGTTTGCGCGAAACGCCCAGCAAGATCGGCGCGCCGAGACTATGCAGCGCTCCCAACCCATCCATCAACATGATGTTGTGTGCAAGCGTCTTCCCAAACCCTATCCCTGGATCAATCACGATCCGCTCCCGCGGCGCTCCGGCGGCCACAGCGCGCTCGAGCCTCTGCTGGAGGAACGCGGCGACGTCCAGCAACGCATCTTGATAGCGCGGATCGTCCTGCATCGTCCGCGGATCGCCTTGCGCGTGCATCAGACAGAGCGCGGCGTCGCTCTCTCGCATCAACGCCGCGGCGGCGGCGGGCGCGGCCGGATCATAGCTGAGCGCGGAGACGTCGTTAAAGAGGCGCGCGCCCGCGGCGAAGGCGGCCTCAGCGACGGCCGCTTTGCGCGTGTCGACCGAGAGGCGCGCCTCGGGCGCCGCGGCGCGCAGCCCCTCGATCACCGGCAAAACCCGGTCCCGCTCCTCCGCTTCGCTCACCGGCGCCGCACCGGGACGGGTGGATTCGCCACCAATATCAAGGATATCAGCACCCGCCTTCAGCATCGCCAGCCCGGCCTCGACGGCGCGCTCGGGCTCCAGATGGCGCCCGCCATCGGAGAAGCTGTCAGGCGTCGCGTTCAGCACGCCCATGATCCGCGGCCGGTCCAGGGAGAGCCCTAAAACCGCCGCGCGGGGCGCCGTCAGAGCGCCGAGCGCCGCGCGGGCCTCCGCTTCGGCCTCCGCCAGCGACATGACCCGCCTCTCGCCCTCGCCAAATTCGTTTCTCTCGAGCCGCAGCACCGCGTTGAACCACGCCCAGCCGCCGGTCAGACGCCGCGCGCCGGGCGCGCCGCGCTCACAGAGCAAAGGCTGCAAAAGCGGCTCGCGCAGGGCGGGAGGCGCTGAGAGATCGGGCGTCGCCATCGCAGCGGGTTAGCGCGGATCCTCGCGCCGGGAAAGCGGCGCGCCGCCAAGGAGGTCCGCCAGCAAGCGGTCCGTTGCGGCGGCGTCTCTCTCAGTCAGGGCTCCGCCCGCCGCGCCGCCCGGCGCATCCGGCCGATGCCCCGGCGTGTCTGAAAGACTGCGACGCGCCTCTACCTCCGCTTCCGCGCGCGAGACGCCGATATCCTCCAGCAGCCGCGGCTCAAGCGCCGCCAGCGCGCGCCGCTCCGCCTGAACCCGAAGCGCGAACCGCGCCTCCGCCAGCCGCCGCGACACCCAATTCGTCGCCGCCGCCTCGCGTCGCTGCATCCAGCCCATGATCGATCTCCTTATTCGACATTGATTCTTCGTCCGCCATCGAACGGTAGCGGCGCCGCCGCGCCTTGCCGAGCGGAAACGCTTCGCTTAACGTCGAACTATGGATGAGACGCAAAGCCCCCGAACGCCGCCGACGACCGAGCCCCATCTCGCGAAAGTCGCGAGCCTGATGGGCGATCCCGCGCGCGCCAACATGCTGAGCGCCCTGATGGACGGCCGCGCGCTCACCGCGGCCGAGCTCGCCGCCGCGGCCGGCGTCGCCGCCTCCACCGCCAGCGCCCATCTCGGCAAGCTCGCCGAAGGCGCGCTGATCGCGCAGGAGAAACAGGGGCGCCATCGCTATTACCGCCTGGCCGACGCCGATGTCGCCCGCGCGCTTGAAGCGCTCGACGTGCTCGCCGCGCGCGCCGCGCCGCGGCCGGTGCGCACCGGACCGAAGGATCGCGGCAAGCGCCAGCTCCGAAGCTGCTACGATCATCTCGCCGGCGCCGAGGCGGTGCGGCTGATCGATCATCTCATCACGATCGAAGCGCTCCGCGAAGAGGAGGAGGCGTTCTCGCTGACGCCGAAGGGCGAGGCGCTCTTCACCGATCTTGGCCTCGATTTGGCGGCGGAGCGCGGGCGCCGGCGCGCCTTCGCGCCGCGATGTCTCGATTGGAGCGAGCGCCGCGCCCATCTCGGCGGCGCGCTCGGCGCCGCGCTGATGACAAAGCTCGAGGCGATCGGCTGGGTCGAACGCGGGCCCGAGCCGCGCGCCGCCGCCTTCACACCGGCCGGCGCCGCTGGGCTTGAAGCCTGGTGCGGCTTCACCTGCGCGCCAAAGGCGGGCGCATGAGACGCGCGTGACGGCGCCGCTTGAAGTGACGGTCCTCTTCTGGCGGGCGGCGACGGCGCCGGCGCGCCTGGCCGCGCTTGCGGCGCTGCTCTCGGCGGAGGAGCGCGCGCGCGCAGCGCGCTTTGCGACGACGGCGCTCTCGGACCGGTTCATCGCGCATCGCGGCCGCCTGCGCGAGCTGATCGCCGCGCATCTGAGCCAAGGCGGCGGCGGCGTCGATCCAAGCGCGCTTCGCTTCGCGCTCACGCCGACGGGCAAGCCCGTGCTAAATCCCGTCCTCAATGATGAGGAGGCGGATGGGGGCGCGGCGGCGCGCGATCCGCTCCACTTCAATCTCAGCCATTGCGGCGCGCTCGCGGCGCTCGCGCTGGCCGCCGCGCCGGTGGGCGTCGATATCGAACAGGTCCGCCCCATCGAGCCGGGCGCGATGGCGCTGGCGCTGGCGCCTGAGGAGGCCGCGCGGCTTCGAGAAGCGTCCGGCGCGGAGGCCAAAGCGATGTTCTTTCGCGCCTGGACGCTGAAAGAAGCGTTTCTCAAGGGCGACGGCGCCGGGCTCACGCGCAATCCCGCCGCGCTCCGCGTCGCGCTCGAGCCGCCGCCGCAGCCCGCCCAGGATCAAGACCGCGATCCCAACGACCGCCGCTTGCTGAGCGCCGATTGGGACGCCGCGGCGCCGGCGCGGTGGAGGCTCACATGCCTGACGATCCCGGCGAGCGCGCGCGCAGCGCCCGGCGCGCCGCCGCTCATCGGCGCGCTCGCCGCCGCCTGCCGCGGCGGCGAGGGCTTCCACTACGAGGCGCGGATCACGTCCGGTTAAGCGCTCCGCCCGCCAGGCCGCGGCGCCGGCCCGACCAGAAAGAGACTCGCCCCCAAGGCGAACTCAACCGCAGGCCGCTCGCCGCACCGGCGCCATTTACTCTAAATCTCATAATACTTAACTGATCTTAACCAAATAAAGCCGGCGCCAACCTTGAAAACTTCAAAAAATACGCCGACGCTCCTGCGGCCGCTGCAGCATGTGCGGCGGGGATAGAAGTCCAGCGCTTATGACGATTTCGATCTTTAACGCTTCGCCCGCGCGCTATAGCGCCAGGGCCGCGGCGTGCGCGGTGCTTTGCGCCGCGCTCATGGCCGCGGCCGCCGCCGCGACGCCCGCGCGCGAGCGCGGCGCGATTAGAACCGAAGCCGACATCGCCGCGCCGCCGCCGCTGGAAGCCGCCCGGCGGCTCAAGATCAGCGTGCAATATTTCGAGCAGCTGACCGGCGTCTTCCATATCGATCCTGCATTACGCGTCACCTTTCCCGCCCTCGGCCGTTTGAGCGTCGCCGGTCACGATGTGGAGAGTTTCGAGCGCGCGCTGGAAGCGCGGGTCGCCGCCTTCACCGAGCGGCCGACGCGCGTCACTGTGGAGGTCGCAGAGTACGAGCCTGTGCTCGTCACCGGCGCCGTGGCGACGCCCGGCTCTTATGCTTGGAGCCCAGGCCTCACGCCTCTGGCCGCGGCGACGCTGGCCGGCGGCGCGCAGCGGGCGGCGATCGACCCGTTTCGAGGCGATCTCAGCCGCGACCGCATGATGCTCAGCGTCGCGCTCTCACGGTTGAAGACGGCGCTCGCCCGCCGGGCGCGGCTCGAAGCCCAGCGCGCGGGCGCGGACCGGCTCACGCCGCCGGAGGCGCTGAGCCGGCTCGTCGGCGCGCGCGAGGCCGCGCGGCTCATCCAAGCCGAGCAGCGCTTTTTGGACAATGAGGCCCAAGCGCTGGCGCTGCGCCGCGCGGCGGATGCGTCCGCCTCGCGCGCCAGCGCCGCGGAGACCGCCAATCTCGACGTGCTCGTCCAATCCTTAAGCGCGCAAGCCGAGCGGCGCGCCGCCTTCTCCGGCGAACTCGAACGCTTGAAGAAGCGCGGCGTCGTCTCGGAGGCGCGGTTGATGGAGGCGAGCGCGCAAGCGGCGCAAGTCGAAGAGCGCTTGGCCGGCGCGCGCGTGGCGAAAATCCAGCTTGAAGCGCGCGCCGTCGATCTTGAGCGCGAGCGGGTTCAGCTCGAGAGCGATCGGCTGGTGCGGATCGATCTCGAACTCGCCTCGCTGCGCGGCGAAATCGAGCAAGCGGCGGCCCAGTACGAGACGGCGGCCGCGGCGCTCGACGAGATCGGCGCGCCGCGGCGGGGCGACGGCTCCGGCGCGCTCGCCTACGCGGTCGCGCGGCGGGCGGGCCAGGCGCGCGGCCTCTCAACCGCGCCGATGGTCTTGACCCAAACCGAGGCCTTCTCAGCGCTTTCGCCTGGCGATGTTCTGGTGGTGTGCCCGCGTTTCGATGAGACATGGCCGATCACGCCGGAGGGCGGCTGCCGCCGTCCGCCGCTCGGCCAAACGCTGCTGGGTCTGCGCTGAGCCGCAACGGCGCGTCAGCCTCCGCCGCTGATGTCGGCGAGCGCCGCGCAGAGAGCGGGCCGCGCCGAGGTCAGTCCTTTATAGGCGAGTTGACCAGCGTCGAGCGCGGCGAGCTTCGCGCTGAGCGCCGCGGCGAGCCGCGCACCGTCGGATCGCTGCGCCATCGCTTCAAAAGAAAGCGCGGCGATCCGCACGGTGAAGAGGATCGCGCCGCTCTCCGGCAACTTGCTCAAGGTCTGCCGCTCCACGCGAAAATGCGGCGCCGGCCGCAGCGCGCCGCCTTCGACCGCATCGATCAACGCTTGCGTGACGCGCGCCGGCGCCGGCGCCATCTCAGTCTCGGTCTCGGTCTTGATCTCGGTCTGCAAGGCGGCCGCGCCTTCAGGGGCGGCGGCGATCCCGTCAAAGCCGCGCCGGCCAAGCGGGGCCGGCGGCTGCGCCAACGCGGCGTTCGGCGCGATCGACCAGCCGAAACGCTCCACAGGCCGCTCCGGCGCGAGCGCGGCGAAGATCCGGTCGATCACTTCGGCGTTGCGCGCGCCGGGCCCAAAGCCCGGCACAGGCTCGTGGATCAAAGCCATCGGCTTTCCCAGCTTCTCCGGCAACGACCAATTGCTCGGAAAGCTGAGTGAGCCCGCGACAAGGCGAAAGGGCCGGTCCTCGCCGTCGCGCGCCATCAGCAAGAGATCCTCCTGCGTCGCCATAGCGGCGCTCAGAAGCGGCGATCCCGCATCCTGCGATCGGCGCCTCAGCTCCGCTCGCAACGCCGCGAAAGCCGGATCTTCCGAAGGGAGTTCCGCTGCTTCGAGCGCTGCGGCGATCAGATGCGCCGCCTCGCGCGCCGCCGCCTCCCAACCGGGCTCCGCGGCGAACACCAGGCCCGGCGCCGCCGCGAGATAACGCGCCTTCACCGCAAGCTGCGCTGAACGCGCCGCATCAACGCGCAAGAGATCGCCGGCATGCGCCAGCCCCGCCCAGCTCCGCGCCGACGCGGCGTCCGGGCCCGCCGGCAATGGCGTCAGACCGATCGAGAAAGACTCCCGTCGCGGCTCCAACATGCGGATGAACGGATCGCTCTCACGCCGCGGCCCCGATGCGCCGCTCCGCTCGCCCTCATTGCGCTCCGCCCCGTCATCGTCCCGCATCTGCGCCGCCCCTTTTTCCGTCTCCCGCGCCTTCGCAACAGGCGGCAAGCGCATGATCTCGCTTGCACGTCGCGTCCGGAGCGTTATTTAGCGGGACTGCGGCGGGTTGTCGCGCATCTGGAACCAGTCTCACGGTCCTGCGCGCGCCCCTCTCATTCATCGCCGCGCGCGCCGCCGCGGTCAAAACAGATTGGTCGATCCGTGAAGCGCTTCACGAATATTTTGGTGGTGATCGACGCTGAGGCGGAGAACGACGCCGCCGTCGATAAGGCGATCTGGCTCGCAAAAGCGAATGACGCGCGGCTGACGCTGCTCGACGCCGTCGCGCAGGAACGCGGAACGCTCGCCGAGTTGTTCGACAGCGTCTCGGCGGAGGACGGCGCGCCGGTCGACGCCGCCGCGCTGGAAGACGAGATCGCCAAGGCGCGGCTCGAGACGGTCGGCGGGCTTGCGGAGCGCTGCCGCGCGGCGGGGCTTAAGACCGAAACCGCGATGCGCGTCGGGCCGGTCTTCGTCTCCGCGATCCGCCAAGCGCTCAGCGGCGGCCATGATTTGGTGATGAAAACCGCCTCGGGCGGCGGCGATCAGTTCTTCCTGAGCGACGATCTTCACCTGATGCGCAAATGCCCGAGCCCTGTCTGGATCGTGCAAGGCCCAAACGACAGCGGGTCCAAGGCCGTTCCCGTCGTGCTGGCGGTGGTCGACCCTGACCCCGAGGACGATGCGCGCGACGAACTCGCCCACACCGTGCTGACGCTCGCGAGCTCCATGGCCGAGCGAACCGGCGCGGCGCTCCACGTCGTGAACGCCTGGCGCTTGCAAGAGGAAGCGACGCTCCGCAAATCGCGTTTCCACATGAAACCGCAAGAGGTCGACGCGATCGTGGACAAAGAGCGGCGGCGCAGCGACGCTAAGCTCTCGGCTTTGCTTGGCGATTTCCCGGATCCCGAGCGCCGCCGCGTCGTCGCTCATCGCAAAGGCCTGCCCGGAGAGGTGGCGCCCGCTTACGCCGAAGAGATCGGCGCAGACACGATCATCATGGGCACTGTGGCGCGCACCGGCGTCAGCGGTTTCATCATCGGCAACAACGCCGAGACCATTCTGAACCGCGTGCGCTGCTCGGTGATGACCGTGAAGCCGCCCGGCTTCGTCTCGCCTGTCAATCTCGACGAGACCTAAGGAGCGCTGTAACGCGGCCCGCGCGGCGTCGTTCGAGCGCCGCATCCCCCATCCGACGGTGACGCCTTTATGAACGAACGCCCGCCCGCCGCGCCGAAACCGCTCAGCCCCTTCATCGCGCAGATCCCAACGCTCGCCTCGGGACTGATGTTCCTCTACTTCCTGCGCTTCATCGAACCAGTCAGCGCAGGCGAGACCATCCGCATCGCTTGGGAATGGGCGCCCAGTCTCGGGGTGAGCCTTTCTTTCATCATCGACGGCCTCAGTCTAATCTTCGCATTGCTGATCACTGGCATCGGCGCGATCATCTTTCTCTATTCGAACAGTTATCTCGGCAAGAAACCGCAATTCGATCGGTTTATTCTGTTCCTGTTCGCGTTCGAGCTCTCCATGCTCGGCCTGGTGCTCGCCGACAACCTCATCGCGCTGTTTGTCTTCTGGGAGCTGACCACCGTCACCTCCTATCTGCTGATCGGCTTCAATCATGCCGAGCCGCGCTCGCGGCGGAACGCGCTGCAGGCGCTGCTGGTCACCGGCATGGGCGGCCTTGCGCTCCTCGCCGGGCTGATCCTGATGGGAAGCGTCGCCGGCACCTTCGAGATCTCTGAGATCAACGCGCAAGGCGACGTGCTGCGCGAGCACGCACTCTACACGGCGATCACCATCCTGGTCCTCGCCGGCGCCTTCACCAAATCGGCGCAAATACCGTTTCATTTCTGGCTGCCCAACGCGATGGCCGCGCCGACGCCGGTCAGCGCCTATCTCCATTCAGCCACCATGGTGAAAGCCGGCGTTTATCTGATGGCGCGGCTCCATCCCTCGCTTTCGGGCACCGATCTTTGGCTTTGGTCGCTGACCATCGCCGGCGCGATCACCGCGGTCTGGGCCTCGATCCTGGCGCTGCGCCAACGGGATCTCAAACAAGCGCTGGCCTACACCACGCTGATGGCGCTCGGCGCGCTCACGCTTTTCCTCGCGGCTGACGCCACCATCGCGATCACCGCGGCGGCGACCTTCCTCGTGGTGCATTCGCTCTATAAGGCGGCGTTGTTCCTGGTCGTCGGCTGCGTCGATCAGCAAACCGGCACGCGGGAGGTGACGCGGCTGCGCGGGCTCGGCCGCGCCATGCCCATCACCGCGGCGGCGGCGGCGATCTCAGGCCTCTCCATGGCCGGTTTCCCCCCCTTGATCGGCTTCATCGGCAAGGAGCTGAAATATAAAGGCGCGCTCGCGGTCGCGTCCGAGCCGGTCTTCGTCGCCGCCGCGGCGCTGCTCGCGAACGCGTTGATGGTGGCGGTGGCGGCGATCCTCGTTTGGCGCGTCTTCTACAGCAAAGCGCCGCCCGCCGATCCGACGCCCATCGCCAAAACGCCAGGCGAGCCCGCTATCTCCATGTGGATCGGACCGGTGCTGCTGGCGGCGCTGGGCCTCGCTTTCGGCGTCGCGCCAGGGCTGATCGGCGAGATCCTGATCGAGCCGGCGGTGATCGCCATCAGCGGCGGCGCGGCGGATGTCGAGCTGAAGATCTGGCACGGCGTGAACCTGCCCTTGATCCTCAGCATCGTCACCTTCGCGCTTGGCGGCCTGATCTACGCCTACCACGTCCCGATCCGCCGCTGGCTCATCGCGATGGAGCGGAGCCTGTTCGACATGGACCGGTTCTGGGACCGGTTCATGGATGGGCTGAAAGCGCTCGCCGCCTGGCAGACGCGGATCCTGCAATCGGGCGTGCTGCGCCTCTATTTGATGACTGTGTTCGCGACCATCGCGTTCGGCTTGATCGGAACCTGGGTCGCCGTCGGCGCCGCGGCTCCCACGCTGGCGGCGCTCGGGTCGGAGCTCGCATCCGTGCCGGTGAAGCACTACGCCATCGCCGCGCTGCTCGTCGCCGGCGCGGTCACTACGCTGGTGGCGCGATCGCGCATCGCCGCGATCGCCGGCCTCGGCGTCGTCGGCATCGCCGTCGCGCTCTTCTTCATCGTCTTCGGCGCGCCGGATGTCGCCATCACGCAGCTTCTCGTTGAAACGCTCGTCGTGGTTCTGGTGGCGGTCGCCCTTCTCCGCCTGCCCTTGCTCGAGAACGATCCTGGCCCGCTGAAGCGTCCCGCCGCCGCGCTCGTCGCCATCGCCATGGGCGTGATGGCGAGCCTGCTGGTGATCGCCGCGACGCGCGGGCCGCTCGATCTGACGCTCACCGCCTTCTTTCAGGAGGCGAGCTGGCCGCAGGCCTTCGGACGCAACATCGTCAATGTGATCCTGGTCGACTTCCGCGCGATCGACACCTTCGGCGAGATCGCCGTCGTCGTCGTCGCCGCGCTCGGCGCCTTCGCGCTCCTCAAAGGCGTCGGCGCCCGCCGCCCCGCCGGCGGGGACGCGGACGCCGCGCATGCTCCCGCGCATGACGGCGCGCTCGAGCGAGCCGCGCTCAAACAGACCGAAGCGGCGGAGGCGGACCGATGAACTCGATGATCCTCGTCACGGGCACGCGGTACCTGATCTGGATGCTGCTGCTCTTTTCGTTCTTCATGCTGCTGCGCGGCCATAACGAGCCGGGCGGCGGCTTCATCGGCGGGCTGCTCGGCGCGACGGGCTTTGTGCTCTTTTCTCTCGCCTGCGGGCCCGAGGCGGCGCGTAAGCAGCTCTATTTCAATCCCGAAGCGATCGCGATGGTCGGCCTCGGCGTCGCGCTCGGCGCCGGCCTCGCCGCAGCGCTGTTCGCAGACGCGTTCTTCACCGGGCAATGGCTCTTCCTCGGCGGGTCTGAAACCGAGAAAGGCTTTCCGCTCTCAACCGTGCTCGTCTTCGACATCGGCGTTTATTTGGTGGTGATGGGATCGGTGATGTCTCTCGTCTTCGCCTTGGAAGAGGAAGGCTGACCATCATGGAAGTCTTGATGGCGATCCTGATCGGCGTGCTCACCGCCGCCTCCGTCTATCTGATGCTCTCAGAGAACCTGGTGCGGTTTCTCTTCGGACTGATCCTGCTCTCGAACGCGGCGAACCTCACCATCTTCACCGCCGGTCGCATCGACTCCTCCGCGCCGCCTCTGATCCCGGTTGGGGCCGACGCGCCGCTGACCGAGGTCGCCAACGCCTTGCCGCAAGCGCTGGTGCTCACGGCGATCGTGATCGGCTTCGGCCTCTTCGCCTTCGCGCTGGTGCTGACCTTCCGCGCCTATACCGAGCTTGGCACGCTCAACACCGACAAGATGCGCGTCGCCGAGCCGATCGAGGGCGAGCCCGCCGCCGCTGAAACGCGATCCGCAGGCGAGGCGCGCTCATGAACGGCTGGATCCTCTCTGCGCCGATCGCGATCCCGTTCGCCTTCGCTGTGATCGCCTTTCTCTTCCGTCACAGCCCGCTCGGCCGCTGGATCAGCGTGCTTGGCTCGCTGGCGCTGCTGGCGGCCGCCTCGATCCTGATGAACGCCGTGCTCGAGGACGGCGTGGTCGCGACGCAGATGGGCGGCTGGCCCGCGCCCTTCGGCATCACCTTCGTGGCCGATCTCCTCTCTGCGGTGATGGTGGTGATCACCGCGATCACCGGGCTCGCGGTCAGCATTTACGCGCTCGGCGATGTTGATGAGAAAAAAGAGCGGCTCGGCTATCACGGCCTCTTTCAGATCCTAATCGCCGGCGTGGTCGGCGCGTTTCTGACCGGCGATCTCTTCAACCTTTACGTCTGGTTCGAAGTCATGCTGATCGCCTCCTTCGGGCTGTTGATCCTCGGCGGCGAGCGCGAGCAAATCGATGGCGGCGTGAAATACGTGGCGCTGAACCTCGTCTCAACGGTGATGTTCCTGACCGGCATCGGCATCCTCTACGGCATGACCGGCACGTTGAACCTCGCCGATCTCTCCGGCGCGGTGAAAGAGGTCGAGAACACAGCTCTGCTGACAGTCGTCGCGATCATGTTCATGATCGCCTTTGGCGTGAAGGCGGCGCTCTTCCCGCTCTTCTTCTGGCTGCCCGCCTCGTATCACACGCCCGCCTTTTCGGTGTCGGCGGTGTTCGCGGGCCTTTTGACGAAGGTGGGCGTCTACGCGCTGATCCGCATGTTCACGCTGGTCTTCACCGCCGATGTGGCCTTCACCCATAATGTGCTCTTATGGATCGCGGTGGCGACCATGGTGACCGGCGTTCTCGGCGCCGCGGCGCAGACCGATTTTCGGAAGATCCTCTCGTTCCACATCGTCAGCCAGATCGGCTACATGGCGCTCGGCCTCGCGCTCTACACGCCGCTCGCGCTGATCGGCGCGGTGTTCTACCTCGTCCACCACATCATCGTGAAAGCGAACCTCTTCCTGATCAGCGGCGTGGCCAAACGGTTGACCGGCTCGACCGAACTCTCCGCCATCGGCGGGCTCTACCGCGCCAGCCCGCTTCTCTCAGTCCTCTTCCTCATCCCCGCCTTCTCGCTCGCGGGCTTCCCACCGCTCTCGGGCTTTTGGGCGAAGTACCTCTTGGTGAAGGCCAGCCTTGATGTGGAGGCCTGGATCGTCGCCGCCGCGGCGCTGATCGTCGGCGCGCTCACCATCTATTCGATGACGAAGATCTGGGCCGAGGCGTTCTGGAAGCCGCATCCCGCCGGCGTGGAGCCAGGCCTCGCCGCGCTCGCCCCAGCCGAGCGCGCGGCGCTGGTCGCGCCGATCGCAGCGCTGGCGGGGCTGACCGTCGTCATTGGTCTGGCGCCGGAGCCCTTCCTGCAATTCGCCGAGCGCTCGGCGAACCAACTTCTCAGCCCCGAGGCTTACATCACCGCCGTTTTGGGAAGCGCGTCATGATCTTTCTCCTCGCGCTCAACAGCATCGCCGCCATCGCCATCGCCGCCCTCTCGGGCTTCTGGGGCTTCGGCGGGCTCGTCGCCGGCTTCGCCCTCGCTTATTTCGCGCTCTGGGCGCCCTTCGCGCTCTTCGGCGCTGAAACGCGCTATTTCCGAACGGTCTGGCGCACGATCCGGCTCGCGGCGTTTTTCCTCTACGATCTCTTCGTGTCCAGCGTCCAAGTCGCCTGGGACGTGCTGACGCCGACGCATCTCAGCCGTCCGGCCATCGTCGCCATGCCGCTCGATGTGAAGTCGGACGAAGAGATCACGCTGGTGGCCAATCTCATCTCCCTGACGCCGGGGACGCTCAGCCTCGATGTCTCGGATGACCGCAAAACGCTCTATGTCCACGCCATGTTCGCGGATGATCCCGAAGGCGTGGTGCGCGACCTCAAAGCGGGCATGGAGCGTATGGTGAGCGAGGTGTTCGAACCATGATGGACGGTGCGGCGTTTCTGGGCTGGGCGGTGCAAATCGGTTTTGCGGCCTTCATCTTGGCGGTCGCGATCGCCTTTGTGCGTCTGGCGCGCGGGCCGAGCCTGCCCGACCGCGTGGTCGCGCTCGACATGATGACGGTGCTGATCGTCGGCTTCTGCGGGCTCTTCGCGCTCTCCACCGGCGATATGGCGTTCCTAGACGTCGCGCTTGTGCTTTCGGTGATCGCCTTCCTCGCGACCGTGGCGCTCGCGCGCTACGCCGAAAGACGCCGCGCGCGCACCGAGGGCGGCGTCGAACCGATCAAGCCCACCGATCCGATGGAGACGCAATGAGCCGCGAGGCGCGCATCATGAGGGAGGCGAGACGATGATCGACTGGCTTGTGGGCGTGATCGTCCTGCTCGGCGGCTTTTTCGCGCTGATCGGCGCGCTGGGCATCGTGCGCATGCCCGATGTGTTGACGCGCATGCACGCCTCCACGAAGGCCGGCACGCTCGGCTGCACGCTGGTGCTGATCGCGCTGGCGCTGAGAGAGACCGAGCTGACGGTCACACTCCGCGTGCTGGCGGCGATCTTCATTCTGGTGATGACCGCGCCGCTCGCCGCCCATGCGATCGGCCGCGCCGCGGTGAAGACCGGCGTGCCGCTGCGCCTGCGTCCCGGATCGAAACCGCCCGAATAGACGACGGCCGAGCGCTTAAGAGGCGACGGCGCGCGGAGCGGCGCGGCGGGACAGCGATAAAGAGACCGGTTTCGGCCGGCGCACCAGAATGATCGCCGGATTGGCGACGCCGCTCACCGCCACAGCGCGCGCCATATCGCCAAGCGTGGCGCGCAGCATTTGCGCGTCAGGAGAGCCGGCGCGGCTCACCACCTCCACCTCAAGTCCCTCAGGCAACCCGGCGCCGAGCAACTCCGCCTGGATCTCAGGCGCCGCGCCGACGCCCATATAGATCGCCATGGTCACGCCCGGCTTCAGCTGCTCGGACCAGCGCGGCGGCGTCCCATCGCGTGAGGCGTGGCCGGTGGTGAGCACCAGCGTATCCACCGCGTCGCGCTCGGTCAGAAACCGGCCGAGCTCGCTCGCCGCGGCGGAGGCCGCGGTCACGCCGGGCACGATCTCCCAAGAGAGGCCGGCCGCGTCGAGCGCGGCGGCTTCCTCAGCCCCGCGGGCGAAGACGCCGGGATCGCCGCATTTGAGGCGGACCACCCGTTTGCCCTGTTTGGCGGCGGCGACGATCACCGCGTTGATCCGGTCTTGCGGCCAGTCCGCCGCGCCCGGCGTTTTGCCGACATAGATCCGCTCCGCATCGCGCCGCGCCAGCTCCAACACCTCGGTGTCGATGAGACGGTCGTAGAAAACGACATCCGCCTCCTGCAGCCGCTGCACGCCCCGCAGCGTGATGAGATCCCGCGCGCCAGGCCCGGCGCCCACCAGGCTCACCATCCCCGCCGCGATGGCGCCGTCCGGCGCGCCGCCCGCTTCGATCGCCTCTTTCAGAAGCTTGGCCGCATCCCGCTCGCGGCCCTGAGCATGGGCGCGGCGCGGCGCCTCCGCAAAGACCCACCGCCAGAAAGCGCGGCGCTTTTTCTGCGGCACGCGCTGCGCCACCGCGTCGCGCAGCCGCCCGGCCAGCGCGACGAAATCGCCGAGCCGCGGCTCTAGGATTTCTTCGAGTTTCGTCTTCACCTGCCGCGCCAGCACCGGCGCGGCGCCTTCCGTGCCGATCGCCACCACCAGCGGATCGCGATCCACAATCGAGGGTGTGAAGGCGTCGCAAAGCTCCGGCGCGTCGACGACATTCACCACAGCGCCGGCCGCCTTGGCGAGCGCCGCGACGCCGGCGTCCGCGCCGCGGCAGCCCGTCGCCGCGAACACCAGCGCGGCGCCTTCGAACAGCGCCGGCGTGATCGGCCCGCGATGATGCTCGATCCGGCCCGTCGCGGCGAGCCCGGCGAGTTCGAGATCGAGCGCCGGCGCCGCGACCACCAGCGTCGCGTCGGTTTTCAAAGCAAGCCGGCATTTTTGCGCCGCGGTCTCGCCGCCGCCCAAGATCACGATGCGCTTGCCGCTCGTCTTCAGGAACATCGGAAAGGTTTTCATCAGCGGCTCCTGCAACGCGTTGGCGACAAGATCAAATCCAATTCGGTCACGCTTCAGTGATCAGGCGGCGCTGCGCGCGCGCCGCGCCGCCCAAAGCGCGGCGGCGCGCGCCTCGGCGGCGGGAAGATCCGCAGCGCTCCCAGCGGCGAACAACGCCAAAGCTGCGGTGCCGATCACGATCGCTTCGGCGAAGGGATCCGCGCGCTCGCCGCGCCACAGCGCTAGGAGATGCGCCGGATCCGGCGCCGCATCGGCAAGGCGCCGCGTTTCATCCATCAGCGCCGGCGCGGCGGCTTCGAACGGCGCGCCGGCGCTGAGACCAAACAGCGCCACCGCTTTGGCCGGATGGCGCTCAAACTCGCCGCCGGCGCCCTTCAGCACCAGAAGGCGCCGCTGCCCGAGCAGCGCGCCCGCCTCCTGCTGCAGCGCGCGATAAGGCGGATGGAAGACGCCTTGCACCGAGGCCTCCGCACCGCTCGGGTTCAAGACGCGCAAGCAGGTGTTCACCGCTGAGCGCAAGCCCAGAACGTCGCGGAGCGACAGAAGCTCGAGCAACCGCGGATCGATCGCCTCGAGCGGCGCGTAGGCGACGCCGGCGTCGCCGGCGTCGCGCAGCGCGGAGCGCGCCGACGCGGGCGTCTCAACAACCGGCACGCCCAGCATAGCCAGCGGCGCGCGCACATCCGCCGCGCTTTGCTGATGCGAGTTCCAACCATGGATCAGGACCGGCGCGCCCGCCGCCGCGAGCAGTTTGGCCGAGAGCAGGAACCAGGGCAGCCCGCGCGAGCGGCCCGCGGCGTAGGACGGCCAATCGATTTCAGCGCCGACGCCGCGCCAGCCCGAGATCCGCGCGCGCATCGCGTCGGCGAAGCCGGCGATCTCCGCCGCGGTCTCGCCGCGATAGCGCATCAGCATCAAGAGCGCGCCCACCGCCTCCGGCGGCGCCGCGCCCTCGAGGATCAGCCGCATCGCCGTCTCGGCTTCCTCGCGCGTCAGGCTCCGCGCCCGCGAGGGGCCGCGGCCCATCACGCGCACCAACGCGGCCATCACCCCCGCTGGATCGCCTTCAAGATCAACGCTCATTCGGCCGCCATCGGCGCCGCCGCCCGGTCGAGAAGCGCACGCAGCTCGGGACGGCAAGAACCGCAATTCGTGCCGGCGCGCAGCGCCGCGCCGATCGCCTCCACATCCGCAAGCCCATCAGAAACAATCGCGTTAAGGATCGTGTTCACGCCCACATCGAAACAGGCGCAGACCGTCGCGCCGGGATCCGGCGTCTCCGCGCCGGGCCGCGCCGCGAGCAGCGCCGCCGCCGGCGCCTCCGCCCCCAGGGCTGCGATCACATGCGCCCGAGCGATCTCCACCGGCGAGGGCGCGGCGTAGAGCGCGCCGAGCACGCGCCCGTCCTGCAGGAGCGCGATCCGCGCCACGCCGCGCGCGGCGTCGAAGACGCTCACCGCCTCGGCTCGCTCCGCGCGCAGCAACTGGCGCGCGAAAGCGTCCCAATCCTCCGGCGCGGCGCCGTCCGCGAGCTCTGCGCGCCAGCCGCTGGCGGAGCGCGCCCGCGCCCAATAGGCGGTCATCGGCGTCAGCTCCTCGCGGGCGACGGCGAAGCCGTGCCAAGCGGCGGCGAAGGGCGCGACGCGCACCGGGCTCGCCTTGCTTTCGGGCTGGCCCGAGATCGGATCGGTGACCGCCGCCACCAGCGCGTCGGCGCGGCCTTTCGCAGCCCATCGCCCGGTCCAATGCATCGGCGCGAACACAGCGCCCTCCGCGACGCGATCGGTGACCAAGACCCGCGCCACCATCGCGCCATGCGGGCTCTCAACCTGCGCCAAATCCGCGGCGGCGACGCCGGCCCGAGCGGCGTCGGCCGGATGGATCTCGATGAAGGGCTCCGCGAAATGACCGCTCAACCGCGCCGATTTCGCCGTGCGCGTCATGGTGTGCCAATGGTCGCGCACGCGGCCGGTGTTCAGCCGCAGCGGATAGGCCTCGCTCACCGCGCGCGCCGGCGCGCGCGGCGCGATCGCCAGCATCCGCGCTCGGCCGTTCTCGGTGAAGAAGCCGCCCTCGGCGAAGAAACGGCCTCCTTCGCAGCCGCCTCCTTCGCCCCGGCCTTGGGCCGCCGGCCATTGGAACGGCGCGAGCGCCTCATAGGCGGCGTCGGAGAGATCGGCGTACGCGCTGATGTCGAAATCGCGGCCCAGCGCGCCCGCGACGCCGGAGAGCGCCGCATGCTCCCGAAACACCGCCGCCGGTCCGCTATAGTCGAACGCCTCGCCCCAGCCCATGCGCGCGGCGACATCGGCGATGATCCGCCAATCGGCGCGCGCCTCGCCCGGCGGCGGCAGAAAGGCGCGCTGCCGGCTGATCCGCCGCTCGGAGTTCGTGACCGTGCCGTCCTTCTCGCCCCAGCCCGCGGCGGGCAGCAGCAGATCCGCCAGCGCGTTGGTGTCCGTCTCGCGCATGATGTCCGAGACGACGACGAACGGACAGGCTCGGATCGCCGCCGCCACGTCATCCGCTTGCGGCAAGCTCACCGCCGGATTGGTGGACATGATCCAAAGCGCTTTGATCCGGCCATCCGCGCAAGCCTCGAACAAATCCACCGCCTTCAGACCCGGCGCCTCACAGATCGTCGGCGCGCTCCAAAACTCCTGAACCGCCCAGCGATGCGCCGTCGTTTCAATATCGAGATGTGCGGCGAGCATATTCGCCAAACCGCCCACCTCGCGCCCGCCCATCGCGTTCGGCTGTCCCGTCACTGAGAACGGGCCCGCCCCGGGCTTGCCGATGCGACCCGTCGCAAGGTGGCAATTGATGATCGCATTCACCTTGTCCGAGCCGCTGCTCGATTGGTTCACGCCCTGGCTATAGACCGTCACCACTTTCTCAGCGCCGATCCACGCCGCGTAAAAGCCTGCGAGCGTCTCGGCGGCGAGCGCTGTCTCCGCCGCGACGCGCTCCATATCGGCCGCGTGCGCCGCGTCGAGCGCGGCGGGCAGACCATCCACATGGTCGGCCACATAGGCGGTGTCGATCGCGCCGCGAAGCTCGATCGCGCGCAAAAGGCCGTTGAAAAGCCAGGCGTCCGATCCTGGCGCGAGCCGCAGCTCGAGATCGGCGAGCTCCGACGTCGCCGTGCGCCGCGGATCGACGGTGACGATCCGCAAGCTTGGCCGCGCGGCTTTCGCCGCCGCGAGGCGCTGATGCAGCACCGGATGGCACCAAGCGAGGTTCGAGCCGACCAGCACCACGAGATCGGCCTCTTCGAGATCCTCATAGACGCCTGGCACCGCGTCCGCGCCGAAAGCGCGCTTATGCCCAGCGACCGATGAGGCCATGCAAAGCCGCGAATTGGTGTCGATGTTCGCTGAGCCGATGAAGCCCTTCATCAGCTTGTTGGCGACGTAGTAATCCTCGGTCAGAAGCTGTCCCGAGACGTAGAAGGCCACGCTGTCAGGCCCATGCTCGGCGATCGCGTCGGAGAATTTCCGCGCGACCAGCGATAGCGCGTCGTCCCAGGCGGCGCGGCGCCAGACGCCGTCCCGCTCGCGCCGAAGGGGGTGGAGAAGGCGCCCTTCGAGATCCAGCGTCTCTCCGAGCGCGGAGCCTTTCGAGCAGAGGCGCCCGAAATTCGCCGGATGCGCCGGATCGCCCGACACGGTCGCGCCATCGCCCGCCGCGCCCGCGCCGAGCGGCGTCGCCAACACGCCGCAGCCGACGCCGCAATAAGGGCAAGCCGTGGCGACGGCGGGCGATGGCGCCTCGTCTGCGACGCGTCGTTTGGCGGCGAGCTCGTCGGTCATGGCGGGCGAGCCTCCCCGTTACGCGGCTTTCGAGGCGTGCGCCCGCGCCGCATCAATAAGAACCCGTCCGCCTTCCACCCGCGCCGGGAAGGTGGCGATCGCGCCTTCATCAGGCCCTTGCGCCTCGCCCGTCTCGAGCGAGATCACCCAATTATGCAGCGGGCAGGTCACCGCCCGCCCATGCACGATGCCTTCGGAGAGCGGGCCGCCCTTATGCGGGCAGCGATCCTCGACCACGAACACGTCATCCTCAGCGGTGCGGAACACCGCGAGGCAGCCTTGCGCCGTCTTCACCACGCGCGCCCCTTGCGCCGGAATGTCGGCGAGGGCGCCCACATCGATCCAATTGCTCATCTCGGCCTCTCCTCTTCAGCGGCGCCTGCGCGGCGGCCGCCTATTCCGCCGCCTGGCTGGTGAGATCGGCGAGCGGCGACCAAGCCCGCTCCACCGCCGGCGTCGCCCGCTCCGCCCACGGATCTTTTTGATAGACGCTTTGGCTGAGGTCGAAGCGCGCCACCAGCGCGCGCCGGCTCTCCAGATCCTCGACGACCTGCGCCTTGACCCAATCGAGCCCGACCTTCGCGACCCATTTATAGGGCCGGTCTAGATACTTGGCGTTTTCGCGATAGAGTTGGACAAACGCGACGATCAGCTCGATCGCCTCCTCTTCCGAGGCGGTCTTCCCGAGCAGCTCCGTCTCTTTGACATCCATCCCGGCAGCGCCGGCGACGCTCACCTCATACCCGCTGTCGACGCAGATCACGCCCACATCCTTGCAGGTCGCCTCCGCGCAATTCCGCGGACAGCCGGACACCGCCATCTTCACCTTATGCGGCGTCCAGGAGCCCCACATCCGCTTCTCGATCTTGATGCCGAGGCCGGTGCTGTCCTGCGTGCCGAAGCGGCAATGATCCGTGCCGACGCAGGTTTTCACCGTGCGCAGACCCTTGGCGTAGGCGTGGCCGGAAACCAAACCCGCCTCGCCGAGATCCGACCAGATCTTCGGCAGATCCTCTTTCTTCACGCCGAGAAGATCGATGCGCTGCCCGCCCGTGACCTTGACCGTCGGCACCTCGTACTTCTCAGCCGCATCGGCGATGGCGCGCAACTCGGCGGCGGTGGTGATGCCGCCCCACATCCGGGGCACCACGCTGAAGGTGCCGTCCTTCTGAATGTTCGCGTGGTTGCGTTCATTCACGAACCGGCTTTGCGGGTCGTCTTTGTATTCGAGCGGCCAATCGGCGACGAGATAGTAATTCAGCGCCGGCCGGCAGACATGACAGCCGCAGGACGTCTTCCAGGCCAGCGCCTGCATCACCGCCGGAATGCTCTTCAGCTCCTGCGCCTTGATGAGCCGGCGCACATCCTCATGCGTGAGGTCCGTGCAGCCGCACATCGGCTTGCTCGTCGGCGCGGCGTAGGCCTCGCCCAGCGTGGCCGCCAAAAGCTGCTCCACCAACCCCGTGCAGGTGCCGCAGGAGGAAGACGCTTTGGTTGCGCCGCGCACCGCGTCGAGATCGGTCGCGCCGCCCGCGATCGCGCTTTGGATCTTGCTCTTACAAACGCCGTTACAGCCACAGATCTCCGCCTCATCCGGCAAGGCTGCAACGGCCGCCATAGGGTCCAGAGGCTGTCCTCCGGCGTAGGCGGGCCCGAAAATGAGCGTGTCGCGCATCGCGCCGATATCGGCGCCGTCTTTGAGCTGACCGAAGAACCAGCCGCCATCGGCGGTATCGCCGTAGAGCACCGCGCCGATGATCCGATCATCCTTCAGAACCAGCCGCTTATAGACGCCGCGCGCCGGATCTCGGAACACGATCTCCTCGCGATCCTCGCCCTCGGCGAAATCACCGGCGGAGAAGAGATCGACGCCCGTCACTTTCAGCTTTGTCGAGGTGATCGAGCCTTCATACGCCGCCTCTTGGCCCAGCAGAGTGCGGCCCGCGACCTTCGCCATATCGTAAAGCGGCGCGACGAGGCCGTAGCACATGCCGCGATGCTCGACGCATTCGCCCACCGCCAGCACATCGGCGTCCGAGGTGATCATCGCATCGTCCACATGCACGCCGCGACCGGTGGCCAGGCCCGCCTCCTCCGCCAGCGTCTTGCTCGGCCGGATGCCGACCGCCATCACCACGATATCCGCCGGGAAAACGCGCCCGTCATCAAGACGAACGCCAGCGACGCGGCCGCCGCTATCAGTGGCGACGATCTCATGCGTGTTCGCGCCGCAGATCACGGCGACGCCGCGGCTCTCGAGCTCGGTCTTCAGAAGATAACCCGCCGGCCCGTCGAGCTGGCGCTCCATCAGATGCGGCATGAGATGCAGCACCGTCACATCCATACCCTGCGCCTTCAGCCCGGCCGCCGCCTCAAGCCCGAGCAGCCCGCCGCCGATCACCACCGCCCGCGCCGGGCGCGCGGCGTCCCGCGGCGCGCGCGCCGCCGCCAGCATCGCCTCGACATCGTCGAGATCGCGGTAGGTCAGCACGCCTGGCAAATCGCGGCCTGGAACCGGAATGATGAACGGGGCCGAGCCGGTCGCGATCAGCAGCTTGTCGTAAGGCGTCTCGCCTTCCGCGCTGACCACGACCTTTCGCGCCCGGTCGATCGACGTCACCGCCTCGCCGAAGCGACAGGTCACGCCGTGGCGCGCATACCAATCTGCGTCATGGGTGACGATCTCCTCATAAGTCTTCTCGCCCGACAGCACGGGCGAAAGCATGATCCGGTTGTAATTGCCGCGCGGCTCCACGCCGAACAGCGTCACATCGTATTCGCCGGATCCCTCTTCGAAGAGCGTCTCCAGGACGCGGCCCGACGCCATGCCGGCGCCGATCACGACAAGCTTTTGAGCCATCACGCCGCCTCCTTCTTATGGGCGCCGTGCTCGTATTCTTCGAGAAAGCCGAGCAGTTCTTCGCGATAGCCGTAATAATCGGGATGCTCGAGCAGCGCCTTCCGGCTGCGCGGGCGCGGCAGATCGACATCCATGATCTTGCCGATGGTGGCGCGCGGCCCGTTGGTCATCATCACCACGCGGTCGGCGAGCAGGATCGCCTCATCCACATCATGCGTGACGCAGATCGCCGTGACTTTGGTGCGCGACCACACCTCCATCAGCACTTCCTGCAGCTCCCAGCGGGTGAGGCTGTCGAGCATGCCGAAGGGCTCGTCGAGCAGCAGCAGCTTGGGCGAGAGCGCGAAGGCGCGGGCGATGCCGACGCGTTGCTTCATGCCGTTTGAGAGATCCGCCGCCAGCTTGTCCATCGCGTCAGCCAGGCCGACGCGTTCGAGATAATACTCGACCACATCCTGACGCTCTCGCCGGCTCGCTTTGGGATAGACGCGGTCGGCGCCGACGGCGACGTTCTCCTTCGCGGTGAGCCACGGAAACAGCGACGGCGCCTGGAACACCACCGCGCGCTCGGGATCGGCTTCGGTCACATGCTTGCCGTCGAGCACGATGGCGCCGCTCGAGATCTCATTGAGACCGGCGGTCATCGTCAGCACCGTGGATTTGCCGCAGCCCGAATGCCCGATCAGTG
>JBCBCG010000011.1:0-34787 GCA_038530925.1 Pseudomonadota bacterium
GGGCGCCGCGGGCGCTCAGCAGCCATTGGGCCACGCCGATCACAGTGGAGGGCGCGCTTCTGGCGCTGGCGCTGGACGCGGCGACGGGCGACGCGCTCTGGCTGCTGCGGCGCGAGGATGGAACCGTCGAGCGTTGGCGCGTCGAGCGTCGGCGCCTTACGGTGGAGTTTCGCGAGGTGGCGCTTTCGACGCCGCTTGAGATCGCTGTGAGCGCCGATCTCAGACGCTTTACGTATGTGAACGCGCAAGGATCGCTGGCGCGGGTCGATGCGGCGCTGCGCGCGCCGAGACCGCCCGCCGCAGTGGAGCCCGCGATGGGCCGGCGCTGGGGCGCCGCGCCGGCGCCGCCGCCGCCCGCCGAGCCTGTTTCGACCGTCGCCCGCGTCTTTCCGCATCCGAGCGCCGCCGCGCCGCCGGGCGCTTTGGAGCTTGCGCCGCTGATCGGGGCGCCGGGTCTCGAGGATGCGCCGCCGATCTTCAGCGTTTCGACCCTGCGCGAGGCGCCGCGTCTGACGCTGCGCTGCGATGGCGCGCGGGCGGCCGATCTGCGGTTTTCGCCCGATGGCGCGTCGGCCGCGCTCTGGGACGATCAGGGACGCCTCGCCGTGATCGACATACCGCGCGCTCGGATCCGCTGGGCGTCGGTCAGCCTTGAGGATGTGAAAGAGGCCGCGCCGCGGCGGGCGTAAGCGCCGGCGCCGCTTTGCGCGGCGGCGGCGATGGCGTAACTCAGCCTCCAGGCGCGCCGGCGCGCGCGCCGCATGATCGCTGAGGAGACCAACCATGCCCGAGATCCCGCGCCTCGCAACCGTCGCCTGCGCGCAGATCCGGCCCATGCCGAGCTTCGAGGCGGCGCTTGAGGAGGCGGCGCCCTTGGTGGAGGCGGCTGCGGATCAAGGCGCGGCGCTGGTCGCTTTGCCGGAATATTGCGGCGGGCTGCGCAGCGAGGCGGGGCTCTACGGCCCGCCTTTGGCGCCGGAGGCGACGCATCCGGTTCTCGCCGGTCTGCGCGCGCTGGCGCGGCGGCGCGGCGTCTGGCTCCTGATCGGCTCGCTCGCCGTGGAGCGCGAAGATGCGCTGGAAGATGCGGGAGTTCGCGATGAAAGGTTCGCCAATCGCTGCTTCCTGGTCGACGATCAGGGCGAGATCGTCTTGCGCTATGATAAGATACACCTTTTCGACGTGGCGTTGGGGGACGGCGAGGCCTATCGCGAGAGCGCTGTGGTCGCGCCGGGAGACGCCGGCGCCGTCGCCGCGACGCCGATCGGCGCGCTCGGCCTCACCATTTGCTACGATCTGCGCTTTCCGCATCTCTACCGGCGCCTCGCCCAGGCGGGGGCGGAGGCGCTGGCGGTTCCCGCCGCCTTCACGCGCAAAACCGGCGAGGCGCATTGGCATGTGCTGAACCGGGCGCGCGCGATCGAGAACGGCGCCTTCGTGATCGCGCCCTGCAGCACCGGCCCGGTGGAGGGAGGCGGCGCTTGCTATGGATGCTCGCTGATCGTCGATCCCTGGGGGCGGGTGCTGGCCGACGCGGGCGCGGCGGGCCCAGGCCTCGCGGTGGCCGAGATCGATCTTTCGGCCGTCGCCGCGACGCGCGGGCGTATCCCGAGCCTCACCCATGACCGCCCTTTCGCGCTGCCGGGCGAGGCGGCCTCGTAATCGGATGCGTCGAAGCGCTTAGCTTAAGGCCGCACCAGCCGGGCGCCGGTGTGCCCGGCGCGGCGGGCGTCTTCGAGCGCGCGGCGGGCGAGCGCCGGGGTGTCGAGCGGGCCTAGCCGCACGCGGTGGAACACGGCGCCGTTCACATAGACCGGCTGCACGAAGGCGGCGCCGTATGCGCCGCCGGCCAAGCCCTGTTGCTCCAGCTTGGCCCGAGCGCGCTGCGCGTAAGTCGGATTGCGGAACGAACCGAGTTGCAGATACCGGCTCGACGCGGCCGCCGCAGACCGCGGGGCGGACCGCAGCGGCGCGGATGCGCGCGGCGTGGCGGCGCGGGGCGTGGAGGCGGTTGCGAAATCAGCGCGGCGCTGCGGCAGCGGCGCGGCGGCTGGCGCGGCGTAACGGTTCGTCGTCGCCGTGGCGATATCCGCCGAATAGGCGGGCGCCGGCCGCGCGCTTTGCACGCGCTGCGTTGAAACGGAGCGGGTGTACTCCGGATCGAGCGGCCCGTCATAGGCGATGGTCTCGACGGGCGCCGGGCTCTGCGCCGCGGCGAAGGCTTGCGGCCGCGCGAATTGCGACGGGCTTTGCACCGCGATGCGCTCTTCCGCCGAGGCCTGGCGCGGATCGATCGGCTCGATCAGCACATTCGCGTAGCCTTCATGCAGCGCGCCCACATCCAGCGCCGCGTCGCGCGAGAGTTCGATCTGCCGATCTTGCGCCGCGGGCAGCCGGCGCGTCACTCGAACAACCGAGCTGCCGCCGGTGCGCGTATTGGTGACGCGCGCCCAGGAGCCGGGCAGGAGCGTCGCATGCGCCGCGGTCTTGCCGGTGGCGGAGACGTCGCCATCCCAGCCGGCCACGCCGGTATGCGCGTTGCTCTGCGCGCTCACCGCGACGGTGTTGGTCTCGTAGAAGGGCGTGTCGCCGGCGCGGCCGAGGTCGTAGCTGTCCGGATTGTCAAGCGAAGCGCAGCCGCCGACGAAGGCGACGGTCGTTAGAAGTAGAGCCGTCCGCGGCGCAGGCGCGGCGGCAAGGCGGCGGCGCCCGAAATGGCGGTTCCAGAAGCTGCGGTTCTCAGCGGACGGCATATCAGCGACCTCATAGCAGACGCGGCGCGACCTGATCGGCAGGCGCGGCTTTGCTTAGACGGTGCCGACGTAATCTTAACAAAACCTTTAAGACACTCGTTAATAACGACTTTCTGTAACCTTTATCTGCGTTTTTTTCCGTGAGCCGCGTCTTACCGCCCGCATTTCAGCAGTGGATTGCGTTAACGACGCGCCAAGGCTGTTGTAATCCGCGCCGCGCGCCGGCGCCGAATTGTCAGGCCGCGAAATAGTCCAGCTCGCCAAAGCGTAAGACGCCGCGCCGCGTCGTGAAAATCAGGTAAGGTTACTCAAGCGTGACTGTCAGCGACGGATACTCGTATTCCAGCGTCTCACGATCCGCCAAGCGCCGCGCCAACACGATCGCCGTCACCGCCGCGCCGAGCTCGGTCCGTTTGCGCAGCGCGTCGAGCCCCTCTTGAAATTCGCGCTCGCGGCGGTTGAACACCTCCACCGCGCCTTGCCCACGCTTGCCGTCGCCCGTGCATTTCGCGCTGAGCCGCAATGACCGCTCGCCGTAATTCGGCACGACGATCTTCGCCGGCGTCTCAACCGTGGCGCGAAACAAGACGCCGCCCGTCACTTCGCAGACGCTCGACGTCTCCTTGCGGTTAGCAACGCCCGGCGGATCGATGAAGCTGCGCAGTTGAACGGTCGAGGCGCCGAGATAGGCGGGCGCGTCGGGGGTGAGCGCCCGCTCCGGGCCGTAGACGTCGAGCCCGATCACGGCCGGGTCGTTCGGCGTCACGGCGATCGGCGCGCCGCGATCGGGCAGGCTGTGCGCGCAGCCGCCGAGAGCGACCGCAAGCACGCCGCAGAGCCAAGCTCGCATTTCAATCCCGCATCATACGGCGACCCTCGCTCGATACGCTGGCGAGGGCGCAACCGGGCGTCAACGCCTCGAGGGACAACAGCGTTTTGACGGCTCAGTCCACGGTCTTTTCAAACACATGCGCCTCCAGCGCCGCGAAGTCGTCGAAAATGAAGGCCGCCTCGAACGCCTCGACCGGTTTCTTGCGGTAGCCGCCTGTGAAAAGCGCGAAGGGCGCGCCGAGCGCCGCGGCGGTGGCCTCATCGGTCTCGCTGTCGCCGACATAGAGCGCCTGCGCCGGCGCGGCGCCGAGGCGCTCGAAACACCGCCGAAGCGGCGCGGGATCGGGCTTGCGCACCGGCAGCGTGTCGCCGCCGACAATCACTTTGAACGGCGCGGCGAGATCGAGCGCCGCGAGAATGGCGCGGGTCGGCGCTTCGGGCTTGTTGGTGCAGAGCCCAATAGGCGCGCCCGCCGCAGCGAGGCGCCGCAGAAGCTCGGGCGCGCCGTCATAGGGCCGCGTCAACGCCGCCGGCGCGGCGTCGTAGAACCCGCGGAAGCGGGCGATTTCCGCCTCGAGCCCGTCCTCGCTCAGCCCGCCGCTCGCCTGAAGAGCGCGCTCGACCAGGACCGGAACGCCATTTCCAATGAAGCCGATCACTTGATCGAGCGAAAACGGCGCGCGGCCGAGCGCCGCCATCAGCTCATTGGCCGCGGCGTGTAGATCCGGCGCGCTGTGGATCAACGTGCCGTCGAGATCGAAGGCGATGGCCGCAAAGCGAGCCCGCCCGCTCACGCCGCTTTCCATTTGATCGAGCAGCCCATGGAGGGGATCTGCGTTTTCGGTCCGCGGCCGGTCTCGGCCACTTGGCGCATCGCCTCGTAAAGATCGCGGGGCGGATCCTGTGGGCCGGGCTGCGCCCGCGACGCGTCGAGCCGGCCGCGATATTGCAGCCCGCCTGTCGCGTCGAAGCCGAAGAAATCCGGCGTGCAAACGGCGCCATAGGCGCGTGCGACCGCTTGGCTCTCATCATGGAGATAGGGAAAGGGGAAGGCCGCGCTCTCGGCCAGAGCGCGCATGTTTTCAAAAGAATCATCTGGATACGCCGCCGCATCATTCGAGCAGATCCCGGCGACGCCGACGCCGAGCGCCGCGAGATCGCGCGCATCCCGGTTCAGCCGGTCGAGGATCGCTTTCACATAAGGGCAGTGGTTGCACATGAAAACGATTAGCGCGCCCTTCGGGCCCGCGATGTCGTCGTAAGAGAGCACGCGCCCATCGGTCGCCGGCAAATTAAAGGCGGGCGCCGGCCAGTCGAATTCGCAAATCGGGGGCTGAGCCGCCATAATGTCGAGACCTTTCCTTCTGCCCGCGCCGCGTTGTCGGCGAGGCGCGATCGCGTCAGCATCTTTAGCATCAGCAGCGTCGCCGCGTCAGGCGTCGTCGTCGCCGGGAGCGTCCGTTCGCTCCGTCGACCGGCTGGGCGCGGCGCAGACCGCCTCCATCGCCGCGCTGATCAATGCCGTCACCTGAGGACGCCGATCGAGCCGTCGCCAGGCGATGCTTGTTTGCAGGATCTCCGCCCGATCCTCGTCACGCCGCCAGCCCGCGAGCGCGCGATGCGGAAAATCCTCGGGCGCCGCGCAGGTGCCGTATCCCGCCTCGGCCAAAGTGATCGCGCCCAGCATCGTATCCGCTTCCGCGAGCGCTACGCTGCGCGCGTCACGACCGCGGGCGTCACGAGCGTGGGCGTCACGACCGCGGGCGTTTTGGCTGCGCGCTTCCTCGGCGCGCGCCAAAGCGCCCATCAGAACAGGCGCTTCAGCGCGCGGATAAGGAATGAGCGGATCGCCCGCGCTGCGTTCGAAGCGAATAAAGCGCGTCTCGGCGAGCAGACGGTCGGACAGCTCCGAGCAATGGAGCGGCGGATGGGCGAACGCGGCGTCGAGCTCCCGCCGTTCCAGCGCCGCCTCCAGCCGCGCCGTCGCGCCTTCCTTAAGCTTGATCCGCACATCCGGATGGCGCGCGCGAAAGCGGGTCAGCACAGCGCCTAAAACTTGATGCGCCGCGTAGTGGGTGGCGCCGATCCGCAGCACCTGGCCGCGGCCGGCGGCGGCGCCTTGCGCCGCCTCGTGCGTCTCGGCCGCCGCGTCCAGCACGCGCCGCGCGCCGTCCAAAAATGCGAGCCCGGCCGCCGTCGGCGCCGCGCCGCCGCGGCCGCGATCGAACAAGCGCGTCTCTATCGCCGCCTCGAGCCGGCGCAGCCGCGCTGTCAGCGCCGGTTGCGTCACGCCGAGCCGCCGCGCCGCGCGGCCGAAATGACGCTCCTCTCCCAAGGCGATCGCAGCGCGATAATCCTCAAGCGACACGCTCATATCGATCACTGATCCTTATCGAATCTCTCCTGCATCTTATTGGTCGTTATCAGACGGCGCCCCCATCTCCGCGACGCGAAACGTCGAAAGGAGATGTTGATGAAACACCGCGCACCCCTCGCCACACTCATCGCCGCCGCGGCGATGCTGGCCCCTGGAGCGGCTCACGCCGATGACGGCTCCATGCGATGGGATCGACATGGACGATTGGATTTCGAAGCGCGCTTCATCGTCGTCGCCTCGGATGCGGATATGGTGGCGTCCGCTTATGTCGACGGCGATCTGGGTCCCCGCGAAGGGCGCGACGCGCTCTCGGTGATCGCGCTCGACGGCGATCCGCGAGCGTGGCGCGCGGCGTCGGTGGAGGTCTCGAACTCGGTCGCCGGGCCGCCCGCCGTCGTCGACGTCACGGCCGATGGCCGCTTCGCCATCGTGGTTGAGAGCTGGACGCCGCGGCCTGACGGGCCCGGGCCGCACCGGTTCAGCGACCTCGCTCAGGGAGATCGGATGTTCGTGGTGGATCTCGCCGATCCGGCGACGCCTGAGGTGGTGCAGACCATCGAGACCTTCGAGCGCCCCGACGCGGTTCGCATCGCGCCAAGCGGCGATCTCGTCGCAGTGACCTATCACCCGAGCGGCGCCGGCGCTGAAACCCCGCTGGCGCTCTATCCCTTCGCCGATGGCCGGCTCGGCGCCCCGGCGACGCCTGTCATCGAAGACTGGGACCTAAACGCCGGGCGCTTGATTGATGTGGATTGGCATCCAACCGAGCCGGTTCTCGCGCTTCTCGACGAACGCGGCGCCACGCTGCGCTTCGCGGAAGTCGGGGCGGACCGATCGCTGACGCCATTCGGAAACGTCGTCGCGATCGAGCGCGCGCCGTATCGGGTCGAGTTCACCCCGGATGGGCGGCACGCCGTGGCCAACGCGCTCTATTGGGGCGAGGACATCGCGGGACGGTGGATCGAAGCGCCGCGCGGATCCGTTTTGACAGTGCGCATGAACGCTGAGACCTCGGAAGAGGGCGCGCGCCACGCGCTGGTGAGCCGGGTGACGACCGGCGTCTCTCCAGAAGGGCTCGCCGTCAGCCCTGACGGCCGCTGGGTCGCCACCACCAATCTCGAACGCAGCTATCTGCCCTATGACGATCCTCGGATCACATGGCACAGCAGCATCACCCTCGCCGCGCTTGATCCTGAAACCGGCGTCCTGACGCATAAGGGCGAGTTTCCCTATGATGGAATCCTGCCGGAGGCGGCGGTCTTCGATAACAGCAGCGCCTATCTCGCTGTGGTCACTTATGATCATTTCGACGATCGCAGAGACGGCGGATCCGTCGATTTTTGGCGGATCGACGCGGATCCCCTGGAGCCCCAGACGGTGCGTTTAGTGAAGACAGAGCATTCCGTGCCTGTCGCCCGCGGCGCTCATTCCGCCGCGATCGCGCGCTGAGCCCGCTCGCGCGGCCGCTTACGCTTCGGCGGGAGCGGCCGCCTCGGCCGCGGCGCGGATGGCGCGGATCGCCTCGCCATAGCCCTCGGGCGCCGCGGCTGAGCCGTGTTTGAACACCGCCGAGCCCGCGACCAGCACATCCGCGCCCGCCGCCGCGACCAAAGGCGCCGTCTCCGGCGTCACGCCGCCATCGATCTCGAGATGGATCGCCCGATCGCCGATCATCCGCCTCAGCCGCCGCGTCTTCTCGATCTGCGAATGCAGGAAGGACTGGCCGCCGAAGCCTGGGTTCACCGTCATGACGCAGATGAGATCGATCTTATCGATCACATGCTCGAGCGCGGTCTCTGAGGTTGACGGATTGAGCGCGACGCCGGCTTTGGCGCCGAGCTCGCGGATGCGCTGCAGGGAGCGGTCGAGATGCGGGCCGGCCTCGGCGTGCACCGTTACGATGTCGGCGCCCGCCTTCACGAAACCTTCGAGATACGGGTCGGCCGGCGCGATCATCAGATGCACGTCCATGACGCCGGCGACATGCGGCCGGATCGCCGCGCACATCTGCGGGCCGAAGGTGATGTTCGGAACGAAATGCCCGTCCATCACATCCACATGAACCCAATCGGCGCCCTGGGCTTCGACGGCGCGGCACTCCGCGCCGAAATCGGCGAAATCAGCGGCCAGGATCGAGGGCGCGATCTTCATCGCGCGGCTGAACGGGGCTGGCGCGGCGCTGGTGGCGTTCATGACGGCCTTGTCGCTCCTTAAAGATCGCGCGCTTGGCGCATGCAGCGCTCAGGCGGACGGCCGGTGTCGGTGAACGCGTCCGCGCCGCAATGGCGGCACACGAACCGCTCGCGCCCGTCGCCCTTCCGGCTGGGATCGCGCTTCCAATTGCAGGATTTTCCCCAAGGAAACAGCCCCTCGCTCGCGCCGCCGCCGAAGCCGAACAGTCGGTCGAGGCCGAGGAACCGCCAATTCAGCGCCACCACGCAGAGCAGCAGCATGATGAGATAAACGAGATGCATGCCATCCATCTCCGCTATGTGCGCATCGCGCCGGCCCTTGGCAAGACGATCAGGGCGCTCGCGCCACGGCTTATTCCGCCGCGGCGAGAAGAAAGAAGACCGCGCCCAGCACGGCCGCCGCCGCGAGCCCGGCGAGCGCCAGGCGCCAAGGCGACCAGGGGCGCTCTCCCATAACCGCGCCAGTGCGCCCGTTCACGATCACGCGGAACGGTTCGCCGCGATAGCGATAGGCGGCGATCCAGATCGGCAGCAAGAGATGCTTGAAGGTGACCTCGCTCAGCTGCGTGTCGATATGGCGAACGCGCTGATGATCGCCGCCGATCGCAATGCGCACATCGCGGCGGATGGTCAAATCCATCGCCGCGCGCGCCGCGGCGAACCCTTCTTCAAGATCGACGCCGTAGCTCTCGGCCTCAAAGCCGGAGACATAGCCCGGCGCATAAGGGCGCAGCCCATCGAGATCGAACGCGCCGCCCCGCGCCAGGCGCGCTGAAAGCGAAGGCGGCAGGCTTTTCGAGGCGAGGATCAGCACATCGTCGAAATGGCGCGAGACCCGGCCCGAACTCGGGCGCCAGCGGATTTTCGGCACACGCCGCCGCACTTTGCGCCGCTTTCCCTTCTGCATCACCGTGACCCAGCGATCGACGTGATAGACATCGCCGCGCTCGCCTGAGTAGCGCGAGGCCGTGTCGGCGTCGAAGGTCCAATAGGGCAGATACACGCCGCGCATGCCGCGGCCGGCGCGGGCGCTGGCGGCGAGATCGCCCGGCGCGAACCAGCGGCCTGCGAGCCAGCGCCTCAGCGCGTCGCGCGCCTCGCTCTCGGAGATCAGGAAGGGCAGGAGCGCGCGCGGCCGGAACCCGCGATGCTCCTCGGGATCGGTCACCAGCGGCGCGGCGCAGAACGCGCAGTTGGTCGCGGTTCGCCTGTCGGGCAGCGAGGTCGCGGCGCCGCAGCTTCGGCAGCGCGAGATGCGCGTGGTCTCCACCTCCGTCTCGGCGATGGCCTCGCGCAGCGCCGCAGCGTAATCGAGTTCGCGCCGCGCGTCTGCGAGCGCGAAAGGTCCACCTGAATCAACTGGTTGAGAGTGGCCGCAATAATCGCAAGCCAGCGCTCCGTCCTCCGGAGAGAACCGCAGCGCCGCGCCGCATTGGGCGCAGGGAAACAGATGCGCGGCGCGGGTCTCAATTGGCGGGGCGGCGCCGTCGCCTTCATCGGTTGCGGGGGGCGGGCTCACGCGGCTCGAGCCTTTCGCGCAGAGGCGCCGCGCCTCACGGCGCGGGGATCGGCGGGGGCGCGCGGAACAAGGCGGCGAGCTCTTGCATTTCGCCGGCCGGCGCCCAATCGGCGAGCCCAGGGCGCCAGACCAGCGTCTCGCCGGAGAGGCGCCCGTCGCGCAGCATCGCAGACAGCTGCGTCTCGCTGAACGGACCCGCCGCGGCGCCGTCGAGCGCCGCATGCCAGCGCGCCCGCGCCGCGCCGGGCAAAGGCGGCGGCGCCGCGCCAGCCGGCGCTCCCGCCATCGGCGCCGCCGCGGGCGCGCCGAAAACCTGTCCCATCGCCGCGCCCGCGCCCATCCCGGCGCCCATGCCCGCGCCCATCGCCATCGCGCCGCCATCCGCGCCGCTCTCGGCTGAAGCGCGCAGCGCTTCGGCCGCCTGGAACTGCGCGTACCGGCGCAGATCGCCCACCACGCCCATCGCCGTGCGCCGATCGAGCGCTTGCTCGACCTCCGCGGGCAGGGAGACGTTCTCGATCAGCAGCGTCGGCGCGGCCACGCCATAGGCCGCGAGATCCGGCGCGATCCGCCGCGAGACGAAGGCGGAGAGGTCCTCCAAGCTCGCGGCGAGATCCAGCACCGGCACGCCGCTCGTCGCGATCACATGGGTGAAGCGCGCGACGATCAGGTTGCGGAGCTGGTTGGTGATCTCATGGGTGGTGAACTCGCCATCCGTGCCGACGATCTCGCGCAGAAAAAGGCCGGGATCGACCACGCGCAGGCTGTAGACGCCGAAGGCGCGCAGCCGCGTCGCGCCGAACTCCGGATCGCGCAGCGTCACCGGATTGCGCGTGCCCCATTTCAGATCCGTGAACCGGCGCGTCGAGACGAAATAGACCTCGGATTTGAAAGGGCTTTCAAATCCATGATCCCAATGCTGCAGCGTCGAGAGGATTGGCAGATTGTTGGTGTGGAGCTTGTAAAGCCCCGGCTGGAACACATCGGCGATGCGGCCTTCATGCACGAACACCGCCGCCTGGCCCTCGCGCACCGTCAGCTTCGCGCCATGTTTGATCGCATTGTCGCGCCGCTCAAAACGCCAGACAAGCGTGTCGGAGGTGTCGTCGGTCCAATCGATGACGTCGATGAACTCGCCGAACAGCGTGTCGAACAATCCCATATCGGTCTTTCTCCCGATCGGCCGCGCCGGCTGCGCGCCGCCGCCGTCTCGGCTTGTCATGATGTCGGCCGCCGCGCGGGCGGGAAGACGAATGCGCCAGCGGCGGCGATCGCGCGATCAGCTACGCCTCACAGCCGCGCGCCGGTCTTCTCCTCCACGATCCGCTTGACCAGCGGCGAGGCCACTTCCTGCGTCATTCCAGGCTTCAAACGCCGATCATACAGGATCTCGAGCAGCATCTCGTCATGCTCGGTCAGCGAAATGAACTCTTGATCATCGTTGAAGATCGAGGGGCGCACATCCTCATGGTCGAAGATAAGGCCCATGCTCTGCGTCAGCTCTTCGACCAAACAAGCGCCGCGGAGCGGGTTTTCGATCTCGGCCTTCAAGAACACCGCGCCCGAGCGGATCTCGCCGCCGGCCGGCGTGCTGGCGTCGAAGAGCGCGAAGCAAGGCGGGTTGAGCGTCTCCACCCAATCCTCGAACAGCGAGCCGTCATACCAGGGCTTGGCGGCTTCGCCCGCGGCGACTTGGCGGCGCGCGTCGGCGGAGAGGATGAAGATCGCCAGATCCGGCGCGCCGGTCGCGCGTTCGATCGAGAGATCCATGCGATCGGACAGCGTCCGCATGATGCCGTCGACGCTCAAATGATCGGTCTCGCGCACGCCGTCGCCGAGCAGCGCATACGTGAAGGGCCGCGCCCATTTCGAAAGCCGCCGCTCGCCTTGGCGCTTGGCGTAGAACGCCGCGAGCTGTTTTTCGGGAACGAAGGCGACTTTCTTGAAGTTGCGCACCAAATCGCTTGGCCCGAAAGGCGCGTCGACGGGCGCGCGCTCCTGCCGGAAGCGGCCGGCTTTGGTCATGAATTCGGAATATTCCTGATAAGCCTTCGCCTCATCGCGCGTCGCGCAGCCCACAGTGAGCGCCGTCGCGGCGATGACGGTGAGGATCGCCGCGCCGCGGCGCATCACGGCGCCCGGGCTCAGCCGCGCCGCAACAGCGGATCCGCACGCCGTCGCTTCATCCATCTTAGATCGCCGCTGCCGCATTCGCGCCGCCCTTCCCCTCTCACACCCTGCGTTCGACTCAGAGCGATCGCCCGAAGCGCCACGCAAATCAGGCGCCTCTCGCAGAGGCGCCTGCGCTCGTCCCGCCGAACGCGTAATCAGCGGCGCAGGCTCGAGCCGATCGTCTCGCCCGATCCTGTGCCGGTCGCCCGCGCGGCCGCAAGCTTCGCGCGAAGCTCCGCCTCCATTTTCCGCATTTCGACCTCGGCCGCGGCGCGGCGCTTCTTGCCTTCATCCGCGATCGCCAAGCTTTCTTCGATCGTGGCGATCAACTGGCTGTGGCTGTGCTGCAGCGCCTCCATATCGACGACGCCGCGCTCCATCTCCTCGCGGATCTCCTTATTCGCCTCGCGAAGATTGTCCGCGTTCTTCTTCAAAAGATCGTTTGTAAGATCGTTCGCCGCCTTCACATCTTCGCCCGCCTCGCGCGCGTTTTGGATGGCGATGGCCTGGGCGAGCTGCGTGCGCCACAGCGGCACGGTGTTGACGATCGTCGAGTTGATCTTGCCTACGAGCGTCTTGTCGTTTTCTTGCACCAGCCGGATCGAGGGCAACGACTGCATCGTCACTTGCCGCGTCAGCTTCAGATCATGCACGCGCCGCTCGAGATCGTCGCGCGCCTGGCGCAGGTCCCGCAGCTCCTGGGCTTTGATGATCTGATCGGCTTCCGGCGCTGCGGCGACTTCCGCCTCTTTGGCTGGTATCGTCTCCTCATCCAGCCCTGTCAGCCGAATTTCGCCCGCAGCGATGTAAAGCGCCAGCTCGTCGTAAAATTCGAGCGATTTTTCATAGAGTTTGTCGAGCGACTTGATGTCCTTCAGCAGAACAGTCTCGTGCTGCAGCAGCTCATCCGTGATCCGGTCGATCTGCCCGCGCACTTCGCGAAAGCGCTCCTGAAAATCCGCCGCGGAGGTGAAGAAGGACGTGAACCATTCCCACAACCCGCCGCGCCCGTCATCGAGCGAATCCACCTCGAACCCGCGAATGGTCAGCACCATTTGGCGCAGCGAGTCGCCCGCCGGGCCGACATCCTTGTTGCGCACGCCTTCGAGCATTTGATCCGAGACGGCGACGAGATCCTCCTGCGCGCGGGCGCCGAAGGTGATGATCGATTGGGTGTCGGAGATGTCGAGCTCCGCCGCGCGGCGTTCGATCTCCGCTTTCTGCGCGGCCTCCGCCTGATCAACGACGATCAAATCGCGCCTTACTTCCGGCAGCGTCGTCGACGCCACTTTCACAGCCTCCGCAGCGGCGGCTTCCGCCCGCTGATAGACGTCGTCGCTCATGACTTCGAACTCCTTCCGAGGCGCGGTCTCTCGGCGCGCCGCTTTGCGCCGCCCCTAAGGCCGCCGCGCTTCTGCGCCGCGTTCGAACGTCGCAGACGCTGTTTTACCGACGCCCTCTCTTGGATCAAGGGCGCGGCGCGGCTTCAGCTCTGGCGCAAGCGCTCGGCGAGCACCTCCATCTCGACTTCAAGCGCCAAGGCGTCGTCGCGGCGCAGCGCCGCGCGCTGGCGCTGCGCCGCCTCCGCCACTTCGTCCATCAGCGCGGCGAAGCGCTCGGACAGCGCCGCGTCCCGCACGCCAAGGGCGGCGTAGCGCTCCATCGACGCCTCGGCTGACGGAATAGTCGTGATAAGAAACTTGCGCGCCATGTCGATGTCCGAGGGATCGGCCGCAAGCGCCTCCAGCGTCAGACGGATCTCGGCCGTCATCGCGCGGATCCGCTCAAGAAGCGGCGGATCGTTAAGCTGGCGCGCTTGCGCCTCGATCCGCCCGAGCCGCGCCGCCGCCTCCGTCAGCCGCGCATCCGCCGCCGCGGGATCGAGCCCCGCGGCTTTGGCTGCGGCGCGATCCACCTGGAGCGGCGCGGCGACGCCGCCTCCGAGCGCGCCGCCGATCCCCGCAGCCTTCGCGAAGGACGGCCGCAGCCGGATCGCCACCACGACGAACACCGCTAAACCGATCACGAAGGCGAGCCATGACGGCGCGCCGATCACCCCGGCGAGCGCCGTCGCCGCCAGCATCGACACGCCGGCGATCACGGCGGTCTTGATCCCTTGCGCGCCGGGATCGGCGTATGGATCGGTCTCGCGCTTGCCGCCGCTCGCCGGCCCGCCGAACACCTCCGCCTGCCGCAACGGCGCCGCCGGCGGCTCCGCGCCGCTCGAAGACGCGCTCTCGCGCTCGTCGCTGGCCATGAAGGCTCCTTTCGGGCTGACGGTGAGGCGTCTCGGGCTGACGCCGCGTTGGTCGGCCCGCCGCTTAAACCGGCTGCGCGGCCGCAGCACAAGACCGTCTCTCGGAACAGTCTCTCGAAACAGTCTCTTGCAAAGGCTCCGACGCCGAAGTCGGGCGCGCCGCCTCCGCTTGCGCTTGAAATGCGGCGGCGCCGCCGCCTGCTTGCGTCTTTTCGGCCCTGAACGAGCGCGAATAACGCATGATTCGGCCAAAGTTAGTGTTATTCAATCACAAATGGCGACGAGTCGCGGAAGAATTGCAGCGGCGGCGCTCGCGGCCGCCGCGTGAGATTGTTTGGAGCGTCGCCCGGGCGGCGGCGCGATTGAGGAGCCGATCATGCCGACTGACCGATCTCTCCGGCTCTCGCCCGCCCCCGCCCGCGCCGGATGGCTGGCGAAGCTCTGCGTCCTCGCGCTCGCCGCGATCCTCGCTTGCGCCGCGGCGCAAGCGCCTCAGGCGGCTCTGGCGCAGACGCCGGCCGCCGAGGAGACGGCGCTGCGCGACGACGGGCTGATCCGGCTCGACCAGATCGACGGCGGCGCGCTCCTGTTTTTCACCGATGAACCTGGCTTCTATGTCCAGGCGCCCCTGGTCTCGACCAATATCGACGTCGTCGTGGCCGGCGCTGTGGCGCGGACCGTCGTCACCCAGCGCTTCACCAACCCGGCCGAGGTGTTCGTCGAGGGCAAATACGTCTTCCCATTGCCCGAGGACAGCGCCGTAGACGTGCTCCGTATGAAGGTCGCCGACCGTTTGATCGAAGGCGAGATCAAGGAGCGCGAGGAAGCCAAGGAGATCTACGAGACCGCCAAAGCCGAAGGCTTCGTCGCCTCGCTGGTCGAGCAGGAGCGCCCCAACCTCTTCACCACCTCGGTCGCGAATATCGGCCCCGGCGACAGCGTGACGATCCAGATCGAGTACCAAGAGACCATCGCGCCGCGGGACGGGGTGTTCGGCCTGCGTCTGCCTTTGGTGGTGGCGCCGCGCTACACGCCGGATCCGAAACCGCTTTTGGTGAAGTTCGGCCCGGAAGGCTGGTATGAGGCGGACGCCGATCCCGTGCCGGACCGCGCTCGCGTCACGCCGCCGGTCGCCGATCCGCGGCGCGAAGATCCAAGCTCGATCCGCAATCCGGTGGAGATCTCCATCGATCTCCAGGCCGGCTTCCCGCTGGGTCCGGTTAAGAGCCTTTATCACGAGGTGTCGGTGAAGCCGTCCGGCGCGAACGGCGCTGCGATCGCGCTCAAGGGACCGGCGCCGGCGGATCGCGACTTCTACCTCTCTTGGCGCCCCGAGCGGATCGACGAGCCCTATCTGACGCTTTTCACCGAAGGCTTGGAGCGCGAGGCTGAGGACGGCGAAGCGACGAAAGAGCGCAGCTATCTCTTGATGTTGACGCCGCCCTCGGCGGACGCGATCGGCGATACCCGCCGTCCGCGCGAGGTGATCTTCGTGCAGGACATCTCCGGCTCGATGTTCGGCGAGAGCATGGAGCAGGCCAAGAAGGGTCTGGAGATGGCGGTGCAGCGGCTGCGGCCAGACGACACCTTCAACATCATCGTCTTCAACGACCGCTTTGGACAATTCGCCGATGAGCCGCTCGAGGCGACGGCGGAGAATATCGAGAAAGCGGTGGAGGCCGTGCGCGCGTTGCAAGCCGATGGCGGCACGGAGATGCTTCCGGCGCTCGAAGCGGCGCTGAAAGATCCGAACCGCGCTGAAGATGAGCGCGTGCGCCAGGTGATCTTCCTGACCGACGGCGCCGTGAGCAATGAGCAGCAGA
The DNA here is from genome assembly GCA_038530925.1 of Pseudomonadota bacterium. GTDB lineage: Bacteria > Pseudomonadota > Alphaproteobacteria > Rhodobacterales > Rhodobacteraceae > JALEGB01. The sequence continues at coordinate 15,925 of JBCBCG010000011.1, forward strand.
TGCTCGAACTCATCCAAAGCGATCTCGGCCGCTCGCGGCTCTTCACGGTTGGCATCGGCGCCGCGCCGAACAGCTATTTCATGACCGCCGCCGTCGAGGCTGGGCGCGGAACGCATGTCTTCATCGGCGACATCGCGGAGGTGCAGGAGCGAATGGAGGCGCTCTTTCAGCGCATTGAGACGCCGGCTATGGTGGACCTCAGCCTCGATGTCGCCGGCTTCAACAGCATCGAGGTTTGGCCCAACCCGATGCCCGATCTCTACGCCGGCGATCCGGTGATCGCGACGATCAAGGTCGATGAACGCACGCCGACCCGCGCGATCCCCGAGGTCACGCTGCGCGGCGAGCGCGCCGGCGAGCCTTGGACCGAAAGCCTGCGTCTCGCCGCGGCTGAGGAGCGGCCCGGCGTGGCGAAGCTCTGGGCGCGTCAGAAGATCCGCTCGCTCGAGGCGCTCCGTCTTTCGCAAAGCGTCGATCGGGACGGGATTGATCGGATCGATCAAGAGATCCTCGACACCGCGCTCGGCTACGGCCTCGTCAGCCGCCTGACGTCGCTCGTCGCGGTGGATGTGACGCCGACCCGGCCGGCGGACGCGCCGCTGGTGGAGAAGGATGTGCCGTTGAACCTGCCCGCCGGCTGGGATCCGCGCTTCTTCTTCAGCGATGGCGGCGAGCAGCCTGCGCCGCCCGTTCAGGACGCGCAGCGTGACGCGCCGGTGAAGCCCGCGGCGCTGACCCGTCTGGCCGCCGCGGCCGAAGCGCGGACCCAAGCGGCGGCGCTTGGCGCGCCCTTGCCGGCGACCGCGGCGCCTTGGCGCCTGACGCTTGCGATCGGCCTTCTCCTCGCGCTCGTCGGCTTGTTCGGGCTTTGGCGGCTTCGCCGCCGCCCGGCCGCGCCGGCGTGAGCCCGCGGCGGGCGTCCTCGGCTCAAACCAAGACGCGGCGTATGGGCCTGGCGCTCAGCGTCGCGGCGCTGCTCGGCGGGCTCGGCCTCGCCGCGTCAGCGCTTTGGATCCCAGCCAAGGCGGCGCTCGGGCACTATCTGATCGCCTCGGCCTATCAACAGGCGAAGGCGTCGCCGGCGGCGACGGGCGGCGGCGCCGAGAGCGCCGTGGCGCGGCCCTGGAGCTGGGCCGATTGGCGCCCGATGGCGCGGCTCCGCTTTCCCAGCCTCGGCGGCGCGGAACGCTATGTGCTCGACCAAGCCAGCGGCGAGGCGATGGCCTGGGGCGCCGGTTGGATCCGCGGCTCCGCGCCGCTGGGCGCCGCCGGCCTCTCCGGCGTCGCGGCGCATCGCGACACGCATTTCGCGCTTCTGAAGGGGCTCGAGCCGGGCGACGTGATTGAGCTCGAAACGCTGAGCGGGGTGGCCGCGCGCTATCGCATGATCCGCGGCGAGGTGGTCGACAGCCGAAGCTGGCGCTTGCCGCTGATCCATGCCGGGCCGGACGCGCTGGCGCTTTCAACCTGTTGGCCGTTCGGGGCGGAGACCATCGGGCCGATGCGGTACGTCGTGTTCGCGCTTCGCATCGAAGAGGCGGACGCCGCCTGATGCGCGGCGGAGTTTTTTACAGTTCAAATACAAATCTCTAAACTTGCGGCTTGGCGCCCTGCGGCGTATTTCGCGTTAAGGTGGCGCCGCGAATCCGGCGCGCCGTGCGGCGGAGGCCGCGGAGGAACCTATGGCGTCACAGCGCGGCGCGACGCGCAGGTCGTATCGAGGGCTGGGCCTCGCTGGTCTGATCGCGGCTCTGATCGCCGCGGCGCTGGCGGCGGGCCTCGCCGCGATCTGGCTCGTGATGGGCCCGGCGCTGCGCCCGCCCAGCCCCTCGCGGGCGCCGCTCTCATTCGCGGACGGGGCGCTGTCCGAGGCGACGCTCGCGGAAGCGGCCGCGGCCAGCGGCGTGATCGCTCGGATCGAGGCCGCCCGGCGCCGCGCGCGCCAAGCGTCGCTCGCTGAAGCGCCGGCTGCGCCTGAGCGCAGCGATCCCGCGGCCGGCTTCGCCTTTCTCTCGCCCTGGCGCGCGCCGAAGCCGCTCCGCCTCGCTCTCGGGCCGAACCAGGACTATGCGCCGCATTTCGCCGAGGCCGCGCGCCGCAGCGGGCTGAGCGCCGCCGCCATCGCCGCCTTGATCGACGCGGAAGCGGCGAAGACAGCCTCGGGCGCGTGGGATCCGCGCTCGGGCAATACGCGATCGACCGCGCGCGGGCTGGGGCAATTTCTTCAAGCGACATGGCTGGCCGAAGCGGCGAAGCGCCATCGGTTGTTGAACCAAGAGGCGCGCGCCCGCGGTCTTTTGGATGCGCGCGGCCGGCCGAAAAGCGCGACCGCTGAGGCGGCGCTGCTGGCGCTGCGGGACGATCCGCGCCTCTCGATCATCGCCGCGGCCGAGATGGCGGCGGAGCATGTTCTGCGGCTCGCTGCGGCGGGGCATGCGGCCGGCGGGGAGGCGGAGGCGGCGCGTCTGGCCTATCTCGCGCATCACGCGGGCTATACTGGCGCCCGCGCGCATTTGCGCGGTGAGCGCGACGCGGCGCGGGCGGCGGTGCGCCTGCGGGCGAACCTCACCGATGCGCAGGCGTCGAAATGGCTCGACGCGCATAAGGGCGCGCCGGCAGAGGCTTACGCCGCATGGCTCGATTCCTATGTCGCCGAACGGGTCGCGCCCCAGCGTTTCGCGCCGCTCGCGCCGGCCGGGTTGGAGTGACGCGCGCGTCGTTCTTGGCCGCCTCAGCCGCCCTCGGTCTCGGCCGCTTTCTTCCAACCGCCGCTCGCCTCGGACCAATAGACCGCCGCGATCTTGGCCTGCGTCGCCGCCTTCCACGCGCGCCGCGCCGCGGCCACCGCCGCCTCGTCGCGCCCATCGAATAAGAGGCAGCACCGTTCGAACCCGCGCATCTCTTCGGCTGAAGCGGCGGCGCCGTCGACCAGAAACAAAACCTGCGCGCCGTTCGGCGCCTCGGCGCCGGCGGTTAGGTAAATCGGCTGCGCCGCCGGGCGCCCGTCCTCGGGCCCGCCATGGGGCAGGAAGCTGGCGTCGGCGAAGGTCCAGAGATGTCGGTTCAGCGCCTCGGCGCGTTCCGGCGCGCCGCAGCGCACCAAAGCGCGCCAGCCCTTGGACAGCGTGCGCTGCAGCAGCTCCGGCAATGCGTCTTCAAGGCGCCGGCGCGTCAGGTGATAAAACAGCGCCTCAGCCATCGCCGCCCGCCGCCCGGCGCAGGAGCGCGCCGAAATGGTCGAGCGGGCGCGCGCCCGAGCCGACGCGCAGCCGGTCCGCCCCGGTGATCGCTTCGGCGACGAAGGCCTTGGCGCGCCGGCTCGCCGCTTCAAGCGACAGACCATGGCCGAGCGCCGTCGCCAGCGCGCTCGCCAAGCTGCAACCGCCGCCATGGATCGGCCGCCCTGCGATGCGCACGCCTTCGAGCCAGATCGGCCCGTGCTCCAGCATCAAGAGATCCGGGCTCTCGCCGCCGCTCAGATGCCCGCCCTTCAGCAACACCGCCTCCGGCCCGAACGCTAGAAGGCGCGTCGCCGCCGCCGCCATCGCGGCGCGATCCCGCGGCTCCTCATCCTCGAGCAGCGCAGCCGCCTCCGCCGTGTTGGGCGTGATCACGCGCGCCATGGGCGCCAAGCGCGCGCGCAGGAGCGTCGCCGCGTCCTCATCGAGAAGGCGATCGCCGGATGTCGCGACCATCACCGGATCGAGCACGATGTTCCGCGCACCCGCCGCGTCGAGCGACGCCGCCACAGCCTCGGCGATCGCGGCCGAGCCGATCATGCCGATCTTCACCGCGTCGACGCGCACATCGGCGAACACCGCGTCGATCTGGGCGCGCGCGAACTCCGGCGGCGCCAGCATCACCGCGTCGACGCCGCGCGTGTTTTGCGCGGTGAGCGCCGTCAGCGCCGCCATGCCATAGCCGCCCATGGCGCCGATCGCTTTGAGATCAGTCTGGACGCCCGCGCCGCCGGAAGGATCGGAGCCGGCGATGCTCAGAATGTTCGGCGGCGGCGCGTCGGTCTCGCCCGCCTGGCTCACTCGCAGTTGATGACGCCGGTGAAGGCGACGAGGTTGTTGGTCTCGTCGCTTTCCTGCACGAGGTTGTAGGGATCGACGACCGCGTAGACCGTCACCTCCGTCCGCCGCGCATCCCGGCGCGCCGGCCGCGCCGGCCGCGCCGGCGCAGGCGTCGGCGCCGTCTCCACAACGCTCGCCGCGGCGAAGCTGGTCGCAGGACCCGGCAGCGTATCCGAGGTCACCAGCACCAGGCTGACATTGGTTCGGCGCGAAAGCTCTTCGGTTTGAGCGAGCGTGAGCTGACCCGTCTCCGGCGCGCCCAGCTCGCTCTGGAACGCGCGGATCGCGGCGCGGCCGCCGGAGCCGATCACGCCGTCGAGCCGGCCGCGATAAAAGCCAGCCTGACGCAGCGCGCGCTGCAGATCGACGATCTCCTCGGGGTTCAGCCCTTCAAGATCGAGCAGCGCGTTGTCGAGAGCGGTCTCGAGCGCGACGTTCACATTGGCGCTCGGCCGGCTCACCACCGCCTCGGGCTGCTCCAACTCCGAAGCGCGCAGCGCGCCGCCGAGCCGCCCGCGCTTGACCTTATTGGCGCCGAGCGAGAAACGGATCGACTCTTGATCCTGAGCGTCCAGCGCTGAGAGCTCGCGCGCATTGTCGATGATATCGAGATGCTCCGGCACATACACCGCCAGCAAGGAGCGCGTGTAACGCGTCAAAACGCCAAGGCGGAGCTTTGCGCGGCTGTCGCCGACATTCTTGATCGCGATCTGCCCGGTCGCCAGCGGCTGGCCGCGGTCGCAGCTTTGAAACACCACCGAACTCGCCTCGCGCACCACCACTAAATCCGCGACCGCCTGCGCGGAGGCGGGCGCGAGACACGCGGCCGCGCCAAGCGTCGCGCCCATGGCGGCGCCCATCATGCGGCGATCTAAACTTCTCATCAGCCTTCTCCCCTCGATGCGGCGCAGCGCGCGGCGCCGTCCGCCGCGCCGAGCCGCGCGCGCCGGCGCGGCGCGGCCTCTGGCCTTGTCCCTGACGTCACCGCCCCTGCCATATCGCGCGGCGCGGCGCAAAGCGCGTGTCTTAACCGTTCTCATCGAAAACGGCTTTGCGCGCCGGAGCAAGCGTCGCCGTCTCCCGCCCAGCATAGGCTGCGAGCGGCGCGGCGGCGGAAAGGCGCGATCGCGGCATTTTCGCAACGAGAGCGCTCGCGTAAAACGCGTTTTTATTCAGGCGGTTCGCCCAAAGCGTCGCGCTCAATTCGCCGCGCCTGTCCGCGCGCCTCGACAGCGCTAATCGGTGAAAAGCCGGCGCAGCCGCCGCAGCGGTCCCGGCATCACCGCCGAGAGCGGGTCGACCGAGACTTTGAAATCCTCGATCGGTCCTCTCATCGTGAAGCTGACGCCAAGCACGCCTTGCCCTTCGCCGCCCGTCAGCAGATCGCCGATGATCGGCACTTGGCCCGGCAGCCCGTTGATCACGAAGGCCGGCGTGACCGAGCCGTCGAGATCGAGCTGGTCGCGGCGGAAATCGACAGTTCCCTCCAGCGTCAAGCCGAGCGACGGCCCCACCGCCGCCATCTCGCCCAGCGTCAAAACGCCTTCACGATAAGTGAAAGGGCCGTTGATTTGCGTGAAGGTGATGCCGCCGCTGCTCGCCAGATCGAAGATGCCGACCACGCTGGCGATGGAGAGGATGTCCGCCAAGACCGGCGCGTCGCGCACCACCAGCCCGCGGGCGGTCAAGTCGCCTTTCACCGCGCCATCCGCGCGCTCCTCCGCGGTGATCACCGCGGCGCCGCGCTCTGCGGCGTTGATTTGCCCTGAGGCCTGCAGCAACTGGCCGAGATTGTTGGTTTCAAGCCGGTAGCGCCGCCGCGGGCTGTCGTCGATCGGGCGCACGGAGGCGGAGACGACGCCCTCGCCGGCGGTCGCGGTGAGATCGGCGTAGAGCCGGCCGCTCGGCGATCGCGATGCGGCGAGGCGCATCGCAGTCAGCTCAGCGCCCTCGCCAAGCGTGACCCTGTCGAAGGCGAGATCGAGCGCGAGGCGCGGCTCTTCGGCCTGCGCCGCTGACGCGCGCGCCGCCTCATCGCTTTGAGCCTCATCGCCCGAAGCCGCGTCGGCGGAAGAGGCGCTCGCGCCGAGAAGCTCGCTGACGTCGAATTTCGCGCCGCGCCCGTTGATGGAGATCCCTTCGGCGTCGCGCGTCAGGTTGATCGATGCGTCGATGCGATCATCGACGGTGAGCGATGCGAGAGAAAGCGAGCGAAACGCGCCATCCGCGGCCAGCCTCGCGGCGCCCGTGGCGGCGAGGCCGGGCCCGGCGGCGGTGAGCCGATCGAGCCGCCAGCCGGCGCTCTCGCTGTCAAAGCGGCCGGAGGCTTCGATCCGCGCCTCTTGGCCGGCGGTCTTGCTCCAGCCGAGATAGGGATCGGTGAAGCCGAGCCGGTCGAGCCGCAGCGCCGCGCGGATCGCGATCGGTTGATCGTCCACGACGTCGAGCCCGCCGGTCAGCCGCGCTGAGCCGCTGAGCCCGAACTCCGGCGGCGCGCCCATCGCGTCGAACTCCGCCGCGGTGATCGTCGAAGCGATCGCCAGCCGGGTGCGCGCCTCGCCCGCTTCCGGCGCGAAGCGCTCGCGCCAGTCGACCCAGACCAGATGCTCTTCAATCCCTTCCAGCCGCGCTTCGGCGCGGAGGCGCAGCCCCTCCGCATCCACTTCGAGTTCGGCCGTCTCGGCGCTTGCTCTCGCGCCCTCAAGCTGCGCGACGGGCAGCGAGATCTTAGTCAGGGCGCCATCCGCGGCGATGCTGACCGCGTCCATCGGCAAATCCTTCGCGAGCGGCAGCGCGAGGCGCGTCACGCCGTCGACCTCGCCGCGAGCCGTCGCCGGATCAAGGCCGAGCTTGCTTGGAAAGCCGAGCGGTTCTTGGTCGATCAGCGCCAAAAGCGCGCGGATCGGGCCGCGGCTGCGGATCTCAATCTCGCTCGGCGGGATGCGCGGCGCGAAATCGGGGATGGCGAAGCGCGAGCCGCCGAGCTCGAGCGCGCCGGCCTCGCCGAGGTCGACCTGGGCGCTCTCCACCGTCAGGTCGAAGCGGGTCGCATCGAGCGTCGCGGATCCGGCGCCGCCTGTGATCGGGGTCATCTCCGCCAAATAACTGCTTTCTAGGTTGCGAAAGCGGAAGGCGAGATCGATGGTCTCGCGCGGCGCGCCCTCGATTAGCGGGGCGACGGTCGTCTCTCCGGCGTTCGACACTTCGGCGGCGCGATCTCTTCCGGCGCGATCTCTCTCTCAACCGTCGGCGTTTCCGCGGCGATGATGTTCGCCGGCGGGATCGTCGGCGCGCTCGCGGGCGGGGCGGCGGCGATCGCGCCGCGCTCAGCCGCGGTCAGACCGCCGCCGATCTTAGCGATGAAGCGCGCATCCTCGATCACGCCGCCGCGAATGTTGCGCGCCACCCAGGCGCGGCCGCCGGGCGCGGCGGGCAGCGGCCAGAGGGGCGCGAGCGCCTCGGCGCGGAAGGCGCTCAAGGTCAACTCCACATCGGCGCGGGCGCCGATCGCGCCGCCGACGCTGTCAAGGGCGCCGAGGCCGGTCGGCGCTTCAAAGATCATGGCGAGGGCGCCGGCCGCCTCCACCGCCGGCGTCGTCAGCGTCAAGCCGTCGAGCGCCAGGCTCGGCGCCGAGGCGGCGGGCGTCTTGAGGCGGAAGGCGAACCCGCCGCCCTCGACGACAAGCGGCTCGCCGAACAGGGTCGGGTCGGAGATGAGCGCGCTGTCAATCGCCAAGCGACCCTCTGCGCCCGCGATCCGCCGCGCCGCGTCGCGCTTCAGACGCGCCTCGCCGCTGAGCGCCGCCGTCATGCGGTCGCCCATCACGGCGAACCGGCGGAGCCGCAGCGCGTCCTCCGCCGGCGCGTAGTCGAAATCCGCTTCGAAGGCGGAGAGGGCGAGCGGATCCTGGTCGCGGCTGACAAGGGTCGCGGCCGCGGGGTGGCCGGGGCCGGCGAGACGGCGGAAATCCGCGCCTTCGCCGCGGAGCGAGGCGGTCGCGGCGAGAACGGCTCCGGTATCGAGCGCGATCGTCGCCTCAGCCTCGCCCGAGACGAAGCCGCGCATATCGCGCAGCGCCGCCAGGCCCGGCGCTTGCGCCGCGATCGCCGCGATCGGCGCATGATCAAACCGCGCCGAGAGCCGCCCCTGAGGCGTCGCGCTCTGCGCTTGCGCGGCGGGCCGGGCCGTCGCGGGCCGCTCCGCGGAGATGAGCACGCGGCCAAACGCGCCTTGGCCGAAATCGATCTCCGCATCGACCGTTAGGGCGAGCCCGCCGCCGAGAGGGCGCGTGAAATCAAGCCGCGCCGAGGGCGCGCGCCATAGCGATCCCGTAAGATCGTCTTGATAAGCGATCGCCGCATCGCGCACCGTGACCCGGCGAAGCGCTGCGATCGGCCCATCGCCGCCCGCCGCTCCGCTCCACGCTTCGATGAGGCGCATGAGTGGGTGAGCGTCTTCGTCCGCAGGGCGATCGGCCTGGCTCCGCACCGGGGCCGCGTCGCTTTGGGTGCGGGCGGCGGGGCGCGCCGCCGGCGCGGGGATCGAAGCGGTGAGAGCGTCTGCGGAGGCGGCGGGCGCCAAGGCGAAGCCGAACGCGCCGCGCTCATCGCGCCTCAGCGCCGCCTCGCCGCCGCTGAGGCTGATCGAAGTGACCTTGAAGTCCCCGCGAAGCGCCGCCGCGGCGTCGATCGCCAGCGCGATCTCCGGCGCGCTCAGCGCCTCGGCGCCTTCGGGGTCGAGCAGCGTCAGTCCGACCAGCCTCAGCCCGAGCCCATCCTCGCCGGGATCGCGGCGGATCTCGAAATCGTCGAGCGTCGCGCGCCATCCCGGCGCCGCCTCGGCCAGCGCGGCGGAGATCGCGCGCTCGGCGATCGGCGCGACGCCGGAGATCGGCACCGGGCCGGCGGCGAGACGGAACGCCAGCGCCAACAGAGTGAGCGTCGTGATCGTCAAAACAGCGGAGACGAAGGCGATCAGCGCCGCGCCGAAGGTTCGTCCTAGACTGCGTCGCATCCTGTCCGAACCCTTCCCTGCGCTCCTGAAGCGCATCGGCCGCCGCCATCGCGACGACCTCGGTCGCTTGAACCGCGCCGCCGCCTGCGCCGCAAGGCCGAAACGCGCGGCTGGGGCGCGCCGATCGTGGAAATCCGCCTGCCGAGCCGATCCCGCCCCTGGAAATGCGCCGATCGACGTTTAGCCTTCTCCGCCGCGCCTCGCTTCATCATGCGCGCGCAAAATGTAGGATTTTTGACCAAGCGTCGGATTTGGCGAAGAAGGCGGCGCGGTTTCGCGCGGCGCGCGAGCCAAGATCCGGCGCGCGGGATGGTTAAGGAGTGACCAATGACCGACAGCCCAGAGATTGGCGCGCCCGCCCCGGATTTCGCCTTGCCGCGTGATGGCGGCGGCGAGATCTCCTTGAGCGATCTCAAGGGGTCGGCCGTGGTGCTGTACTTTTATCCACGCGACGACACGCCGGGCTGCACCAAGGAAGCGATCGCCTTCACCGGGCTTGCGGACGCCTTCAAGGACGCGGGCGCGGTGGTGCTCGGCGTCTCCAAGGACACCGTCGCCAAACATGACAAATTCGTGGCGAAGCACGATCTCGGCGTTGCGCTTTTATCGGACGCCGAGGGCGATGTGTGCGAGCGCTACGGCGTCTGGGTCGAGAAATCGATGTATGGCAAAAAGTCGATGGGGATCGAGCGCGCGACATATTTGATCGACGCGGAGGGCGCGCTGCGCCAGGTCTGGCGCAAGGTGAAGGTGCCGGGCCATGCGGAGGCGGTGCTGGAGGCGGTCAAAGCGCTCTGACGCGCGCGATCCGAGGCGGGGAGACGATGGGAGCGGGTGAGGAGGCGCGAGCGGCGTTAAGCGGGGGCGCGGATCAGGGGGGCGGCGATGACGCTGGCGGCGATCCAGCGGAGCGCGCAAGCGAATTCCCGTCTCTCACAGCCGGCGCCGCGCGCGTTTTGCGCGAGCCGGACGCGGCCGCGAAGGCCGCGATCAGCCGGCGTTTGGCCGCAGCGTGGACGCGCGGCGCCTTGCCGATCGGGAACGCCGCGCCGCCGGACGCGCCGGCCCGGCCAGAGAAGCCGGCTCTGATCGATCCTCGGGATACGCCGAAGCGCGGCCCGGGAACGCTGGAGGGGCGCGTGGCGCTGATCCACGCGATCGCGCATATTGAGCTTAACGCGATCGATTTGCATTGGGATGTGATCGCGCGCTTCGCGCAGGAGGAGATGCCGCGCGGGTTCTTCGATGATTGGGCGACGGCGGCGGATCAAGAAGCGAAGCATTTTCAACTGCTTTCTGCGCGGCTTGCCGCCTTCGACTCCCATTACGGCGCGCTGCCCGCCCATGCGGGCCTCTGGCGCTCGGCCGAGGCGACGATGCATGATCTGCCCGCGCGCCTGGCGGTGGTGCCGATGGTGTTGGAGGCGCGGGGGCTCGATGTGACGCCTGGCATGATCGCGCTTTTTGAGAAGGCCGGCGATGCGGAGACCGTGGCGGCGCTGCGCGTCATCTACGCCGAGGAAGTCGCCCATGTCGCCTATGGGGCGAAATGGTTCAACTATCTCTGCGGTCGCGCGGCGCTCGATCCCAAGCCGGCCTTCCACGATTTGGTGCGGCGGCATTTTGGCGCAAAGCTCAAACCGCCGTTTAATGAGGAAAAACGCGCCGAAGCGGGGCTTCCCCCCGATTTCTACTGGCCGCTGACGCATAATGATTGAGAGAAATGCGCAACGTTGGCCTGACAATTGCTGTAAGCGTGCTGGACATTAAGTCGATTTCGACTTGATCCGCGTTCACGACCGTTTTACCACGCGGGCGAGGCGGTGGCGGAGCGGCGAGAGGGCAGGTCATGGCGTATGCGCCAGGGCCGTCGTAACACTGTTCGATGGGTTGGATGCCAAGCATTCTCGAGCGGCTTTTTCCGGAGCGTGAAATCTACGTTCGGAGCAATGGCTCCGTCCGGTACATCACGCTAGGGCAACGCGTTCAGATCCTAACCGCCGCGGCGATCGTCGGTTTGGTTGGCTGGGCCGGATACGCGTCGATGCGGGCCCTCGCCTCGACCACGCAATCCGCGCATCAAGATGAAGCGATGTTGGAGATCCGCGAGGCCTATGAGGCGCGCGTGCAACGGCTTCAGGACCGATACCAAAGGCTTCAGGCCGAGCTGAACGAGAGCGAGCGCCGCTTCGACGACGTGATCCAGCAAATCTCATCCAAGCATGGTCAATTGACCAATGAGACGGAGTTCGAGCTCGCGCTCGAGGGGCGGCTTGAAGCCTCGCGCCGCCGTCTCCGCGAAGTCACCGCTCAGCGCGATGAGACGTTGACGCGGCTTGAGGAGATGCGGCTGAGCGCGCTTGAGATGGAGCGCAATCTGATTGAAGCGCAGCGCGCGGCGGAGCAACGCCGCGACAGCCTCGATGATTTCGTCGCGACGCTCGATGAGACCGTCGGTGAGCGCGATGAGGCGCGCACCACCGTCCGCGCGCTCACCCGCGACGTCGATGTGATGACGCGCAAGATCGAAGAGATCAAAACCCACCAGAAACAGGTGATGGCGCAGCTCTCTGAGGCGACTGAAGCCAGCATTGGCGAGCTTGAGCGCATTCTAAAGCGCGCCGGCGTCGATGTGGACGGGCTGGTGAAGGAGATCGAACGGACCTATTCCGGCGAAGGCGGTCCGTTCATCCCGATCCTTTATCGCGTGCCGACAGCCTCCGCCGATCTGCCGATCAATGAAAACACCGTCGCTGAGGCGCTTGACCGGCTGCAGCGCATCAATTCTCTGAAGATCGCGCTCGAGCGCCTGCCTTTCGCCAAGCCGATTCGCGCATCATACAGATTTACATCAGGTTTCGGACCACGTCGGCATCCGATCACGAAACGGTGGACCGCGCATCACGGCGTTGATATGGCCGCGCCTCGGGGAACGCCGGTGCACTCGCCGGTCGACGGTGTCGTGACTTACGCCGCGATGCAGCGCGGTTACGGGAACGTCGTTAAAATTCGACATGCGCTTGGATATGAGACAGTCTATGCGCATCTGGATAAGATACACGTCACCAAGGGGGAGACGGTAGAGCGGGGACACCGCGTCGGCGATGTGGGCAGCACCGGGCGCAGCACCGGCAACCATCTGCATTATGAAATCCGACGCTATCGTAAGCCGCTGAATCCCGTTCCTTACTTCAAGGCTGGGGACCATGTTTTCTAAAACGAAATTGAATGAGCCCATCGATCCGAACAAACCGGCCGGCGGCGCGGGTTCGGCAGCCCCCTCCACGCCTCCGGGCGGCGTAACCGGCGTATCTTCTTCGGGGCCGCGCCCGCAACCGACGCCGCAGCCGGCTTCGAATGCGGGCCTGCGCCCAGGAAAGCCTGCGCCGTCGGTGATCTCGCCGGATCTGACGATCAAGGGCAACTTGCAGACCAGCGGCGATATGCAGATCGAGGGTACGATCGACGGCGATATTCGCTCGCATCTTCTCACCATCGGTCAGTCGGCGCTGGTCCGCGGCGAAGTTGTGGCCGATGATGTCGTGGTGAACGGACGCATCATCGGCCGGATCCGCGCTCAAAAAGTGCGCTTATCCTCGACCGCGCGAGTGGAAGGCGACATTCTTCATAAGAATATCGCGATCGAAAGCGGCGCTCAGTTCGAAGGGTCGGTGCAGCGGTCGGAAGATCCGCTGAATGACGAGCGAGGGCGCAAGCCTAACGGCGCTGGCGCGGCGAATATGAGCCTCGGCGGATCAAGCGATCCGAACGGCGTCGGCGTCTGACGTCCGCGTCCTCAAGTCCGACAGTAAAATGCGTCACGTGAGAGACGTCGCCGACCGTCATCGGCGACGCTTTTTTATTTCTGGGCGTCGTTGGACTGTGAGTTTGCGCTGGCGCCGTGAGCCGATGCGCAGCCAACCGGCGCCAGAGACATGTCGGACGCGCCGGCGCCGCAGCGTTTACCGTGCGCGCTCTCGCCTCGATCGAGGTCGGTTCTCGGCCGAGGTCAGCTCTCGGCGCCATCTCGCTTATTGGTCACTTGCAACGCCAGCGCCGCCGCCATGAAGGGATCCAGCGCGCCGTCGAGCACGCCGCCCGTGTCCGACGTCTCCACATTCGTCCGCAAATCTTTGACCATCTGATAGGGTTGAAGCACGTAAGAGCGGATCTGGTGGCCCCAACCGATCTCAGACTTGCTGTCATGCTCGGATTGCGCCGCGTCCTCGCGCTTTTTCAGCTCAAGATCATAGAGCCGCGCGCGCAGCGCCTTCATGGCGATATCGCGGTTCTGATGCTGTGACTTCTCCGACGAGGTCACCACGATTCCGGTCGGCAAATGCGTGATCCGCACCGCGCTGTCTGTGGTGTTCACATGCTGACCGCCCGCGCCTGAGGAGCGGTAGGTGTCGATGCGGATGTCCTTGTCTTGGATCTCGATCTCGATGTTGTCGTCGATCACCGGATAGACCCAGACCGAGCTGAAGGAGGTGTGGCGCCGCGCCTGGCTGTCGTAAGGCGAGATCCGCACCAGCCGATGCACGCCCGACTCGGTTTTCAGCCAGCCGAAAGCGTTCTCGCCCTTCACCTGGTAAGTAACTGATTTGATGCCGGCTTCTTCGCCCGGCGTCTCCGACATCAGCTCGACCTTATAGCCGCGGCTCTCGGCCCAGCGCACATACATGCGCGCCAGCATCGAGGCCCAGTCGCAGCTCTCCGTGCCGCCGGCGCCGGCGTGGATCTCGATGAAGGTGTCGTTGCCATCGGCCTCGCCCGACAGCAGCGCCTCGATCTCCGCTTGCGAGGCGGCGCTCTTCACCGTGGCGAGCGCCGCTTCAGCCTCCGCCACCACTTCGGCGTCGCTCTCCGCCTCGCCAAGCTCAATCAGATCGACATTATCGCGGAGCCCGCTTTCGAGCGTCCGATAGCCGGTGATCGCGCTCTCCAGCTTCTGACGCTCGCGCATGAGCTTTTGCGCGCTCGCCGGATCATTCCACAGCGCGGGATCTTCGGAACGCGCGTTCAGCTCTTCAAGGCGCAGCTCCGCATCCTCCCAGCCGAGCCGCGCGCGCAGCAGAGCGAGAGATTTCTCAATATCGTCAACAAGGGACTGCGTTTCCGCGCGCATCCCGCACCTCGTTCAAAGATCCAAATCTGAGCCGCCTCGCGGCGCGGCCATGTTTGAGAGCCGCCACGTCAGAGAGAAAGCGCGCGCCGCCGCATCAAGGCGACGCGACTCTCGCTTCACTGCTACTCAATCCGCTGAAAGCGGCTCAGTAAAGGCCGCCGGAGCCGCCGCCGATCAAGGCGTCGGGCTGGCGCGGCGGCTGCGGTCGGTTTGGACCCGGGCCGCCTTGAGCGCCGGCGGCGCCGCCGAGCCCGAGGCTCTCCAGATCGCGCCGCAATGCGGCGTCGAGCCCGCGGGTCGCAGGATTGGCGGATTGCGTGATCCGCGGCGGCTGCGCGCTGTCGGTCGGGCGCGTCAGCGTCGTCTGCGTCCGGGTCGGCGCCGCCGGGCGGCGGATCTGCGGGTCGAGCGCCGACAATCCGTTCAGCGGCGCGCCTGGTCCGACGGCGTCGCCGATGATGGCGTTCTCCTGCGGAATCCGGGCCGCGTCGCGCGAGGTCGTCGTCTGCCCATCGATGCCGCCGGAGGGGCATTCGCCGACATAAGGCGCGGTTTCCGGATGGAACGGCTCCCAAATGAAATCAGCGCCCTCACGATCATCCGGTACGACGCAGCCGCTGTTGCGGTCGATCTTCACCAGCACCGCCTCGGACGGCAGCCGGAACGGGCCCGGCGCGCGCGTCTTCGCCGCTTTGGTCAGAAACTCCGTGAAGATCGGGCCGCACACCTTGCCGCCCGACATTTTCGTGCCCAATGGCGTCGGCGTGTCGAAGCCGACGAAGCAGCCGATCACCAGGTCGTTGGTGAAACCAATGAACCACGCGTCGCGCGCCTGGTTGGTGGTGCCTGTCTTGCCCGCCACAGGGAAGTCGAAGGCCTTGCCCACCTTCGTCGCAGTGCCGCGCACGGTCACGCCTTCGAGGAAGGACACGATCTGATAGGCGGTGATCGGATTGATCACCTGCTCGCCCTCTTCGGGCACATATGGCTGTTCTTGGCCGAGATACTCCGGCGCGCGGCATTCGGGGCAGATCCGGTGATCATGCCGGAAGATCGTCTCACCGCGGCGGTCTTGGATCCGGTCGATGAAGCTCGGCTCGATGCGTTTGCCGCCATTGACGAACATGGCGTAGGAGGTCGCGAGCTTCAGCAATGAGGTCTCGCCCGCGCCAAGCGCGTAGGAAACCAATGGCGGCATGTCTTTATAGACGCCGAAGAGCTCGGCGTAGCCTGCGACCGTCTCCAGCCCGACATCCATCGCCACGCGCACGGTCATCAGATTGTGCGACTTCTCCATGCCCCAGCGCAGCGGCACCGCGCCGTAGAACCGGCCGGAATAATTCCGCGGGCGCCAGATGCTGCCATCGGGCTGCTCCAGGCTGATCGGCGCGTCGAGCACAACGCTGTTCGGATCATAGCCATGTTCTAGCGCGGCGGCGAAAACGAAGGGCTTGAAGGCCGAACCCGGCTGCCTCTTGGCTTGGGTGGCGCGGTTGAACTGGTTGAGGTCATGGCTGAAGCCGCCCTGCATCGCCAAAACGCGGCCGGTGCGCGGATCGAGCGCCACAAGCGCGCCGTTCACCTCCGGCGTCGCTCGCATGGACCAGGTTTCAGACCCTTCGGGCTTGGCGACGAACAACACATCGCCGACCTCCCAGAGGTCCGCCGGCGTCGTCAGCTCCGGCCCGAGAACAGCGTCGCCGTTCTCATCGACGCCGGTGCGCTGGCGCGCCCAGTCCTTCACATCCGAGAACGGCAGGTAAATCGGCTCTTCGCTCTCGACGCCTTCAATGCCGATCTCGGCGCTGCGCTGGCCGACCAACAGCACCACGGCGCGGCGCCAGCCGATCAAATCGCGCGGCAGCTCAAGCCCGGTCAGCCGCGTGCGCCAGCCGGTTTCGCCGAGCGGATCGGCTTCGAGATCAAGGTCCTCGAGCCGCGCGATCGGGCCGGCGTAGCCCCGGTCGCGCGTGAACTCCCAGAGCTTTTGCTGCAGCACGGCGCGCGCCGCGACTTGCATCTCAGGCTCCATCGTCGCACGGATCGCCAGGCCGCCGCCATGCACCGCTTCAAAGCCGCGCTCCTCCACCAGATCGCGGCGGATCTCTTCGGCGAAATAATCGATCCCGATCGAGGTGACGATCCGCCCGCCATCCTCCGCGGGCTTATCGAACACCGTCGCCAGCGGCTTGGCGGAGGCTTCTTCGAATTGCTGCTGGTCGATGAAGCCGTTGTCGCGCATCTCCGCCAGCACGTAATTCCGCCGGTCGGTGGCGTATTCCTTATGGCGCACCGGATGCAGGTTCGACGGCGCTTTGGGCAGCGCTGCAAGATACGCCGCCTCCTCGATCGTCACATCCTCGAGGCGTTTGTCGAAATATCGGTCCGCCGCGCTGGTGACGCCGTAGGCGTTCGAGCCGAGGAAGATCTCATTAAGATAAAGCTCGAGGATTTGCTCTTTAGTGAGCGCGGTCTCCAGCCGCTGCGCCAGCAGCAGCTCTTTGATTTTCCGCGTCAGCGCCCGATCGCCCGAAAGCAGGAAGTTCTTCACCACCTGCATGGTGATGGTCGACGCGCCGCGCATGCGCTGGCCGCTGAAAGAGCGGCGGATGTTGTCCACCATCGCTTTGGCGAGGCCGACGCCGTCGACGCCGGAATGGCTGTAGAAGTTCTTATCTTCGGCGCTGACGAAGGCGTTCTTGATCAGCGGCGGGATCTCGTCGATCGGCGTGAAAAGCCTGCGCTCCCGCGCGAATTCCGCCATCAGAGAGCCGTCCGCGGCGTAGACGCGGCTCAGCGTCGCCGGCTCATACTCGGCGAGCTCCGCCGTGCTCGGCAAATCGCGGCCATGCCACCAAAAGATGGCCATCACGAGCAAGATGCTCGCGAACAGACCGTATACGAACAGGTTCAAGAGCCCGGCCAGAAACCGCATATCGTCTTCGCCTCCCGTCGCCGCGATCGCCCCCTTCGCGCCGCGGCGGACGCGTTTCCGCCTTCGCGCACCCCGCCGCCGCTCTTGGAGCCCTAGCAACACGCCGTCAATAAGGCGCCCGGCTGTGAAACGGCTTAACGCGGCGGAGCGGCGCCAGTTTGCCGCGAACAGCCGCGCCGCGCCCACAGGCGCCGCGCGAATCTTGGGTCTCGGCCCGCGGCGGCTTGGTCGTCAGCCGCCGTTTTCCGCCGCGACCCGTCCGATCACCGGGCCTGCGCTCTCGGGCGCGGCGTTCTCTTCGCGCCAGTTGAGAATCGCGCCGCTCATCGCTTCGACCACCGTCTCGCGCCAGGCTGGGTTGCTGAAGCGGCGCTGATCGCGAAGATTGGTGAGAAAGCCGAGTTCGACCAGCAAGGAGGGTTGATCAAAGCTGCGCAGAACTTGGAAATCGTCGCGACGATGCGGCGAGGATCGCAGGAGCGGCACGCCGCGCGCTTGGAAATCCTGCAGCAGGCGCTCGACCAGGTCGTGCGATTGCGCGACGGAGCGGCGCTGGGCGTAGTCGATCAGCAGCCGCCGCACCCAGGGATCGACCGCGACCTCGCGCATGGGCCGCAAACCGTCTTCGTCATCCTCGCGATAGGCGAGGCGCCGCGATAGGGCGTCGGAGGCGTCGTCCGCGAGCGTGTAGAAGGCGGCGCCTGAGATCTCGGGATGATCCGGCAGCGAGTCGGCGTGCACGGAGACGAACAGATGCGCGCCCGCCTCGCGCGCGATCTCGACCCGCTCTTCAAGCTCAAGGAACACGTCCCGGTCGCGCGTCATCACCACGGAGACGCGCGGCGTTTGCAACAGCCGATCGCGGAGCGCGAGCGAAACCTCAAGCACGAGATCCTTCTCGTGCCGTCCGCCATAGACCGCGCCGGGATCGCCGCCGCCATGCCCGGGATCGATGGCGATGATGAACATGTCCGGGCGCGGCGCCGGCGTCGGCTCGCGCGAGGGAAAGAGCGTGAAGCGCGGCGCCGCGCGCGTCTCGGTCTCAAGCGTCGCGGCGCGGGTCTCCGTCCGGCTCCGCGGTCCGGTCGATGCGTCGGTCTCGCCGGCCGCGCGTTCCTCAGTCGAGGCGCCGCTTTCTGTCAGGGCGCCGTTCTCCGCCAAGGCGCTTGCTTCAGCCAAGGCGCTTGCTTCAGCCAAGGCGCGGGCCGCGGCCACGCTGCGCGGCGTGTGATCGGCGGCGGCCGGCGTGCGGCGCGGCGCAGCGGGCTGTGGCGGCGGCGTGGCGGCCAGGGCCTCGCTGGACTGCGGCGCGATCTCGATCACCAGGGCGCCGCCGCCCGCGGCGTCCGGCGTGAAGCGCGGCGGCGCGATCCGCATGGGCCGATCAAGATCGAGCACGAGGCGCGAGCGGTCCTCGCGGAAGCGGCCGACGCGCGCGCCGAGCACGCCATGCGCGCGCACCGCGGGCGGCGCGGCGGCCAGCGCCGCGGCGGGCTCCGCCGCCCAAGCCAGCAGCGGGAAATCCGCCACGACGCGATGCGGCGCGTCCAACGCGAAGGTGTGGCTATCAACCGCGCCTCCGAGCGCGAGGGTGAGCCGCACGCCGCCGGTTTCAGTCGGCGCGAAGCGCGCATCGCGCACTTCAACCGGCGCGGGCGCGCCGCTCTTCGGCTTCGCCTCATCGCCAGATGCGGCGCCGCTTTGCAC
>JBCBCG010000012.1:0-34557 GCA_038530925.1 Pseudomonadota bacterium
GTCTCCGAGCCCTGGCTGACGGAGGTCGCGCTTTTCTCAGAGGCGTTTTGGCTGATCCGTCCGGAGAGCGAGGCTGAGGCGGCGCCGCCGAGCCGCGAGGCGCTGCGCGAGATGCGGCTCCTGCTTCTTGAGGAAGGGCATTGCTTCCGCGATCAGGCGCTCGCCTTTTGCAACATCCCCTCGGCCGCCCCGCGCGGCGCGCTCGACGCCAGCTCTTTGTCGACGCTGGTGCGGATGGTCGGCGCCGGGCTCGGCGTCACGCTGCTGCCGGAGATGGCGCTGGCGACGGAGCTTCGGGCGACGCCGGCGCATGCGGCGCGGCTCGCCGATCCGGAGCCGCGCCGCACCATCGGCATGGTCTGGCGCAAGAGCAGTCCGCTCGCGACGCAACTCGAAGCGATCGCCGCCGCTTTGCGACCATCGCCGGCGCAGGATGGGTAAGGCGGCCGCCTCAACGCATCGCGGCGATCATGCCCTGCGCTTGCTCAGGCGAGAGCCCCAGCGTCTCCATCAACCGCGTCGCCATATCGGACCGCCAGCTGTCCGGCGCGCCCACCGTAGCGCCGCCATCGACGGTGATCGCGGCGCCGCTGATGAACGCCGCCGCATCCGAGCCGAGGAACGCGACCAGCTCGGCCACATCCTCGCCTTGGCCGATCCGGCCCATCGGTTGGGAGTCCTTCGCCTTCTCCTCAAGCAGCTTGACGATCCCAGCGCTCTCCGCCGCGCCGAGGCCGAAGGCGGAGCCGAAGATCGCCGTGCCAATGAGGCCGGGCAGCACGGCGTTGACGCGGATCTTGTGTTTGCCGAGCTCCGCCGCGGCGAGTTTCGAGAAATGCGCGACGCCGGATTTGCAGACCGAATAGACGATCGGCGCGTCGCCGGCGCGGAGCGCGCTGATCGAGGAGGTGTTGATCACCGCGCCGCCGCCGCGCGCTTTGAGATGCGGGATCGCGAGATGCGTGCCCATGAGCACCGATTTCAACAGCAGCGCGACGGTGCTGTCGAACCCGTCGGGATCGAAGGTCTCGATGGTCGCGCCGCTGCCGCCGGCGCCGGCGTTGTTGAACATAATGTCGAGCCCGCCATAGGCGCTGACGCAGAGCCGGATCGCCGCGTCCAGCTCCTGGCGACGCGTCACATCGCAGAGCGCGAAGCGGACCTGATCGGCGCCATATCGCTCTTCCAGCGCGCGGCCCGCCTCCTCTTGAATGTCGGCGGCGACGACGCGCGCGCCCGCCTTGACGAACACCTCGACGCTGGCGCGGCCGATGCCGCTGGCCGCGCCCGTGATCACCGCCGTCTTGCCGCTGAGATCCACCATGACACTCCTCCCGTAAGCCCTTCATTCCTTAAGGCGCAGCGTTGTCGCTGTCTGTTCATGTCGGAGCCGTCAGGATTTCACAGCGCGCGCCGCAGCGCGAGACGGATCATTGAGGCGCGATCACCCGCTCCGGATGGCGCTCCGCCCAGTCGGAGAGGAAGGCGGCCAGCTCCTCGGCGCCGCAGCCCTCGACATCGCGCGCATGAAGCGGCGCGCCTGCGGCCAGCGCGGCTTCGGCGCAGCCGAGATGGTCGCGCGTCTCGCGCGCCGGGCTGAACTCCGCGCCATGGATGATCGTGCCCATCAGATCGCCGCCATAGGCGTTCTTCCGCGTCAGATCCGGTCCGAGCGTCAGCAGCCAGCGAACAATGTCGGGCAACCCCTCCCACCCCGCGATATGGATCGCGGGCAGGCCCATCTCATCCTCCCACTCCGGATCGACGCCGAGCGCATGCAGCCGCTGCGCATGGGCGAGATCGCCGCCGAAGCCAAGAATGCGGCCCATGATCCGCCGCGTCTCCTGCGTGAACGCTTCGGGCGCGACCGCCGCGGCGGGACGCCCTTCGGCGGCGGCGGCGAGCGCCTCTTCAAGCGGGCTGAGCGGGGTCGCCTGGCCCGCCGCCTCGAGCGCCGCGGCGATCGGCTGATTGCCATAGATCCGCGCATAGGCGTAAGCGCTGTGCTCGCGATAGGACGTCCGCCCGTCGGCGCCATGAGCGAGCAGCAAGCGCGCCATCTCCGCCGAGCAGCGCCGCCGCGCCGCCTGATGCAGCGCCGGGATCACGTAGGACGGCTGGCCCGAGGGATGCGGCGCCGCGCCTTCATTCGGATCAGCGCCCGCCTCCAGCAGCAGCCGCGCCGTGTCGACATCATCGAAATCGAGCGCGCGCGGCAGGGCGTTCGTGCCCTCGATCCGCACCTGATGCCTGATTAAGAGCTTCACGCCCTCGCGGTGCGGCAGTTCGGTCGCGTGATAGAGTGATTCATTGTCGTTCGGATCGGCGCCGTTCTCGAGCAACCAGGTCGCGAGCGCCATGTTGTCCGCATGGCCGAGCGCGCCGTAAAGCGCCGAGAGCTGATGCTCCGAACCAGGTTCAGCCGGAAAGCCGTCATTCACATCGGCGCCGGCGGCCAGCAGCGCTTCGGCGATCGCCAACATCGCCCCGCGCTTCTGCGGCGCGGCGTGGATGTGCTTTGAGAAGGCGAGATGCAGGATCGGGCGGCGCTCTGCGATGCGCGCTGCATCGCCACTTGGGCCGACCGCGCGGGTCGCCGTCGCCGGATCGGCCGCCAGCGCAGCCTCAACCGCGGCGCGATCGTACAGCGCGATCCGCAGGCCGAGCGAGGCGGCGGCGAGATCCGGGTCTTTGGCGAGGAGCGCGTCCACCACCCAATGCTGCCCCTGAAAAAGCGCTTGTTCGAGCCGCGCGGCGCGGGCCATGCGATCCATCGCCGCCATTTCCGCGGCGAGCTTCAGCCGCGGCCAGCTGGCGAAGCCCGCCTCCCGTGCGATGGTCAGCAGCGCCTGCGCATGCTTCAGCGCGTCGGCCGCCGGCGCCGGCTCGCCCAGCGCGGCTTTGATCCGCGCCGCCGCCTCGGCATCGCCCGCGCGATAGGCGCGGCGCAGCGCCTTGGCGCGGCGACGCAGCGCCTCAAGGTTTAAGCGGGCGTTCTGGGTCTGAGATGTCTTGTCGCTCATCGGATCCCTCCGGAGCGCCATGGGTCCGCTGCGCTGGCGCGAGATCACCGATGATGACCGCAATCACTCGAAAGGAGGCGTCGATGCGACTTTCCGCGGACCCGGACGCCGCCTCCGCACGGCGTTGCCACACCTTAACGCATCGAGAGGTGGACTCAAAGTTAGAGGCGCTTACAAAAATGTTAGACGTTCTGACTTCCTCATGTTAGACCCTCTTACAATGTTAGAGGCTACGCACATACGCGAGACGCGGCGCGGCGCTCGAAAGGCCGCCGGTCGCCAAACACCCTGACGGAGGGGCCGCAAACGCCGGTTTGCGGGCTCGGTTTGGAGAGAAGGACCAGAACGATGTTCGACGCCGGTTTCGAGTTCTCAAGCGTGTTCGCCGCCGCCGCCGCGGCCGGGCTCTCACCCGCAGCCTTGATCCTCGCCTCCGTCGGCGGGATCGGCGCGGCGCTGGCGCTCTGGCGCAATCTGGCGCTCGCGCGCGCCGCCTGCAGCGCCGATGGCTGCCCGCTCCGCGCCGCCGCGAAACGGCCGGAGAAGGCGGCGCCGACACGCTCCGAGCCGATCGACGCCGTCGCCGCGCCGGCTTTGAACGAGGCGCACGCCTGGCGCGACGCTGCGTAAAGGCGCGTGCGAGAGGGGCGCGCGGCGTCGCTGCGCGACCCTGTCCCGGCGACGCCGCGCGAACGACCCGCGCCAGACTCGCCGAGTTTGCGCACTTCCTACGCAACGCACCGGAATCAGCGCCCCTTTCTTGAGCGCTTTTGAAAACTTGCCTCGTTAAGGCCCATTCACACTTGCGTCATACCGCCATGCGGCGAACTCTAACGACGCAGGGTGCTTAGGGTTCCGCCGATCGCCGCCGCCACGCGGCGCGGGCCTGGTCCGAGAAGCACCGCCGCGGCGGCCAACTCCGCCCGGTACACGGCGGGCCAAAATCCCGGGAGGTTACTGCGCCAATCGGCCGGCCCCGCCTCTCCTGTTCCGCCACCGGGCCCTGGCCGCAGCTGTGACGGGCGGAACGGGGCAAGGGGCTGCTGATGATGACGACGCCTTCCTTCGTGAAGACGCCTTCCTTGGTGAAGACGCTATGCGCCGCGGCGCTGGCCGGCGCCGCGCTGATCGCGCCGGCGCAGGCGGCCGAGAAAACCGAATTCAAAGTCGCTTGGTCGATCTATGTGGGCTGGATGCCATGGGGCTACATGGAAGACAGCGGCATCATGGACAAATGGGCTGACAAATACGGCATCGACGTCGAGATCGTGCAGATCAACGACTATGTCGAATCCATAAACCAGTACACGGCCGGCGCCTTTGACGGTGTGAGCGCCACGAATATGGACACGCTTTCCATCCCGGCGGGCGGCGGCGTCGACACCACTGCCCTGATCGTCGGCGATTTCTCGAATGGCAACGACGCGGTGCTGGTGAAGGGCGACGCGGGCTTCGCCGATCTCAAAGGCGAGCGGATCAATCTCGTCGAGCTTTCGGTGTCTCACTATCTGCTCGCGCGCGGGCTTGAGAGCGCGGGCATGACCGAGGCGGACATCAGCGTCGTGAACACCTCCGACGCCGATATGATCGCCGCCTTCGCCACCGACGACGTCGTCGCGGCCGTCACCTGGAACCCGCTGGTCTCGACCATTTTGGAGAGCCCCGACGCGAAGAAGATCTATGACAGCGCCGACATCCCCGGCGAGATCATCGATCTGATGGTGGTGAACACCGAGACGCTGGCCGCGAACCCGAATTTCGGCAAAGCGCTGGTCGGCGCTTGGTATGAAACCATGGCGCTAATGGCGTCCGACACGCCGGAAGGGATCGCGGCGCGCACCGCCATGGCTGAGGCCTCCGGCACCGACCTCGCCGGCTACGACGCGCAGCTCGCCACGACGCAGATGTTCTACACCCCCGCCGAAGCGGTCGCCTTCACTGAGGACAAGTCGCTGATCCAGACAATGGACTTTGTGCGCAACTTCCTCTTCACCCACGGCATTCTGGGCGAAGGCCTGGGCATCGACGATGTCGGCATGGCCTTTCCGGGCGATGAGACGCTTGGGGACACTGCGAACATAAAGTTCCGCTTCGACCCAAGCTATATGCAGATGGCCGCCGACGGCGCGCTCTGACCACGGCGCGCGGCGCTCGCTCTTGAGCGCCGCGCCCTCCTCCTCAGAACGATCCGGCGCGGCCCCGGCCGCCGACAGGCGAAGGAGACGAGCATGCGCTGGATCAATCGCAATCCGGGCCGAGCGCTGGCCATCTTCTTGGCCGCGCTGCCTTTCGTGATCGTGTTGATCGCCTACAGCATCGGCTCGGAGATCCGCCTGGCGGAAAACCCGCGCGACAAGCTGCTGCCAGCGCCCGCGTCGATCGTCGAGAAAGCCGCGGAGTTGGTCACAGAGCCGAGCCCGCGCAAAGGCTTTATCCTGTTTTGGGACGACACCGCGATCAGCCTGGCGCGCCTGGCGCAAGGCGTAGGCCTCGCCGCGGCGATCGGGCTCGCCTTCGGGCTGATGATCGGCCTCTTTCCGGCCGCGCGCGCCGGGCTTTCGCCATTCGTCTCCGCGCTCTCGCTGATACCGCCGCTGGCGCTGTTGCCGATCCTGTTCATCGCGCTCGGCCTCGGCGAGGCGTCGAAAATCGCGCTCATCGCGATCGGCGTCACGCCCTTCATCATCCGAGATCTCGCCGCTCGAACGTTGGAGATCCCGACCGAGCAATTGATCAAAGCGCAAACCCTGGGCGCCTCCAGCTGGCGCATCCTGCTGCGCGTGGCGCTGCCGCAAATGATGCCGCGCCTTATTCAGTCGGTACGCTTGTCTCTCGGCCCCGCTTGGCTGTTCCTGATCGCCTCCGAAGCGGTCTCGGCCGAAGCCGGCCTCGGCTATCGCATCTTCTTGGTGCGCCGTTTCTTAGCGATGGATGTGATCCTGGTTTATGTGTTCTGGATCACGCTTCTGGCTCTCGTGATCGACTTGGCGCTGAGAGAAATCTCGCGCCGCGGCTATCCTTGGGCGCATCTGCAAGGGCAAAGCCTATGAGCGAGACGCGGACGAAAGGAGAGCGGACATGAGCGCGGTTTCAGTGCGCGGCGTGTTCAAATCCTACGGCGCGACGCCAATACTGGAGCGCGTGAACCTCGAGATCGAGGACGGCGCGTTCTGCGCGATCGTCGGCGCCTCGGGCTGCGGCAAGACCACCTTCTTGCGCATGCTCCTCGCCCAAGAGACGCCGAGCCGCGGCGAGATCCGCATCGGCGACGCCGAGCCCGCGCGCGAGCCCGGGCCCGATCGCGGCGTCGTATTCCAGCTCTACTCCGTGTTTCCGCATTTGACCGTGCGAGGCAATTTGATGGCGGCGACGGAGCTCTCGGTTCCGTTCTCCGCACGCCTCTTCGGCGCGGCGCGCCGTCGCCTGCGCGACGAGGCGCAAGCGACGCTTGAGCGGATCGGTCTCGGCCATCTCGGCGACGCCTGGCCGAGCCAGCTTTCCGGCGGCCAACAGCAGCGCCTCGCCATCGCCCAAGCGCTCGCGAAAAAGCCGAAGGTGCTGCTGCTCGACGAGCCCTTCGGCGCGCTCGATCCGGGAACGCGCGCCGCGATGCACGAATTTCTGCTGGAGCTTTGGCGCGAGACCGGCATGACCGTGTTCATGGTCAGCCATGATCTCTCGGAAGCCTTCAGTTTGGCGACGCGGGTTCTGGTGTTCGACAAGCCGCGCTGGGATCCGGTCGATCCAACCGCCTACGGCGCGACCGTGACATACGATTTCAAACTCACTGAGAAGACATATCGGGAGCCGATCGATGATGTTTCCATGGGACCGCCCGGCGAGACCCGCGCCGCGGCCCAAAGCGGCGCTGCGCCAGCGCCTGGCGGAGTTCGGACCCAGCCTGCCGCATGAGCGGCGCGCGCATCATCCCGACCTGAGCAAGCTGCAGGGCTGGAAATCCGCCCGCGCCGAGGCCGACATCCCCGAGAAGGAGTGGGAGAAAGAGGTGAAATGGGCCCTGGCCATGGGCCTGACCGCAGCCGGCAGCGTCGAGGATCGCTCGATCCCCACCTTCGCGCGCGGAGAGCTGCCGCATTACGCGGGCATCAACACCTTCCTCAAAGCGCCTTACGCCGAGGACGTTTCGGAAGTCGGCCTCTATGACGCCACCGTGCTCGGCGCGCCGTTCGATGGCGGCACGACCTATCGCGCCGGCACGCGGTTCGGCCCGCAAGGCATTCGCAAAATCTCCGCGCTCTACACGCCCTATAATTATGAGATGGGCATCGATCTGCGCGAGCAGATGAGCCTCTGCGACGCGGGCGACATCTTCACGATCCCCGCGAATATCGAGAAGACCTTCGACCAGATCAGCCGTGCGTGCGCGCATGTCTTCTCGTCAGGCTCGCTGCCGATCATCCTCGGCGGCGATCATTCGATCGGCTTTCCCACCGTGCGCGGCCTCGCCGAATGCACCTCGAAGACCATCGGCATCATCCATTTCGATCGGCATGCGGACATTCAGGAGAAAGACCTCGATGAGCGCATGCACACGACGCCTTGGTTCCATGCGACCAATCTGCCGAACGTGCCGGCGAAGAACCTCGTCCAAGTCGGCATCGGCGGATGGCAAGTGCCGCGCGCCGCGGTGAAAACAGCCCGCGAGCGCGAGACCAACATCATCACCATGTCCGATATGGAGCGGATGGGCCTCGACAAGACCGCGGAAATGGCGCTGGAGATGGCCTGGGACGGCGCGGATATGGTCTATGTCTCCTTTGACATCGACAGCGTGGATTGCGGTTTCGTTCCCGGCACGGGCTGGCCCGAGCCGGGCGGCTTCCTGCCGCGCGAGGCGCTGCATCTCGTCTCGAAAGTCGCCGCCGAAGGGATCTGCGGGCTCGAGGTGGTGGAGGTCTCTCCGCCCTACGACACCTCCGACATCACGGCGCTTTTGGCGACGCGGGTGATCGTGGACGCGCTCGGCTCGATGGTCGCCGCCGGCAAGCTCGGCGCGCATAAGGGGCTCATCGACAAGCCGGTGACGCTCGAGAAGGGCGATTACGATCCGGGCGTCGACGGCCGGCGCTGGACCACTTCCGCCGCGGCGGCGAAGGGCGCGAAGAAGCCCGCGGTCAAAGCCGCCGCAAAGCCCGCGGCGAAGAAGCGAAAAAAGAGCTGAGGATGCCGCACGACCATCCTTCGCATCCGCATCCCGCCGGCCATAACGGCCCGTCCGACCCGGCGCATCATCTCCATTCGCATATGACGCCGGAGGATGAGGCGGCGGAGCTGCAGGCGCTCTCAGCGCAGTTCATCGAAGGGTTCGCCGCCGCCAGCGACAAAGCCGCCTTCCTGCGCATCGCCGGCGTCCCGCTCGAGATCGAGAGCGAGACAGGCGGCGCGAAACTCAAACTGGTCGACGTCTCCGTCACCAGCCAATGGCAAGTCGGCGCCGCCTCCCCCGCCTTTGGCAGCGCTGAACTCGCCTATCTGCCATATCCTGGCGAGATGATCCGCGAACGCACCAATTGCGCGCTGACTTACGTCTCTCTGACGGAGCGCCGCGACATGGATTTGCGCGCCTTCCTCTCTGCAGGACGCGCCGGCGCCTGAACGCCTTGGCCTGAACCCTTTCGCCTGAGCGCGGCGCCTCTGCGGGGCGCTGGGCGCGCAATTCATCCCCTTTCTCGCTTGAGACAGGACGGTCGTGGAGACGCGGCGTCCTTTGCCTCGCCTTCCGATCGAGAGACCGACGCCGCACATGGCCTGCGCGGCGGAACTTCATATGCAAACTTTCATATATTATTGATTCAAATCAAAGCGGCGCGCGCCGGCGCATGGGCAACGTCGCCCTCACGCGAGCCGCAGCGCTCGCCGCCCCTCTGACAGACAAAGGATCGGATCATGAAAAGCGTTCTCGCCGCGGCGATGATCGCCGCTTGCTGCGCCGGATCGGCGCTCGCGGACGACGCCAAGCGGCTGGTCACCATCGTCACCTCCGACCATCCCCAGACCCAGCTGATGAGCATGGTCCTGACCATGCAGTCCATCCGACAAGGCGCCGAGGCGAATATCCTGCTCTGCGGCCGGGCCGGCGACCTCGCGCTGAAAGCCGCCCCCGAGGCCGCCACCGCCCCGCAGGCGCCCATGGGAATGAGCCCGCAAGGCCTGATGCAGAAGATCATGGGCGCGGGCGGCGCGGTTGAAGTCTGCGCGCTGTACTTGCCGAACAAAGGCGTCGGCGCAGAGGCGCTGCTCGACGGCGTCGGCGCCGCGAAGCCGCCCGAAATGGCCGCGCGGCTCCTCGACGACCAAGCCACGATCCTCTCCTTCTAACGGCGAAAGGACCTCGCAGATGAACGCGCTGAACGCTTTGCTCGCCGCCGCGCTGAGCCTCTCTCTTCTTCACGCAGGCGCCGCATCCGCCGCGCCGCCGCCGGAAGATCCGAACAAGCAAACCTCTTGGGGCCTCTATCTCACCGCGAAAGAAGCCTATGAGAAGAAGCAAACCGAAGGCGACGCGGTGCTTTTCGTCGACGTCCGCGAGCCGATCGAGATCATGTTCGCCGGCTACACTGATGTGATCGACGTGAACGTTCCTTTTCTCCAAGTGAACCCATCGAAATGGAACCCAAAAAAGCCCAAATTCGCGATGGAGCGGAACCCTGATTTCGCGGCGGGCGTGCTCGCCGCGCTCGAAGCTAAAAGTTTGCCGAAAACGACGCCGATCATGCTGATGTGCCGCTCCGGCGGCACGCGCGGCGCGCCCTCGGCCAAAGCGCTCGAGGGTCTCGGCCTCTCGCAAGTCTATGTGGTGGTCGACGGGTTCGAAGGCCGCGCCGACAAAACCAATCCGAACGGACCATGGCGTCTGGTGGATGGCTGGAAGAACTCCGGCCTCCCTTGGGGCTACGATCTCAACCCTGAGAAAGTCCACACCCGCCCGGCTCAGTAAGAAAGCCCCGCCCCTCATGAAGCGGCTTGTCCGCCGCCTTGAGCCGACGTCGTCACAACGTCTGGCTTGAGGCGGCGCGTGCGTCATCCGCACGCGAACGCCGCGGCGGGCCTCGACGGCCCAAAGCGGCGTCCTCCCGCGCCGCGATCAGCCGCTAGTCTCGCACCGAGGCCGGCGTCGCCCCGTAAGCGCGCTTGAAGTGCCTCGCGAACCGCGAGGCGTCGTGATAGCCCACGCGATAGGCGATCTCCGCCACCGGCGCGCGCGTGGTTCGGAGCAGCGTCCGCGCCCAATCCATCCGTTCGGCGATCACATATTGGAGAGGCGAGCGGCCCGTCGCCGCCTTGAAGGCGCGGGAAAAATGAAACGGGCTCATCGCGGCCTCCCCCGCGATCGCCTCAAGCGAAAGATCGCTCGCGAGATGCTCCTCGATGTAAGCGAGCGCCCGGCGCAGCCTCGGATCCTCGATCTCTGGCGCGCGCGGCGCCGCAGCGGCGCTCAGGCGCTGCGTCACCATCACAGCCTGCGCCGCGAGCGCTTGGCGCATGGTCTCGCGGTACAGGCGGCTCGTCTCCGCCTGCGGCGCAGCCGCGGCGAGCGCCATCTGCAGAAGCAACGGGTCATGCGCGCCGATATGCGGCGCGAAGGGCCGCCGCGGATCGAAGCCCGCCTCCTCGAGCAGCGCGTGATCGATCTCGACCAGAGCGAAGGCGTGCGCGGCGTCGTACTCGCAAAGGCCTTGCGCGCCGGCGGGCAGGATCCACCCTTCCTGCGCCGAAAGCGGCCGCGCCAGCCGCTGATCCGATCCAAGCGCGATCTGGTGGCTTGGCTGATCGACCAAGAAAACGCCGATCGAAAGACGCGCCATCTCGAATGCGCCGCCGCCCGCGGGCGTCTCAAGCCGCACGGCGCTTACATTCGGCGGGTTGCTCTTTGCGCCCATGCCGTGAAGATGGCGGCGCGCGCGAACGGGTCAATCGCACGCCGCCCCAAAACGGACCGGACGCTTCATTCAGAAGCTCAGTCTTTGCGTAGGAACGCCGGCGCAGCGTCAGGCGGCTCGGCGCCGTTCAATAAGCGATCATCATCCTCATAGCCGCCCGCCGCCATCCTCACCGGCAGCACGCCCGCCCAAACCGGCCAGCTGTAATCCTCCTCGTCGTCTTTCGGCCCGCCCTCGCGAATCTTCGCCGAGGCCTCGTCGATCGCCATGCCGAGCACGGTCGTCGCTTTCAGCTCCTGCGCCGTCGCGGGCCGCAGCTGAGCCGCGCGCCCTGGAAAGAGGCCATCGATGAACGCGTCGAGCCGCGCGCTTTTCTGCGCGTCCTCGACTTTCCGCGCCACGCCGAACAGCGTCACCGACCGGCTGTTGACCGAGTGATGCATGCCGGAGCGCGCCAGCACGAACCCATCGAGGATCGAGACCGTGAAACACACCTCCGCGCCCTCCGCGCCGCGCAGCGCCGCGCTCGCCGAGGAGCCGTGCCAATACACGTGATCGCCCTCGCGCCAATGCAGCGTCGGCGTCACGTAAGGCGCGCCGCCGAAGGCGTAGCCCACGGCGCAGAGCGGCGTCGCGTCCAAAATCGCGCGGATCGTCGCCTTATCGTAGCGCGCCTTATGCGGCGCGCGGCGCACGCGCGTCCGCTCGCTCGGGGCCGTCGCCATCCGCGTCTCCCGGCCTGCTTCGGCCGCGCCCGCATCGCTCCGCTCCGCCATGGCGGATCTCCTTTCGATCAGTCCTTTTCGGTGGTGGTGTGAAAGCGCCTCTGGGCATAAGCTCGGATCGGACTGTGCAAAAGATCCAGTTTTTGAATTATGCATCAGACCAATTTAGAGCCGGCGCTGCTGGCGATCAGCCTCTCGCGCCAGAGCGCCGAGCCCTTGCAGGCGCAGCTCGCCCATGCGCTGCGCACGCTGATCGATCGCGGGATCGCGCCGCCCGGCGCCCGCCTGCCGGCGAGCCGCGCCTTCGCGGCGGAGCTTGGGGTGAGCCGCGCGACGGCGGTGGCGGCGCTCGACCAACTGCGCGCGGAGGGCTACCTCGCCAGCCGCCGCGGCGCCGGCGTGTTCGTCGCCCATAATCTGCCGGACGCGCCCGACGCCGCGCCGCGCCCGCCAAGCCCTGCGCCCCCGCGCGCGGGCGCCCTTGCGCCCCCGCCGCCGACCGCGCCGCGCCCCTTCCACCCCTTCGAGGGCGGCGCCGATGAAACCCTGTTTCCCTATCGCGACTGGGCGCGCCTCCTCGAGAAAAGCTGGCGCGCGCCCGATCGCGCCGCGCTCTGCGCGCCCGATCCTTTCGGTTGGCCGCCGCTCCGCCGCGCCATCGCCGCCCATCTCGCCGCTTGGCGCGGCGTCGAAGACGATGGCGCGCCCATCGACCCGGCGCGCGTCATCATCACCGCGGGCGCGGCGGACGCGGCCAGCCTGATCGCGCGCGCCGCCTTCGCGCCAGGCGGCGCCATCGCGCTCGAGAACCCAGGCTATCGCCCCACGGAGCGCCGCTTTCAAGCGGCGGGCCTTGCGATCGTCGACGCGCCAGTCGACGCCAACGGCCTTGATCCCGAGCGTCTTCCGACCGCGGATGGCTGTTTTCTCACCCCCTCCCGCCACTACCCGCTCGGCGTCGCTCTGCCGCTGGCGCGGCGGCGCGCGCTTTTGGAGTGGGCCGGCGCCGCGGCCGCGCCGCGCGCCTTGATCGAGGATGATTACGACAGCGAATACCGCTATGAAGGCCGTCCGATCCCGGCTCTGGCCGCGCTCGATGACGGCGCGCATGTCCTCTATCTCGGCAGCTTCTCAAAGGTGTTCTCGCCGACGCTGCGCCTTGGCTTTTTGGTCGCTCCCGCGCGCCTGATCGGCGCCTTCGCCGACGCTATCGCGGCCGACGGACCGCAAGCCTCGCTGATCCCGCAGCCGGCGCTGGCGGCGTTCATGGAGAGCGGCGGCTACGCGGCGCATGTGCGCCGCATGCGCCGGCGCTATGGCGAGCGGCGCAAAGCGCTGATCGCAGCGCTGCAGGTGACCATCGGCGATGATCTCAAACCCGCGCCGGAGCCGAGCGGCATGCATCTCGTCTGCCGCTTCAGCCCCGCGCTCGCGGCGCGGCTGACCGATGCCGAGGCCTCTGCGCGCGCAGCTGAGGCCGGCGTCTCGGCGCGCGCGCTCTCGAGCTTTTACCGCGACCCAGGCGCAGCGCCCTTCCAAGCGCTGATCCTCGGCTTCTCCGCCTTCGAGACCGCGGCGCTGGAGGCGGCGACGCATCGCCTCGCCTTAGCGCTCCGTCCCTGAGGGCGCGCGGCGGATGCGGGGTGGGCGGGCGGGAGCGTCCGCCGCGCGCCTGCGCGCCGCGCATCTACACGAGATACCTGCGGAGCTGGGCGGAGACGATGTCGATCAGGATCACGGCGATCACGATGATGATGATCATCGCAGTGACCTCCGTGTATTTGAACGACCGGAACGTATCGTAGAAGGTCTGCCCGATCCCGCCGGCGCCGACGATGCCGAGCACGGTTGCCGAGCGCACATTGGTTTCGAAGCGGTAGAGCGACAGGCTCGACCAAAGCGGCAACACCTGCGGGATCACGCCATAGAGGATCTCTTGCAGGCGCGAGGCGCCGGTGGAGCGGATGCCCTCCACCGGGCGCGGATCGATCGCCTCCACCGCCTCGGAGAAGAGCTTCGAAATGATCCCAAGATTATGGACGAACAGCGCCATCACGCCCGCGAACGGCCCGAGTCCGACGGCGACGACGAAGAGCAGCGCGAAGACCAGCTCATTGATCGCGCGGCAAGCGTCCATCAGCCGGCGCACCGGCTGCAAGATCCACCACGGCGCGATATTCGATGAAGACAAAAGAGCGAAGGGAATGCCGAACACAATCGACAGTACAGTTCCCCAAAACGCGATATAGATAGTCTCCAGCATCTTTTCGATATAAAAATCTCGTCTTTCAAAATTCGGCGGAAAAAAATCGGCCATGTAAGTGGCCATGTTATCAGAATCAGTAATGAGAGAGGTCCAGTTATTGACCTCCGCCGGATAATAGCTGCCGCCCAGCAACAAAGCGAGCAGGAGCGCTGCGGCGGCGTAAGCGATGGTGATGCGCCAATCCGGCTTCAGCTGGGCCGCAACCTCCGGCGATAACGCGCCGCGGGCGACATCGCTTTCATTGATGGTGATCGCCATCGCGCGCCTCGCTCATCGCCGACTGATCTCAGCAAAAAGAGCGGCTCGGCCGCTTCGCCGCGCCGCTCGGGAGCGCGCGCCGCCTCAAAAGACGAGGCGGCGCGACCCTAGATCACGGAGCGAGCCGGCTTAGTAGCCGCTCTGCCCCACGACCGCCGCCTGGTCGGCGAGATCGGCGAGCAACGCGTCAGCCGCGGCGAGCGCATCCGCATCGCCCGCCTGCTCGGCTTTGATCTTGTCTTTGAACGCCTCGATCTGGCGCACATCCAGCAGCTGCGCGTTCGAGGAGGCGAGGAACGGACCCCAGCCGTCGGAAAGCTGCGCCAGCACCGCGCGCTCGCGCTTCACCTTCTCCATGTCGCCAAAGCGGCCGTACTGCATGAAGAAGTAGTAGATCTTCTGCTTGGCTTCATCGGAGAGATCGGCGCGCCAGACCATCGGATCGGACGGGATCAGCGGCGAGCGCCAGATTTCTTTGATGTTCGCGGCGGCCTCAGGGTTGTTCTTCCCGAGGCGCGCATAGATGGACTCGGTGTTGTTCGTCGCGACGTCCACTTTGCCGTTCGCCACCGCCAGCGCGTTGCCTTCGTGGTTCGAGGAGGTGACGCGGGCGAAGCAGTCTTCCGGCGTCTGGTTGTTCAGAGCCCAAACATAGTAGCCCGGGATCGCGAAGCCGGAGGTGGAGTTGGGATCGCCGTTGCCGAAGGTCAGCGTCTTGTCGCAGGCCAGCACGTCGTCCAGCGAGTTCAGCTGGCTGTCTTTGTTGGCGATAAGCAGCGAGTGATAGCCGCGCGATCCGTCGTCTTTGATCGTCTGCGCGAACACTTCGCCGCCGGCGCGGTCGACAGCCTGGATGGCCGACTTATTGCCGAACCACGCGACGTCGACTTTCTTGAAGCGCATGCCTTCGATCACGCCAGCGTAGTCGGAGGCGAAGAACGGCTTCACCTCGACGCCGAGCGAAGCGCTCATATCGGCGAGGAACGGTGAGAAGGATTCTTCGAGCGCGGAGGCGGACTCGGTCGAGATGATGCCGAAGTTGATGACTTCCGGCATGTCGGCGTAGGCCGGCGCCGCGGCGGCGACCGCCACGGACGCCGCGATGGCGAGCTTTTTAAACATCAAGGACTTCTCCTATCGGTCGTCGTATCACTCATGTCGGCGCTCGCCCGCCCGGCGGCGGCGCGGCGCGCCTCATGCTCGACCGCGGCCGCAAGCATGGCGTCGCGATCTCCAGCGTCACCCCGCTCGGCGGCGTGTCTGGTTCCGTTGAGCTCGCCCGCGGCCTCGGACTGTTCGAGGCCGTAAAGCGCGCTCAAATCCTCTGGTTTGACGTCCCGCGTCGGCCCATCGAACACGACGCGGCCGTCCTTCAGCGCGATGATCCGGTCGCAATGGCGGAAGGCGTGATCGATCTGGTGCAGCGACACGAGCACGGTGCAGGCGTCGGCGCGGTTGATCTCAGCGAGGATCTCCATCACCCGCTCGGCCGTGGCCGGGTCCAGTGAGGCGATCGGCTCGTCCGCGAGAATGATCCGCGCCTCTTGGCACAGCGCGCGGGCGATGGCGCCGCGCTGCTGCTGCCCGCCGGAAAGCTGCGAGGCGCGGCGGCGGGCGAAAGCGATCATGCCCACGCGCTCGATGCAACTCAGCGCCTTGACGCGATCCTGGCGCGCGAAGAGGCCGAATAAGCCGCGCCAGGCCGGCGCGCGGCCGAGCCGGCCCGCCAGCACGTTGCGCATCAAGGTCAGCCGCCCCACCAGATTGAATTGCTGGAAGACGACGCCGACATCGCGCCGCAAGCGGCGCTGCGCCGAGAGACGCCGACCGCCGCGCTGCACCGTCTCGCCGAACAAAGCGATCTCGCCGCCGTCGCGGTCCACGCGCTCAAGCCCGGCGATCAAGCGGATCAGCGTCGACTTGCCCGAGCCGGAGGCGCCGATCAGCGCGACCATCTCGCCTCGCCGTATGTCGATCGTGATCCCATCGAGCACTTTGTTGCGCCCAACAAAACACTTAGACACGCCATTTATCGCGATTATTGACGCCATCGCCTCCTCTTCGGCGCGGGCGATATCACTGTACGATGACACTACTGTGACTTCGCTACATAAAAATAATCGTCATGACAGTTTTATGAAAGAGAGCGCCGAGATGAAGGAATTATGACATCGCTAGCGCGAAAATCCGACGCGCGGACCTCTGGTAATTATTTACAAAGACACTGCTCGCTTGCAGTAAAATATAATAGAGTTGAATGAGCCCAAAACGCAAAAAGACACACATGCGGGCGCCCATGATTGGGGGCGATGACACAGCGCACACCAAAAGACGCGCGGAGGTTGATTTTCGCAGGTCGCGCGATTAGGGCAACCGCTAGCGGCGGGATTGAAGCGATTAGAGGCGGGGACGAGCGCATGTGCGGCGTTTGCGGGGAGATCATGTTCGGCGACGCGCGCGCCTCCGCCAGTCAGGTGGAGCGCATGGCGGACGCGATGGCGCCGCGCGGTCCGGATGGCGCGGGCGTGGTGGCGCGCGGACGGATCGCCTTCGGCCACCGGCGTCTCAAGATCATCGATCTCTCCGACGCGTCCGAGCAGCCCTTCGTCGACAGTCAGCTCGGGCTCACGATCGTCTTCAACGGCTGCATTTACAATTATCAGGACCTCCGCGGCGAACTCGAAGCGCTGGGCCATCGCTTCGCCTCCAAAGGCGACACCGAGGTGATCCTGAAGGCCTGGGCCGAATGGGGCGCCGCCTCCGTCGAGCGGCTCTACGGCATGTTCGCCTTCGCGATCCACGAGCGCGAGACCGGACGCACGGCGCTGGTGCGCGACAGGTTCGGGATCAAACCGCTCTATCTGGCGGAGTCGCCCGCCTCGAACGGCGCTCCGCGGCGCCTGCGCTTCGCCTCCAGCCTGCCGGCGCTGCTCGCCTCCGGCGACATCGACGCCTCGATCGATCCCGTGGCGCTGCATCATTACATGAGCTGGCATGCGGTCGTGCCTGCGCCGCTGACGATCCTCAAAGGCGTGCGCAAGCTGCCCGCCGCGACGATCCGCTTGATCGAGCCGGACGGCGCGGCGATCGATCGCGTCTATTGGCGCCCGAACTTCGAGCGCAGCCCTGAAGAGGAGAGCTCGCCGGCGGAAGAGTGGGAGGCGCGCACGCTCGAGGCGCTGCGCCGCGCTGTGCGGCGGCGCATGGTGGCCGATGTGCCCGTGGGCGTTCTGCTCTCCGGCGGCGTCGACAGCTCCTTGATCGTCGGGCTTCTCGCCGAAGAAGGGCAACGCGGCCTCGCCACATACTCCATCGGTTTTGAGGAGGCGCATGGCGAGAAGGGCGACGAATTCGTCTATTCGGATCTCATCGCGCGCCATTACGGCACGAAGCACCACAAGATCTTCATTCCGTCCGAAGAGATGCGGGCGAACCTGCCCCAGGCGATCGCGGCGATGTCCGAGCCGATGGTGTCTTACGACAATATCGGCTTCTTTCTACTGTCGCGCGAGGTCTCGAAGAGCATTAAAGTCGTGCAATCCGGCCAAGGCGCGGATGAGGTCTTCGGCGGCTATCATTGGTATCCGCCGCTGCAGGACGCCAATGATCCTGTCGCCGCCTATCGCGACGCGTTCTTCGACCGCGATCATGAGCGCCTCTCGCGCCAAATCAGCCCCGAGCATCTGGCCGCGCGCGACGAAAGCCTCGCTTTTGTGGAGACGCATTTCGAAGCGCCGGGCGCCGACGATCCGGTCGATAAAGCGCTGCGGCTCGACACCAATGTGATGCTGGTCGACGATCCGGTGAAGCGCGTCGACAATATGACCATGGCCTGGGGCTTAGAGGCCCGCGTGCCGTTCCTCGACCATGAGCTGGTCGAGTTGGCCGGGCGCACGCCCTCGCGCTGGAAGCTGGCGCATGGCGGCAAAGGCGTTTTGAAGCAAGCGGCCCGGCGCGTGATCCCGTCTGAGGTGATCGACCGCCCGAAAGGCTATTTCCCAGTGCCGGCGCTGAAATATCTCGAAGGGCCATATCTCGAGATGGCGCGGGACGCGCTCGGCTCCCGCGCGGCGCGGGAACGCGGCCTGTTTCAACAAAGCTATCTCGACCAGCTCTTCACCGCGCCGACCGAGCACATCACCAAGCTGCGCGGCTCTGAGCTATGGCAGGCGGCGCTGCTCGAGATGTGGCTGCAGAGCCATCAGATCTAAGCCCGCGCGGCGCCGAAGCCCCGGGGACGGGCGCGCCATCAGGAGCGAGGCGATGGGAGCGATCCATGGATGATTTGAAAGAGCGGCGCGCGCGCCTGTCCGCCGCGCGCCCGGCGGAAGCGCCGCGGCGTGAAGCGATGATCGATTGCGGCTGGGGCCGGCTGATCTTCGCCCACACCTTCGACGACGCCGAAAGCCTGGCGCGGGCGCTCCGCGCCGAGGGGCCGGATCGCCGCGACATCGCTCTTTATGTGCAAGACCCGCATGTGGCGCTGGCCGCGGCGCCGCAGGAGCTGTTCCTCGATCCCTCCCACACTTACCGCTTGCCGCTTGAAGGTTATCGCGGCGCGAGCCGGCGCCGGAAGACCTTCCTGATCCGGCGCCTCGCAACGCGCGAGGAGGCGGAGACGGTCAACGTGATCTACGCGGCGCGCGGGATGGTGCCGGTGCCGCCCGAGTTCTTCTGGTCGCAACGCGATGCGCGGGCGCTGACGGTGCTGGTGGCCGAAGACGCGAAGACCGGCGAGATCCTCGGCTCGGCCATGGGCGTCGACCACGCCAAAGCCATCGGCGGCGCTGAGACGGGCGCCTCGCTTTGGTGTCTCGCCGTCTCGCCGCAAGCGCGGCATCCCGGCATCGGCGAAGCGCTGGTGCGCAGCCTCGCCGAGCACTTCAAGGCTCGCGGCGCGACGCATCTCGACCTCTCTGTGATGCACGACAATGAGCAAGCGATCGCGCTCTACGAAAAACTCGGCTGCGAGCGCGTGCCGGCCTTCGCAATCAAGCGGAAAAACCCCATCAACGAAAAGCTCTTCTCCGGCGGCGATGTCGGCGGCGATCTCAATCCCTACGCGCGGATCATCGTGGATGAGGCGCGCCGGCGCGGGATCTTCGTCGAGGTGACCGACGCGGTTGGCGGCTTCTTCCGCCTCACCTATGGCGGGCGCTCGGTCAGCTGCCGCGAGTCGCTCAGCGAATTCACCTCCGCCGTGGCGATGTCGATCTGCGACGACAAAAGCGTGACGCGCCGCATCGTCGGCGCCGCAGGCGTGCGCACGCCGGAACAAATCGACGCCGCCGACCGCGCCGGCTGGGCGCCGTTCCTGGCCAAGCATGGCGCGGCGGTGGTCAAACCCGCCCGCGGAGAGCAAGGGCGCGGCGTCTCAGTCGGCCTTGAGACGGAGGCGGAGATCGAGGCGGCGGTGGCGCGCGCCGGCGATCTCTCGGCCGAAGTGCTGCTAGAGCAGCATTTCGAGGGCGAGGATCTGCGCCTTGTGGTGATCGACTACAAAGTCGTCGCCGCCGCGCTGCGCCGCCCGCCGCGGGTGCGCGGCGATGGGCGCGCGCCGATCCGCGATTTGATCGAAGCCCAAAGCCGGCGGCGCGCCGCGGCCACCGGCGGCGAAAGCTCGATCCCGCTTGATGCGGAGACGGAGCGGTGCCTCGCCAAAGCGGGCTACGATCTTGAGACGATCCTGCCCGAGGGCGAGGACATCGCCGTGCGCCGCGCCGCCAATCTGCATATGGGCGGCACCATCCACGACGTCACCGAGATCACGCATATCGCTTTGATCGACGCCGCGGTGCGCGCCGCGCGCGCCATCGAGATCCCGGTGGTCGGGATCGATCTCATGGTTCGCTCGCCAACCGAACCCGATTATGTGTTCATCGAGGCGAATGAGCGACCCGGCCTCGCCAATCACGAACCGCAACCGACGGCGGAGCGCTTTGTGGACTTGCTCTTTCCGCACGCCATCCCCCAATGCGTGAGG
Organism: Pseudomonadota bacterium; assembly: GCA_038530925.1. Classification (GTDB taxonomy): domain Bacteria; phylum Pseudomonadota; class Alphaproteobacteria; order Rhodobacterales; family Rhodobacteraceae; genus JALEGB01. Next base: position 20,157 of record JBCBCG010000012.1, read on the forward strand.
GAGGAGCGAAGGAGAGCCGCCTCGTGAACCACGCCGATCTGCGCCTCGACATCGATATCGAGTATCTTCAGGCGCAGCTTGAGCAACTGCTGGCGATCCCGAGCCCCACCGGCTTCACCGACAATATCGCGCGCTATGTGTGTGAGGAGTTCGAGCGCCTCGGCGTGCCTTACGGGCTGACGCGGCGCGGCGCGGTGCGCGGACGCTTTCCCGGCCGTGGGCCGGCCGGCGCCAGGGCGATCGTCTCGCATCTCGACACGCTTGGCGCGCAGGTCAAAACGCTGAAGGATAACGGACGGCTCGAGCTGGTGCCGATCGGCACCTGGTCGGCGCGCTTCGCCGAGGGCGCGCGGGCGACGATCTTCTCGGAGAAGGGCGCCTTCCGCGGCACCATCCTGCCGCTTCGCGCTTCCGGCCACACCTTCGGCGACGATATCGACACGCTGCCCGTGGGGTGGGATTACATCGAGCTTCGCGTCGACGCTTACGCCGCCAGCCGCCGAGATCTCGAGCGCCACGGCGTCGAAGTCGGCGATATCGTCGCGGTCGATCCGCAGCCGGAGTTCCTGCCCAACGGCTTCATCGTCTCGCGCCATCTCGACAACAAAGCCGGCGTCGCCGTGATGCTCGCGGCGCTGAAAGCGCTGGCCGAGGCGCGCGAGAAAGGCGCTGAGCCGCCGCCGGTGGATGTGTTCTGGCTCTTCACCATCGCCGAGGAGGTCGGCCATGGCGCGGCCTCGATCCTGCTGCCCGACATCGCCTCCATGGTGGCGGTGGACAATGGCACCTCCGCGCCCGGCCAAAATTCAGCGGAGTTCGGCGTCACCATCGCCATGGGCGATCAGACCGGACCGTTCGATTACCATCTGACGCGCAAGCTCGCCGAGCTTTGCAAAGCGAACGACATCCGCTCGCAAAAGGATGTGTTCAAGCATTACCGCTCCGACAGCGCCTCTGCGATCGAAGCCGGCGCGGATGTGCGCACGGCGCTCGTGACCTTCGGCGTCGACGCGAGCCATGGCTATGAGCGAATCCATATGCACGCGCTGCGCTCGCTCGCCGAATTGCTCACGGCCTACGCGCTCAGCGACGTGGACATCGCGCGCGATCAAAAGGCCGTCGCCGGCCTCGGCGGCTTCACCGAGCAGCCCTCCGAGCCCGCCGAGCAAGGTCTGAAACCCGGCTCCTCTTACCCCGGTAAGCTGTAGCGCGCCCGTGGCGCGAACGCCGCGCCGCAGCGGCCCATGACCGAGCGCCGCGCGGCGAATCGGCATGGTGAACACGCTGTTAACCATTTCAGGAAACGCTGGACAGGATCGCGATCGGAGCGACGCCAAGCCTAAAGCGCAGCGCTCGCCCGTGAATTGATCCTTGATCCGCCGCGCGGATTTCGTTCCGGCGCGAGATACCGGCTGGAATGTGCGGTCTCGGTCACAAGGTGGCGGGTGTGTGACAAGAGCGCGTTGACAATAGGAGGACGGCGCCCGCTGCTGAGAGTGCGTCAAAGTGGGAAGGGTGGGACGTTTCGACGGCGCCAGAAGACGACACTGGGGTCCAGCGGGGCGAGCGAGACGACGCTCTCACACAAAAAAATCCGGCGAGAGAGGTGTTTAGGGGACCTCTCGCACAGACGCCGCAGAAACGAGAGAGAGAGTGAGGAATGACCAGAATGCTTAAGGGACGAACGCTGGGAACCGGGTTGACCGCCGCGCTACTGATGAGCGGCTCGCAGTTCGCCTATGCGGGCGAGTACAAACTCGGCGAGAACCTGACGGCGAACACCTCCGTCACGCTAAAGGCCGGCGTCTCCTTCCGGACCGATGACCGCAACAACCGCAACATCACTGGACCAAACGCCGCGCGCGTCGGGTCTACGGGCGGCGGCACCGCGCTCTCCTCCACAAATGATGACGGCAATGCGAACTTTGATCGCGGCGACATCGTCAGCGCGCCTTTGACGGCCCTCGCGGAAGTCGATTTCAATTACAAGGGCGATTACGGCCTCTTCCTGCGCGGCAAAGCGGTGACCGATCTGGCCCTTGAGTTTGGAGACGTTGAACATGGGCACGGCCCGAATGGGTATAAGAAAGGGGAGCTTGACGACAGCGACTTCGCCAATCTAGCGCAATTCTCCAACGTCGCGCTGCTCGACGCCTTCGTATACGGCGATTTCGAGTTAAGCGATGATGTATTGATGAACGTCCGGCTTGGCCGACAGGTGGTCAGCTGGGGCGAGAGCGCGCTGATCCAAGGGGGCATCAACTCGATCAACCCAATCGATGTCAGCGCCTTCCGTCGCCCGGGTGTCGACCTTAAGGAGGGTCTTCTGCCTGTCGGCATGGCTTACGTAAATGTCGGCGCCGGTGATTTCAGCGCCGAAGCATTTCTTCAGTTTGAGCATCAACAAACGGTTCTGGACGGTTGCGGCACGTTCTTTTCAACATCTGATATTGTCGCGGAGGGATGCGAGTTCTTGACGCTAGGCACAAGCGCATCGGACGACCTTCTCTTCGCGGGCGGCGGGTTTGTAGACCGTGGACCCGACGTAGAGCCAGATGATTACGGAGTCGAACAAGGCGGCGTTGCTCTGCGATACTATTCTCCAGGGCTCGACACCGAATTCGGAGCCTTCTGGCATCGCACCCATTCGAATTCTCCCAACGTTGGATTCTACGCAGGGCAGATCTCGCCTGCCGATTTGGGAGGGTTTAACCCTGCCGCCACCGCATTAGTGGCCAATGGAGCAAGCCAAGCTCTGTCGGACGGAGGGCTCACTGCCGGTCCCGTCGTTGCGTCGCGGTACGCAGAACAAATCGTTGAGGATATCGATTTATTCGGATTGAGCGCTGCAACGAACATCGCAGGTCTTTCCGTAGCTGGCGAGGTTAGTTATCGGCCGAATCAGCCGGTCCAGATAAACGGAAACCAGCTGACACTTGCTGCGATTACTGGTGGTCAAGACCCGGGAAACCCGGTCAATCCGCTGTTCTTTGGGAAAAATCCGGGTGAATTCGTTGAGGGTTTCTCCGAAGCGAAGCAGATAAAAGGCCAGATCAACGTCGTTGGATTTTTCGACCGTGTGTTGGGCGCATCTCGCTGGACCGTGCTGGGCGAAGTTGGATTCGAGCATCTCGACATCGATGACCGCGCGCCCGGCCTCAAGTACGGTCGCAGCACCGATTATGGCGATCCCCGCAGCACGGGCGATGGCGGGTTGATCACGGACTTTTCCTGGGGCTATCGTATGCGGGCGTCAGGAGCGTATCCGGATGTGTATGGCGGTGTGAATGTGGAGCCGAGCATCACGTTCTCACATGATGTTGAAGGAACCTCGTCCGACGGTCAGTTCAACGACAACCGTAAGGGTATCGGCCTCGGGCTCGGCTTCGATTATCTCTCGACATACGAGCTGGATTTCAATTACACCAACTTCTTCGACGGGAAGTACAACGTCCTGGACGACCGAGACTTCTTCAGTGTGACCGCGCAGGTGAAGTTCTAAGCGAGAGAGCGAACAGTCTCGCAGGAACACGACCGCAGCGCAGAAAAGGACTCTAGGGAGGAACAGAATGCGGTTCTTGAACGGCCTCGCGGCCGGAGCGACGGCGTTGGCGCTGTCGCTCGCCGCGGGCGGCGTGGCGCACGCCAATTTGCCTTGGGGCGCGGAGCAGGGCGGCAACGCCGACGGCTCGATCCCAGCCTGGACGGGCCCCGGCGGCATCACCACGATCAACGGCGTTTCGATTGTCGATCCGTTTCCGGGCGACCAGCCGATCTTGGTGATCGACCAATCGAACGTGTCGCAGTATCGCGATAATCTGACCGCCGGGCAGATCGCGATGCTCGAGAAGCACGCGAGCTACAAGATCCCGGTCTATCAGACGCGCCGGATCTTCGACCTGCCGAGCGATTTCAAAAGCTTCATCGGCGCTGAGGCTGGGCGGATCAGCCTGGCGGGCGACACGGGTTTGAAAGGCCTCGACCGCTCGCCGGTGCCGTTCCCGGCGCCGCAGAACGGATTGCAGGCGATCTGGAACCACATCACGCGCTATCGCGCGGGCAAGATTACGCGGAATTACTGGCAGGTGCCGGTGCAGGCGAACGGGAACTACACCGCGCAGAGCCTGACCGACCGCATCATCTTCCGGGCGGCGCTGGACACCAGCGATCCGGAAAACGAGAACATGCTGATCAAGTTCCTGCAGGTGTTCAACGCGCCGGCGCAGGTTCAAGGCAACGTTCTGTTGGTGCACGAGTTCATCGACCAGGTGCGCCAGCCGCGCGCCGCGTGGCTCTACAACCCTGGTCAGCGCCGCGTGCGCCGCGCGCCGAACGTCGCTTATGACGGCCCGGCGACCGGCGCGGAAGGCCTGCGCACTTTCGACGACTTCGACATGTATAACGGCTCGCCGAACAAATATACGTGGAAGCTCCTCGGCAAGCGCGAAATGTTCACCCCGGCGAACGGCTTCCGCTATGCGACCGCTTCAGGCGTCGACCAAGTGCTCGGTCCCAAGCACATGAACCCTGATCTGGCGCGGTACGAAAAGCGCCGTGTCTGGGTGGTCGAAGCCAATTTGAAGCCGAGCGAGCGGCACATCTATTCGCGCCGCGTTTTCTATCTTGATGAAGATGGATGGGTGATCGCGCTGGCGGACCAGTATGATGATCGTGGCCAGCTCTGGCGCCATAAAGAGCTTCACAGCGCCTTCTTCTCCACCACGAAGTCGCAGTTCAACACCGCTGAAGCGATTTACGATTTGCGGACCGGCCGGTATCTCATGCTCAGCAACGCGGCGGGCTTCGACCTGCAGCTCGATCTGAATGCGGATATCTCGGAGGCGCAATTCACGCCGAGCGCTCTGCGCCGGGCCGGCCGGTGAGCCGCGGTCGAGACCGGCGGCGAGCGGCGATGTTCGCCCGCACGGCCTCCTAAACTGAGTGTCGCCGCCGAGCTTTGCTTCGGCGGCGACTTTCGTTTCAGGGCGAGGCGAGGCGCCGTAACGGCAGCTTGGACCCATGGTTGTTCTGGACCAGCCTGCTTGGACGAAGCTCATACGGCCGCAAGGCGCTCTGACTTAGAATGAAGAGGCGAAACGGCGTCCGCCGGGTCGGAACGCCATTCTCGCCACTGGTGGCCGCGAAGCCGAGCATCGCTTGGCCCCAGCGGCGGCGATAGATGAAGTGGAATGGGCGCATGGGACGATCCCTCCCCTCGCAATTCGGCGGCGCGGCGCGCCTCCTGACACCGTCGATCAAACGCTGCGCGCGCGCGGCGCCCCAAAGGATCGCACACGCGACTTCGCTCCAGAGAGCCGCTCACGCGACTTGGCTCCGGCGTGTCGCTCACGCGACGTGGCTCCGGCGTGTCGCTCACGCGACGTGCGCCGCAGCCGCGCTGCTGACGCTGGGTCTTGCGACCGGCCCGGCGGCCTTGGCGACGTCGCCGCCCAACACCGCGATCGACCGGCTCGACGCGCCGGCGCGTCAACTCGGCGCCCCTGAGGCGGCGCTGTTTCACAACATCACGCAGCTCGGCGATCGGTTGATCACGGTGGGCGCGCGCGGCGTGATCGTCATCTCGGACGATGGCGGCGTGAGCTGGCGTCAGGCGCCGAGCCCAGTGTCGGTCGCGCTCACCAGCGTCGCCGCACGCGCCGATGGGCTCGCCATCGCGGTCGGCCACGACGCGGCGATCCTGCGGAGCGAAGATGCGGGCGACAGCTGGACGCGCGTCGCTGACGGAAGGACCCTGCTGCCCCTGGTGATCGAAGCCGCCGAAGCGCGGTTCAAGGTCGCGGAGCAAGCGCTCGCCGCGGCCAGCGAGGCGGAGCGCGGCGATCTGCAATTCGCGCTCGAGGATGAAGAGTTCCGCCTCGAGACGGCTCAGACCAGCATGGAGTATGGGCCGTCTTGGCCGCTGCTCGATGTGCTCTTCGCCAGCAACGCGCCGGATGAGAGGCGCGTGCTCGCAATCGGCGGCTACGGCATAGCCTTTCTCTCCGAAGACGCTGGCGAGACTTGGAGCCTGATCAGCGACCGCTTCGACAATGTCGACGACTTCCATCTCAACGCCGGCATGGTGACGGATGACGGCGCCGTCATTCTCGGCTCGGAGGCGGGCGTTCTGTTCCGCGCCGAACCGGATCTCGCCAGCTTTGAGAAGATTGAGACCTTCGACGGCTTCTCATTCTTCGGGCTCGGTTACGTCGAGACGGACGCGGAGAAAAAGCTGATCGCGTACGGGTTTGGCGACACCTATCACAGCTCCACCGATGACGGCCGCAGCTGGGAGTCGAAGAGACTGTCCGAAGCCTGGACATTCGTGGGCGATGTTCGCTTGCCGGACGGATCGCTCGGCGTGCTCGGCCTTGGCGGCGTGATGGTGGCGATCGGCTCGGAGGGCGAGATCGGCCGCTCGCGCCCGCTTGACGCCCGCGCGCCGATCGGCGCCGCCCTGCCCGCGCCCGCCTCCGACCGCGACATCGTCTTTGTGGGCGTCGACGGCGCCCGCCGCGTGACCCTGCCCTAGCCCTGGCCCGAACCCCAGCCCTGGCCCTGCAGCGCCCTGATCCGCCCCTTTTTCACCTTTGATCATAGAGCGAAACCATGCCCGACGCCTCCAATAGCCAACCCGACAACGGCCAAGGGCGCGCGCCGCAACAAAAGGGCGGCTTGCTCGAACGCGTCATTTTCAATGCGCGCATGCTGGTGGTTCTGCTGTTTATCGCCGCGACCGGCGCGCTCGGCTATCAGATGACGAAACTCGAATCCAATGCGGCGTTCGAGAAAATGGTGCCGAGCCAGCATCCTTATATCGAGAACTTTCTCGAATATCGCGATGATCTCGGCAATCTATCAAATGTCGTGCGCGTCATCGTCGTGGCGAAGAACGGCGATATTCTGAACGCGGAGTATCTCGATACTCTGAAACAGGTATCTGACGACGTTTTCTACCTTCCGGGCGTCGATCGTGGCAATATGAAGTCGCTCTGGACGCCGAATATGCGCTGGCTTGCGGTGACGAAGGACGGGTTTGAAGGCGATCTCGTCATCTCCGACAGCTATGACGGCTCGCCTGAGAGCCTTGAGGAAGTGCGGCGCAACATTCTGCGGTCGGGCGAGATTGGGCGGCATGTCGGCAACGATTTTCGCTCGACAGTGATCACCGCGCCGTTGGCGGACATTAATCCAGAAACTGGTCAGCCTCTCGATTATGGCGCGCTGAGCCGTCTTCTTGAGGAGGAAATTCGCGACAAATATTCGAGTGATGAGATCGAGATCCGCATCGTCGGCTTCGCCAAGCTGGTCGGAGATCTGATCGACGGCATCATTCTGATCGCGTTCTTCTTCGTCGCGGCGGTCGCCATTATGGGCGTATTGCTGTTCCTTTACCTACGCTGTTTGCGCTCGACCATGCTGGCGATCCTTTGTTCGGCGATCGCGGTGGTCTGGCAGCTCGGACTTTTGACGACGCTCGGCTATGGGCTCGATCCCTATTCGGTGCTTGTGCCGTTCCTGATCTTCGCCATCGGCGCGAGCCATGCGATCCAGATCATCAACGCAACGATGCTCCAAGCATCGGACGGTCATCCGAAATACTGGGCGGCGCGGCGCGCCTTCCGAGCGCTCGTGGCGCCGGGCGCGACGGCGCTGATCTCGGACTCGATCGGCTTCCTTACGCTCATCGTCATTCCCATCGCGGTGATCGGCGAGCTCGCGGTGGCGGCGGGCCTCGGCGTGGCGATGGTGTTTCTGACGAACCTGATCCTTCTGCCGGTGCTGCTTTCTTACAGCGGCGTCAGCCGCAAGGCGGCGGAGCGGGCCGCGGCGGCGCGGGTGGAGCGGCCGGCGCTGGTCTGGCGCTTTTTCGCGAGCTTCAGCAAGCCGCTGCCCGCGGCCTGCGCCATTCTGATCGCGATCGGGCTCGCCGGCGTCGGCGTTTGGAAGAGCGCGGACCTTCAGATCGGCGATCTCGACAAAGGCGCGCCCGAGCTGCATCCGGACAGCCGCTACAATCTCGACGTCGCGTATCTCACAGCGAATTACTCGACCAGCACGGACGTCATGGTGATCATGGCGACCACGGATCCAGGCGGCTGCGCGCGTTATCCCAATCTGCAGATGATGGACACGCTGCAGGCGAAACTCGAGAACCTGCCCGTCGTCCAGAACACCTTCTCCATCGCCAGCATCGCCAAGCTAGGCTGGCAGGGCACGACCGAAGGCAATCTGCGCTGGCGGGCGATCAGCCGGAACCAGCTGGTCGCGAACAACACGGTGCGCCGCGCGCCGCCGGGCGTGATCAACCATGATTGCTCCATGGCGAGCATCATCGTGTTCCTGACCGATCACAAAGCGACGACGCTGATCGAAGTTACGGATGCGGTGAACCAGTTCTCGGCGGAGAACGATCTTGGCGTGATGGAGTTGCTGCTGGCCGCGGGCAATTCGGGGATCGAGGCGGCGACCAATGAGGTGATCTCGGAGGCGCAGTATCAGATCCTGGCGTTGGTTTACGGAGTGGTGGCGTTCCTGATCCTGATCACCTTCCGCTCGCTGACCGCGCTGGTGGTGATCTTGACGCCGCTGGCGCTGACCTCGGTGCTCGGCCAAGCGCTGATGGCCTCGCTCGGCATGGGCGTGAAAGTGGCGACGCTGCCGGTGATCGCGCTCGGCGTCGGCATCGGCGTCGATTACGGCATCTATATCTACGACCGGCTGAAGACTTATCTCGACGAAGGCTATGATCTGAACGACGCCTATTTGAATACTGTGCGGACCACCGGCGCGGCGGTGGCCTTCACCGGCGTAGCGCTGGCCGTCGGGGTGGCGACCTGGATCTTGGCGCCGACGAAGTTCCAGGCGGATATGGGTCTGATGCTCACCTTCATGTTCCTCTGGAACATGCTCGGCGCCATGACGCTGCTGCCGGCGCTGATGCGCCTGCTGGGCGCGGGCCGGCGGTCTAAAGGCGGACGCGCGGAGACCGCGCCGGAGGCGGCGCAGGTTCAGGCGGCGGCGAGCTAAGCGGCGCGCTGCGCGCGCGGCCTCATGGGGCGAAGACTCTGCTCCAGACGCTGGCGGGCGGCGCGGCGCGCCGGCGATATAGTTGGCCGCTTGTCCGAGTGATCGGCGCCGGCCTCACAATGGCGTCGCCACGAGGTCGACGGCGTTATGGCCAGCCATGACCGGCTCGCGTCGCTTGCGCTATCGCGGGTCTCTGGCTTGGGACCGCTATCGGCTCGTCCGCCTTACGCGCATGTGCCCGGCTTACCGGCGGGTCGAGACGCCGCTTCGTGTCGTCGCCCGCATCGCCGACCAGCGCCGAAAAGGCGTCGATCCAGAAAAAACCATCCCGTCGCCTCAGCTTCGATGATCTCGTTGAAATAGCCTCTCGCCCAGAGCGTCTCGCTCGCGTCGCGCAGATGGCCCGGGCGGCTGCGACGCGGAAAGGTCTCCCTCGGATGCGCAAGTTCCTCTGGAAGGATCCGGATCAAGTCGACCGACCGGTGGCGGCGCTGTGCAAGAGCACGATGCTGGTCCTGTCCGGCGTAAAGTCGGCGGGCCGGCGCGCTTGCGAACAGATTTCGATGCGCCCGCCGCCGCCTCGGAACGCCTGCCGGTCTGCGCGGTCCGCCTCTCATTGAAACGGTCGTCGAGGCGAAGCGGGGTCTCGAAAGACGGTCTTTGACCCAACGTCATGTCGTTTTGGCCGCGCTTTGGCGCATTTGGCCGTTGGGGTGCGGCCGAACGCCGCGTACCATACTCACCGGGAGGTCGCGCCGCGGAGACGAGCGCGCAGAACAATCGGGAGATGAGGGCGATGGATTTCGAACTGAGGCCGGAGATCGCCGCGCTCAAAAAACGCGTGCGCGCCTTCATCGACGAGAAGGTCGCGCCGGTCGAAGAAGCGCATCGCCGCGAGATCGCGCATGGGGAGGGCGACTGGCGCCGATGGTCGGTGCCGGCCGAGCTTGAGGCGCTGAAGGCGGAGGCCAAGGCCGAAGGGCTCTGGAACTTTTTCCTGTCCGATCCCGCGCTCGGCGCGGGTCTCTCCGTGCTCGATTACGCGCCGATCGCCGAGGAGACGGGCCGCTATTTCATGGCGCCGGAGGTCTTCAACTGCGCTGCGCCGGACACCGGGAATATGGAGGTGCTCTGGAAATATGGCTCGGTCGAACAGAAGGAGCGCTGGCTGAAGCCGCTGCTCACTGGCGAGATCCGCTCGGTGTTCGGCATGACCGAGCCCGCCGTCGCCTCGAGCGACGCGACCAATATGGCGGCGACCGCGGTGCTGGATGGCGATGAAGTGGTGATCAACGGCCGCAAATGGTGGTCGAGCGGCATTGGCGATCCGCGCGCCAAGATCATGATCGTCATGGCGAAGACGCCCAGCGAAAGCGGCGGGCGGCATCAGCAGCATTCGATGGTGCTGGTTCCGATCGAGACGAAAGGCGTGACTATCGAGCGGATGCTGCCGGTCTTCAATGATTACGACGCCTATCACGGCCATGGCCAAGTGCTGTTCGAGGATGTGCGCGTGCCGCTTTCGAACGTGATCGCCGGGCTTGGCCGCGGCTTCGAGATCGCGCAAGGGCGCCTTGGGCCGGGCCGCATCCATCACTGCATGCGCTGCATCGGCGCTGCGGAGCGGACGCTGGATCTGATGATCGACCGCGGGCTTGAGCGTGAAGCGTTCGGCGAGAAACTAATCGATCTCGGCGGCAATCGTCAGATGATCGCCGATGCGCGCTGCGCCATCGATCAAGCGCGGCTCCTGACGCTCTTCGCGGCCTGGAAGCTCGATCGCGGCGGCGCGAAAGGGGCGAAGATCGAGATCGCCGCGATCAAGGTGGTGGCTCCCGCGATGCTGCAGAAAATCGCCGACGACGCGATCCAGATGTTCGGCGGCGCCGGCGTGACGAGAGACGTTCCCTTGACCGCGTTCTTCGCTCAAGGCCGTGTGCTGCGCCTCGCGGACGGGCCGGATGAAGTGCATAAGGAGACGATCGCCAAGCAGGAGATCGGGCGGCGTCAGATCGAGCGTCGCGCCTGACGCCGCGCGCCGCTCCATGAAACGCCGCGCGCCGAGCCTTGAGAAGGAGAGCCCTGGCCCATGACGATGATCTACTTCGTGCGTCACGCCCAGGCGTCGTTCGGCGCGGAGAATTACGACGCGCTTTCTCCGCTCGGCCGGCGCCAATCGGGCGCGCTTGGCGCGGCGCTGGCCGCGCGCGGGTTTCGCCCGGACATGATTTTCACCGGCCGCATGCGCCGGCACCGGGACACGGCGGCGCTCTGCATGGAGCAGTTGGCGATGTATCCGGAGATCGACGCGCTGCGCGGGCTCGACGAATATGATTTCATCGATGTTCTAAAGGCCCACCGCGCTGAACTTGTGGACATGCCGGCGGTGAAGCGCGCGGCGGCGCAAGGCGAGGATCTGCGCAGCCTCTTCGCCGGCGCGCTGACCGCGTGGACGAAGGATGACGCGGGCGCCGCATATATCGAGAGCTTCGCCGCGTTCCGCGCGCGTGTCGAGGAAGCGCTGTCGGAGATCGCCAGGCGCGCGGCGCGGCGCGGCGCGGAACGCGTCTTGGTGTTCAGCTCCGGCGGTCCGATCGGGGCGATGACCCTGACGCTGCTGACGGCGCCGGTCTCGCGCTTTTACGACGTGACCTGGCGAATGGCCAATTGCGCCGTGACGCGCGTTCTTCTGAGCGAGGAAGGCGGCGCTGGTTCACAGCCAGGCGACAACGTCGCGCTTCATCCCAGATTAGTGTCTTTTAACGACTATAGCGCCTTGGAGACCGATCGCGGCCTCCTAACTTTCATTTGAAATTTCCGCGCGATGCGGCGCGCTCTCCGCTCAATGAGAGAGAGGCCGCCAACAGGGAGGATGATGAGGATGACCGCCATAACCGAGCTTCAGGCCGCGGAGATCGATCCGGCGACGCTGCCGCCGCCAGGCGTTTACGGCCCGAAACGCTGGCTTGATCACTATCCAGAGGGCGTGCCGCATCAAGTCGACGCTTCCGCGATCCCGACGATGCTGCATCTTCTGGAGAAGAGCTTCTCCGAATATGCGGATCGGATCGCGTTCACCTGCATGGGCCGGTCGCTGACCTACCGCCAGCTCGACCAGACGAGCCGCGATATGGCGGCGTATCTGCAGGGCCTTGGGCTGAAGAAGGGCGACCGCGTCGCGGTGATGGCGCCGAATGTGTTCCAGCAGCAAGTCGCCGTCTGCGGCGTGATCCGCGCCGGCTTCGTGGTGGTGAACGTCAACCCGCTCTACACTGCGCGGGAGCTGCGCCATCAGCTCAAAGACAGCGGCGCGAAAGCGATCGTGATCCTCGAGAATTTCGCAATCACGCTGCAGGAGGTGATCGCGGACACCGAGGTCGAGCATGTGGTGGCCACCGCGCTCGGCGACATGCTCGGGCCGAAGGGCATGCTGGTGAACGCGATCGTGCGGCATGTGAAGAAGATGGTGCCGCCTTACAAGCTGCCCGGCGCCGTGCGCTTCAAGGCCGCGCTGAAGGCGGGCCGCGCCGCCAGCTATCAGCGGCCGGAGATCGCGCCTGAAGACATCGCGGTGCTGCAATACACGGGCGGCACCACCGGCCTCTCCAAAGGCGCGATGCTGCTGCACAGCACGCTGATCTCCTCGCTGCTGGCGGCGGACGCCTGGGCCGAGCCGGGTCTGCGCAAGCTGCCGGAGGATCAGCCGCTGACGCTGGTCTGCGCGCTGCCGCTCTATCATGTGTTCGCGATGATCAACGTGGCGATGTCCTCCATCGTGAAGGGCGGCCGCGTCATTCTGATCCCGAACGCGCGCGATTTGAACTCGCTGGTGGAGGCGCTGAAAGGCGAGGTGTTCCACACCTTCCCTGGCGTGAACACGCTGTTCGCCGCGCTGGCGGAGTATAAGGAGTTCCAGAAGCTCGATTTCTCAAACCTGATGATCTGCAATGGCGGCGGCATGGCCTGCCTCGAGACGACGGCGAACCGCTGGAAGGATGTGACCGGCAGCTCGATCACCGAAGGCTATGGGCTGAGCGAGACGAGTTCGGGCATTTGCTGCAATCGCGCGGATCTAGACGGCTTCACCGGCCATTGCGGCGTGCCGATGCCGGGCACGGAGATCCGAATTCTCGACGATGAAGGGCGTGAGATGCCAGCCGGCGCGCGCGGCGAGATCTGCATCCGCGGCGATGCGGTCATGGCCGGCTATTGGAACAAGCCGGACGAGACGGCGAAAGTGATGACGGCGGACGGGTTCTTCCGCTCCGGCGATATCGGCGTGATGGACGAGCATGGCTCTGTCGCCGTGGTCGACCGGAAGAAGGATATGATCCTCGTCTCCGGCTTCAACGTGTTCCCGAACGAGATCGAGGATGTGATCTCGGGCCTCCAAGGCGTGCGAGAATGCGCGGCGGTCGGCGTGCCGGACGCGAATACGGGCGAAGCGATCCGCCTTTTCGTGGTTGGCCAGGATCTCGACGATCGTCAGGTGATCGATTACGCACGCACCCAGCTCGTTGCTTATAAAGTGCCAAAGCAGATCGTCTTCATCGATGAGTTGCCGAAATCGAATGTGGGCAAGATCCTCCGCCGCGAGTTGCGCGACCGCCAGGACGCGTAACGACACGGACGCGTAACGACAAAGACGCGTAATAACGAGCCGCGCGCCAAGGGAGGAACGTCGCTTGGAGCCATCGAGGCTCCGCGCGGCGTTCGCGAGCGGGCGTCGCGCGCGGCGCGGAGCGGATGGCGCTGAGACGCGTCGCCGCCCGCGATGACGGACGCGCCGGCTAGAGCTTGTTCGGTTTAGGTGAACGCGTAGCCGCTGTTTCTTATGTAGTTGGCGCATTCTTTCGATGTGAAGCCGTCGAGGAGTGCGCCGATCCGCCGCCAAGTGGCGTCGACGGTGCGTTCCGCGGCCTTTCGGAGCATGTGCTTGAGTTTTGCAAAGACCTGCTCGATCGGATTGAGGTCCGGCGAGTAGGGCGGCGGGAACCACATCTTCGCGCCAGCCGCCTTGATCGTCGCACGCGCGGCCGCGCCCTTATGGCTGGCGAGATTGTCGAGCACGACGATGTCGCCTGGCTTCACCGTCGGCGCCAGCACGCGCTCCACATAGAGCTGGAGCCACTCCCCGTTGATCGGCCCATCGATCACGAAGGGCGCGTCGATCCGATCGTGGCGCAACGCGGCGATAAAGGTGGGGGTCGTCCAGCCGCCATGGGGCGAGACGCCGGGTAGCCGCTCGCCTTTCGGCGCCCAGCCTCTGAGCGGCGCCATATTGGTCTTCGCCCACGTCTCATCGACGAACACCAAGCGCTTGGGATCGAACCGATGCTGATTGCGGATCCAGAAGCGGCGCTTGTGTACG
>JBCBCG010000013.1:0-34431 GCA_038530925.1 Pseudomonadota bacterium
TCCGCCAGCGCGGGCCGCGCGTCGCCGCAGGCCTCGGCCACCGCGAGACAGATGCGCGGGCGCACGCGCGCGCCGCCGGCTTCGAGCGCGCGGCGCCGCTGCGGACGCGGCGGCCCTTCATCACCGGCGTCGTGACCGCGCGCCGTCCCTCCTAATCCACCCAGCCCCGAAGAGCCGGCGAAACTGGCGAATTTTGTCGCAGGCGGCCGACAGGATAAGTTGACAGCAAAGACTGTAAGCTTAGACTGACAGTCTCGGGAGGCGCGCTCCATCGACTCGCGACCAGCGAGAGAGGCGCGGCCCGAGCGCTCGGGCGAAGCGCGCGGCGACAAGCGCGGACGTTGTCGAAACGATCGGCGCGGAGGAGGATTGCGATGCAAGGATCCGATCCAAGTGAGGAGCCGTCCGCGGCGCGCGGCCCCGTCGCCGCGCGCGCCTCGAAGACGCTCTCGACCACCGCCGTCACGCTGAGCGGACCGCGAAGCCTCTCGCTTGAGGCGCTCGATCTGAGGGCGCCGGGCGCTGCGGACGCGGTGGTGGACATCCGCTGGTCAGGGGTCTCCACCGGCACGGAGAAGCTCTTCTGGTCCGGCGAGATGCCGCCCTTTCCAGGCATGGGGTATCCGCTGGTGCCGGGCTATGAGGCGGCGGGCGAGGTGGTGGAGGCCGGCCCGATCTCGCATCTGAAGCCGGGCGATTGGGTCTTCGCGCCGGGCGCCGATTGCTATGACGGCGCGCGCGGGCTCTTCGGCGGCGCCGCGTCGCGGCTGGTCGCCGCCTCCGATCGGCTGGTGCGCGTCGATCGCGCCCTGGGCGCTGAAGGCGCGCTCTTGGCCTTGGCGGCGACAGCGCGGCATGCGCTCGCCGCGCCAGGATCTCTCCTGCCGGAGCTGATTATCGGCCACGGCGTTCTCGGCCGGCTTCTGGCGCGGCTTACCCTGGCCGCGGGCGGGCGCCCGCCCACAGTGTGGGAGACGGCGCCGGATCGCCGCGCCGGCGCCGCGGGCTATGCGGTGATTGATCCGAGCGAGGATCAGCGGCGCGATTACCGCTGCATCTACGACGCCGCGGGCGATGCGTCGCTCCTCAACGCGCTGGTGATGCGTTTGGCCAAAGGCGGCGAGATCGTGCTCGCCGGCTTTTACGCCGACCCGCTCAGCTTCGCTTTTCCGCCCGCCTTCATGAAGGAGGCGCGGCTCCGCGTCGCCGCGGAGTGGGCGAAGGACGATCTCTTGGCCACGCGCGGATTGGTTGAGAGCGGCGCGCTCTCCCTGGCCGATCTCATCACGCATCGCCGCCCCGCCGCCGAGGCGCCTAGCGCCTACGCCGAGGCCTTCGGCGATCCGGCCTGCCTCAAGATGATCCTCGATTGGAGAGCCGCATGAGCCTCGACGACGCGAACCCGGTTGCGGATCTGAAGGCCGAGCCCGCGCCGGAGCCCTCCTCGCTCGAGACGCCCTCGCTGCAAGCGCAGGTCGCCGCGTTGCGCGAGGAGGCGACCGCGCCGCAAGGCGAGGTCGCGACGAGCGCGCCGACGAAAGAGACGCAGATCATCGCGATCTATGGCAAGGGCGGGATCGGCAAGAGTTTCACGCTGGCCAATCTCAGCTGCATGATGGCCGAGCAGGGCAAGCGCGTGCTGCTGATCGGTTGCGATCCGAAATCCGACACCACCTCGCTGCTCTTCGGCGGCAAGGCCTGCCCGACGATCATCGAAACCTCCACGAAGAAGAACCTCGCCGGAGAGCAGGTCGCGATCGGCGATGTTTGCTTCAAGCGCCACGGCGTCTTCGCCATGGAGCTCGGCGGGCCGGAGGTCGGCCGCGGCTGCGGCGGGCGCGGGATCATCCATGGCTTCGAGCTGCTGGAGAAGCTCGGATTTCATGATTGGGATTTCGACTACGTTCTGCTCGACTTCCTGGGCGACGTGGTCTGCGGTGGCTTCGGCCTGCCGATCGCGCGGGACATGGCGCAGAAGGTCATCATCGTCGGCTCGAACGACCTGCAGTCGCTCTATGTCGCGAACAACGTCTGCTCGGCGGTCGAGTATTTCCGCAAGCTCGGCGGCAATGTCGGCGTCGCCGGCATCGTCATCAACAAGGATGACGGCACGGGTGAGGCCCGCGCCTTCGCCGATGCGACGGGCGTGCCCGTGCTGGCCTCGATCCCGGCCGACGAGGATCTCCGCCGGAAATCCGCCGCCTACCAGATCGTCGGCACCGGCGCCGGCCCATGGGGTCCGATGTTCGCCGAGCTCGCCGCGAATGTCGCAGAGGCGCCGCCGATGCGCCCGGCGCCGCTCTCTCAAGATGGGCTGATCGGGCTCTTTGACGCGTCTCAAACCGGCGCCGACGTCGCGCTGGAGCCCGCCACAGATGAAGACATGCGCGGCAAGCGCGCCGCGCCGCGCCCGTCTCTCGAGGTGATCTATGACGACGCCTGAAGACGGAGCGCCGCTGGGCGCGGAGATCGCTGAGGAGGCGGGCGGCTGCCATGCGGGCGCGGAGCGCCTTCGCGCTTCGGCGCGCGCCGCCGGCGCCGCGGAGCTGCTAGAGCGCTACGCCGCCGATTATCCGATCGGCCCGCATGACAAGCCGCAGAGCATGTGCCCTGCCTTCGGCTCTCTGCGCGTCGGGCTGCGCATGCGCCGGGTCGCGACTGTGTTGTCGGGCTCGGCCTGCTGCGTCTACGGCCTCAGCTTCGTCTCGCATTTCTACGGCGCGCGCCGCTCGGTCGGCTATGTGCCGTTCAATTCCGAGAGCCTCGTCACCGGAAAGCTCTTTGAGGACATCCGCGAGGCGGTGCATCAGCTCGCCGATCCGGATCGCTACGACGCGGTGGTGGTGACCAATCTCTGCGTGCCGACCGCCTCCGGCGTGCCGCTGAAGCTGTTGCCCGATGAGATCGACGGCGTGCGCATTATCGACATCGACGTGCCCGGCTTTGGCGTGCCGACCCATGCGGAAGCGAAGGACATCCTCGCTGGCGCGATGCTGAAATACGCCCGCGAGGAGGCCGAGGCGGGGCCGGTCGCCGCGCCGACGGCGGGTCGATCGGATCGGCCGACTGTCACGCTGCTCGGCGAGATGTTCCCGGGCGACCCGATCGGGATCGGCGCGCTTCTGGCGCCGCTCGGCCTCGCCGCCGGACCGACGGTTCCCTGCCGCGAATGGCGGGAGCTTTACGCCGCGCTCGACGGCGCGGTTGTCGCCGCGATCCATCCTTTCTACACCGCCAGCGTCCGAGAGTTTCAGGCTGCCGGCCGTCCTGTGATCGGCTCCGCGCCGGTGGGCCGCGACGGAACCGCCGCCTGGCTGCGCGCGGTGGGCGAGGCGGCGGGCGCCGCGCCCGACCGGATCGCGGCGGCGCAAAACGCGGCGCTGCCGGCGATCGAAGGCGCTCTCGCCGCCGCGCCGATCAAAGGCGTCGTTACGCTCTCGGGCTATGAGGGCTCCGAGCTTCTGGTCGCCCGGCTCCTGATCGAAAGCGGCGCCGAGATCCCTTATGTCGGCACGGCCGCGCCGAAGACCCCGTGGTCGGAGGCCGATCGCGCCTGGCTCGAGGCGCGCGGCGTCGCAGTGCGCTTTCGCGCCAGCCTCGAAGACGATCTTGCGGCGCTGGAGGCGTTCCAGCCCGATCTCGCCATCGGCACGACGCCAGTGGTGCAGAAAGCCAAAGAGCGCGGCACGCCCTCGCTTTATTTCACCAACCTCATCTCCGCGCGGCCGCTGATGGGGCCGGCCGGCGCCGGCTCGCTGGCGCAGGTGGTGAACGCCGCCATGGGCAACAAGACGCGCATGGCGACGATGAAGCGCTTCTTCGAGGGCGTCGGCGCGGGAGAGACCGCGGGCGTCTGGGAAGGCGATCCGAACCCACGCCCCGAGTTTCGCGAGCGGCGGCTCAAAAAGATGGAGGCGCGCGCCCGCGCCTCGGCAAAAGCGCCGCTCACCCCTCAGGACATCGGAGGGTAGAGGCGATGCTGATCCATGATCATGATCGAGCCGGCGGCTATTGGGGCGCGGTCTACGCCTTTTGCGCCGTCAAGGGCTTGCAGGTGGTGATCGACGGGCCGGTCGGCTGCGAGAACCTGCCCGTCACCTCCGTGCTGCATTACACCGATGCGCTTCCGCCGCATGAGCTGCCCATCGTCGTGACGGGTCTCGGCGAAGAAGAGCTGGGGCGCGACGGGACCGAAGGCGCGATGAAACGCGCATGGGAGAGCCTCGATCCCGCGCTGCCGGCGGTGGTCGTCACCGGCTCCATCGCGGAGATGATCGGCGGCGGGGTGACGCCCGAAGGCACGGCGATCAAACGCTTTTTGCCGCGCACGATCGATGAAGATCAGTGGGAGGCGGCCGACCGCGCGTTGAGTTGGATCTTCACCGAATTCGGCATGACCAAAGGCCGGATGCCGAAGGAGACGCCGCGCCTTGAAGGCGCCAAGCCGCGGGTCAACATCCTCGGCCCGATCTATGGAACCTTCAACACGCCGTCCGATCTCGCGGAGATCCGCCGCCTTGTGGAGGGGATCGGCGCGGAGGTGAATCTCGTCTTCCCGATGGGCGCGCATCTGGCCGACGCCGCCAAGCTGGTGAACGCTGACGCGAATGTCGTGATGTATCGCGAGTTCGGCCGCGGCCTCGCCGAACTCCTTGAGAAGCCGTACCTCCAGGCGCCGATCGGCGTCGAGAGCACGACGCTGTTCCTGCGCCGCCTTGGCGAGATGCTCGGCCTCGACCCTGAGCCGTTCATCGAGCGCGAGAAGCATTCGACGCTCAAGCCGGTCTGGGACCTTTGGCGCTCGGTCACGCAGGATTTCTTCGCCACCGCGAGCTTTGGGATCGTCGCCAACGAAACTTATGCGCGCGGGATCCGCAAATACCTCGAGGATGATCTCGGCTTGCCCTGCGCTTTCGCCATCGCGCGCAAAGCGGGCGAGAAAACCAGCGCCGAAGAAATCCGCAGCGCGCTCGCGGCCAAGCGCCCGCTCGTGGTGCTCGGCTCGATCAACGAGAAGATCTACCTCGCGGAGATGGCCGCGGGCGCCGGGCCGGCGCGGGGGCCGCAGCCCGTGTTCATTCCCGCCAGCTTTCCGGGCGCTGCGATCCGGCGCGCCACCGGCACGCCGATGATGGGCTACGCGGGCGCGACCTATCTGCTGCAAGAGGTCTGCAACGGCCTTTTCGACGCGCTTTTCCACGTGCTGCCGCTTGCGGCGGAGATGGACGCCGCCGCCGCGACGCCGACGACGCTGCGGCGCGATTTGCCTTGGGATGAGGACGCGCAGACGTTGCTGGAGGAGATCCTGGCCGAGCACCCGGTGCTCACGCGGATCTCGGCGGCGAAATCCCTTCGAGACGCGGCGGAGAAATCCGCCCTCGATCACGGCGCGGAGCGCGTGCGGCGGGAAACCGTCGCGGCGCTGCGCCCGACCGCGACCGTCGCGCCGGCCGATAAGCCCGGCGCCGCGGCGAACGCCTCCCTCGACAGTGAAAGGAGCCCAGCATGAGCCGACTGACACCAAAGGCGCGCCGGCGCGCGTCGAAGCTCGAATACGGCTGCTACTTCGCGGTGATTTTTCTCTTTTCGCTGCCGGTCGCCTTGGTTCGGACCCTGGCGGGCTCATCCGAGCCGCGGGCCGACGGCGCTGGGGCGGGCGTGATCGGCCGAGCTTGGAGCGAGGCGCGCACGGTCACGCCGATGATCTTCTCCGCCTGATCGGGCGGAGCGTGGCATTCCGCGGCCTGGCGACAGGGCGTGGAAAGCTCGGGGTCGGCCTCGGCCGCCCGGGCGCAACCGCCGTGGGGCCCCGCGGCGGCGAACGGTCAACGTAGTGGAGGACCAATACATGACCGGTAAGTCCGACCTGTCTTTCACAGGTCTTACTGAAGAGCAGGCGCAGGAACTGCACTCTGTTTACATGAGCGGCCTCTGGCTTTTCACGCTGGTGGCGGTTGTGGCTCACGTAGCGACGTTCATCTGGCGTCCTTGGTTCTATCTCTAAGGAGCTGATGATATGAGCAAGTTCTATAAGATCTGGCTGATCTTCGATCCTCGCCGCGTTTTCGTGGCTCAGGGCGTGTTCCTGTTCTTGTTGGCGGCGATGATTCACTTGGTGCTGCTGAGCACGGACCACTACAATTGGTTCGAAATCGCAGCTCAAGCGTCGGCCAACTGAGCGCGAACGCGCCGGTCTTCGGGATCGGCGCCTTCGCCCCTGAAAACTGCTGCGGGCGTGATCGCTTCTTCTGGGGAGGCTCCTTCCCGAAAGAAGTCCACGGCCGCGGCGATCCAAACCCAGCCCGGCTTCGCTTCGTCTCAACGAAGCCGCCTCGAGCGGAGACCACACCATGGCTTTGCTGAGCTTCGAGAAAAAATACCGTGTGCGCGGCGGCACCCTGATCGGCGGAGACCTGTTCGATTTCTGGGTTGGCCCGTTCTACGTCGGTTTTTTCGGCGTCACGACGATCTTTTTCTCACTTCTCGGAACCATCTTGATTTTCTGGGGCGCCGCCCTGCAGGGAACGTTCAATCCCTGGACCATCAACATCGCGCCGCCTGATCTGAAATACGGCCTTGGCCTCGCGCCTTTGAAAGAAGGCGGCCTCTGGCAGATCATCACCATCTGCGCCCATGGCGCGTTCATCAGCTGGGCGCTGCGGGAGGTGGAGATCTGCCGCAAGCTCGGCATCGGCTATCACGTGCCGATCGCCTTCAGCTTCGCCATCCTCGCCTATTCGACGCTGGTGGTGTTCCGGCCGCTGCTGCTGGGCGCCTGGGGGCACGGCTTCCCTTACGGCATCTTCAGCCATCTCGATTGGGTGTCGAACGTCGGCTACTCTTATCTCCATTTCCACTACAACCCGGCGCATATGCTGGCGGTGACGTTCTTCTTCACCACGACGCTCGCTTTGGCGCTGCATGGCGGCCTGGTCTTGTCGGCCTGTAATCCTGAGAAGGGCGAAGAGGCGAAAACGCCGGATCATGAAGACACTTTCTTTCGCGACTTCATCGGCTATTCGGTCGGCACGCTCGGCATCCACCGGCTCGGCCTCTTGCTGGCGCTGAACGCCGGCTTCTGGTCGGCGGTCTGCATCATCATCTCTGGACCGGTTTGGACCAAGGGCTGGCCTGAATGGTGGAACTGGTGGCTCGAGCTGCCGATCTGGCCTCAGGGAGGGTTCTAGGCCATGGCTGAATATCAGAACATCTTCAACCAGTTGCAGGTGCAAGGCCCGCCCGAACTCGGCATCGACACCGCCGAGGGCCTCGCCAATGAGCGAGGCGGAGCGCCAGGGTTCTCGAAGCTGATCGGCTGGCTCGGCAACGCCCAGCTCGGCCCCATCCATCTCGGCTGGTTCGGCGTGATCTCGATCATCACGGGAACCTTGGCCATCAACATCATCGGTTTCAACATGCTGGCGCAGGTCGGCTGGTCGATCCCGGAGTTCTTCCGCCAAGGCTTTTGGCTCGCGCTAGAGCCGCCAGGCCCGGAGCATGGGATCTCTATGCCGCCGCTGAACGATGGCGGCTGGTACATCATCGCGAGCTTCCTTCTGCTCGTCTCGGTGATGTCGTGGTGGATCCGCACTTATATGCGGGCCTCTGCGCTCGGCATGGGCAAGCATATTTGCTGGGCGTTTCTGGCGGCGATCTGGCTGTTCTTGGTGCTCGGCCTCTTCCGCCCGCTTCTCATCGGCAGCTGGCATGAGAACGTGCCTTACGGCATTTTCCCGCATCTCGATTGGACCACCGCCTTCTCGATCCGCTACGGCAATCTCTACTACAACCCGTTCCACGCTCTTTCGATCGTGTTTCTCTATGGCTCCGTCCTGCTCTTCGCGATGCATGGCGCGACCATTCTGGCGGTCACGCGGCTCGGCGGCGATCGCGAGCTTGAGCAGATCTATGATCGCGGCACGGCCTCAGAACGCGCGGCGCTGTTTTGGCGCTGGACCATGGGCTTCAACGCCACGATGGAGGGCATCCATCGCTGGGCCTGGTGGTTCGCGGTGCTGACGCCGATCACCGGCGGCATCGGGATCCTGCTCACCGGCACCGTCGTCGACAATTGGTTCCTCTGGGCGGTCGAGCACAATTTCGCGCCGAGCTACGACGGAGCCTACGGCTACGAAGCGTTTGGGGAGTGAGGTCCAAATGTGGAATCTCGAATGGCTAAGAAAATGGAACCGAGATAATCCGACGGATATCTACGGTCCCGCAATCATCATCGGCGGCGCATTCGGCGCTGTGTTCTTCGCGGCGCTTATCGTGACGTGGGGCTGGCCGGCGCAAACCGTCTCGCTTCAAACCGGACCGGCTGGCAACGGCATGAGCGTGGTGAGTTACCTCTCCGCGGTCGAGGCGGGCGATCCGACGATTGAGGATTACTACACTGAGGACGCCTATCCGCCTGAGGCTGGCGCGCAGCGCGCCTCGCAGATCTATGAGAACGTCCAAGTTCTCGGCGATCTGACCGAGGACAACTTCAACCGCGTCATGAATGCGATGACGCAATGGGTCTCGCCCGATCAGGGCTGCGCCTATTGTCACGCGGGCGCGGATGAGGGCGAGTACGCCTCAGACGATCTTTACACCAAGGTCGTCTCGCGGCGGATGATCCAGATGACCCAAGCCTTGAACGAGGAATGGGAGGGCCATGTCGGCCCGGCGGGCGTCAATTGCTACACCTGCCACCGCGGCCAGAACGTGCCGTCGGACATCTGGTTCAGCATCGCGCCAGGGCTCGAAAACGTGGAAGGTTGGAGCGCCAACCAGAATCTGGCCACGCGCCAGACGGTTTCGACCTCTCTGCCGCATGACGCGCTGGAGAAGTACCTCCTCGAGGAGAACACGATCGCGGTGCACGATCTTGAGCCGCGCGTGGACAATGAGGGCACGGCGAGCATTCAGGACACTGAGCGCACCTATTCGCTGATGAACTACTTCTCCGACTCGCTGGGCGTGAATTGCGTCTTCTGCCACAATAGCCGCGCCTTCTACGACGCCGCGCAGGTGACGCCGCAATGGGCCACGGCCTCGCTTGGCATCACAATGGTGCAGGAGCTGAACAACGATTGGCTCGTGCCGCTGCGTGACGTCTATCCGGAGAACAGGCTTGGTCCGAAGCATCAGGATGCGCCGAAGGCCGCCTGCAAGACCTGCCACAAAGGCTACAACCAGCCTCTGGGCGGTCTCGATATGATCTCGGATTGGCCCGAGCTCGCGACCAGCGGCGCGCCGCGCTACTGATCCGCAATGATGAAGAGGCGCCCTTGCGATGGGCGCCTCTTTTTCGTTTCGGCGCTTAGGCTTGCGCCGCGCGTGGGCTGTTTCGACAGAAGAAAAGCCAAGACAAAAGAACAATCAGGGGAGGCGCGCCATGCAGCGCGATGTGCTGGATCAGGAGATTGCAAGAGATCTCGATCAGGCGGCGCCGCTGGCGCCCGCGCCGGGCTCTCCGACGCCTTTGCTCGACCAGATCTCCGATCCAGCAGCGCTGCGCGCCTTGCCGGATGAGGCGCTCCGCCAACTCGCATGCGAGCTTCGCGCCGAGACCATCGCCGCCGTCTCGGAGACCGGCGGTCATCTCGGCTCAAGCCTTGGTGTTGTGGAGCTGACCGTCGCGATCCATGCGGTGTTCAACACGCCCGAGGATAAGCTGATCTGGGATGTGGGCCACCAATGCTATCCCCATAAAATCCTGACCGGCCGCCGCGACCGGATCCGCACTTTACGCAAGAAGGGCGGCCTCTCGGGCTTCACCAAGCGGAGCGAGAGCGTGTTCGATCCCTTTGGCGCCGCGCATAGCTCCACCTCGATCTCGGCGGCGCTTGGGTTCGCGACGGCGCGCGATCTTGGCGCGGATGACGGCGACGCCGTCGCGGTGATCGGCGACGGCGCCCTCAGCGCCGGCATGGCTTATGAGGCGCTCAACAACGCCGGCGCGCTCGGCAAGCGCCTTTTCGTCATTCTCAACGACAATGAGATGTCGATCGCGCCGCCTGTCGGCGCGATGTCGGAGTATCTAAGCGGCCTCGCCAGCGAGACGCCGCCGGAGCGGCTTGAGACCATCGCCGCTGGGCTGCGCGAAAGTCTGCCGCGCGCCGCACGCGACGGCGCGCTCCGCGCGCGGAGCCTCGTCACTGGCGAGACGCGCGCCCGCGTTCTGTTCGAAAAGATCGGTTTCACCTATCTCGGCCCGATTGACGGCCATGACGTCGCGGGCCTTACCGCGGTGCTCCGCGCCGCTCGAACGCGCGCCGACGGGCCGGTCTTGATCCATTGCTTGACGACCAAAGGCAAAGGTTACGCGCCGGCGGAGCGCGCCGCGGACCGCTATCACGGCGTCTCAGGTTTCGATGTCGGCTCAGGCGCGCAGAAAAAGGCGAAAGCCGGCGCGCCGAGCTACACGGGCGTCTTCGGCGCCACGCTGACGGCGCTCGCGGCGGAGGATCCGAAGATCGTCGCCATCACCGCGGCGATGCCCGCGGGCGCCGGCGTCGATGCGATGCAGGCGCGCTTTCCGGAACGGACGTTCGATGTCGGCATCGCCGAGCAGCACGCGGTCACCTACGCCGCAGGCCTCGCCGCCGCCGGCGTGAAGCCCTTCTGCGCGATCTACTCCACCTTCCTGCAGCGTGGCTACGACCAGGTGGTGCATGACGTCTCGCTGCAATCGCTGCCGGTGCGCTTCGCCATCGATCGCGCGGGGCTGGTCGGCGCCGACGGCGCCACCCATGCCGGCGCTTACGATCTGGCCTATCTCAGCAATTTGCCGAACTTCGTCGTGATGGCGCCGTCGGATGAGGCGGAGCTGGCGCGGATGATCGCGACGGCCGCGGCCTATGATGACGGTCCGATCGCTTTCCGCTATCCGCGCGGCTCCGGAACCGGCGCAGGCATCCCGGAGCGGCCGGAGCCGCTTGAAATCGGCCGCGGACGGATTGTGCGGGACGCCGGCGGCACCGCCGAGGTCGCGCTGCTCGCGATCGGCGCATCGGTGACGCAATGCATCGCCGCGGCGGACGCCTTGGCTGAAGAGGGGATCTCCGCGACGGTCGCGGACGCCCGCTTCGCCAAGCCGCTCGACGCGGCGCTGATCGACGATCTGGCGGCGCGCCATAAAGCGGTGATCACGGTGGAGGAAGGCGCGCGTGGCGGCTTCGGCGCCCATGTGCTCCACCACCTCGCCGAGACTGGCGCTCTCGACGGGCCGCTGCGCGTGCGCGCGTTGACGCTGCCTGACCGCATCATCGACCAGGCGAGCCACGCCGAGATGCTTGAGGAAGCGGGCCTCACAGCGCCGCATATCGCCGCCGCGGCGCGGGCCGCCTTGAGGTGACGCGATTGGAGAGACGCGTGCTGCGGCGTTTGACGGGTCAAATCGCGGGGATGCTCGCGCTAAGCAGCAGCGTCGCTTCGGCGCAGGCCTTTTGGTCTTCCGAGGCTGAGAGGCTGCTTCGTTACGAGCTTTTGGAGCAGACCTGCAAAGCCGCGGCTCCGCACTTCACGGATTTCGAGGGCGCGCTCAAAGCGGTTGGGTTCCGATCCGATCCCGGCGCATCCGGGCTCTCATATGGAGAAACCGAGATCACAGGATCGCAAATCGCTGGCGCCGATTGGTGCGGTCTGAGCATGACCTTCGCTATTGAAGAGGCGGATGCGGCGATCGGCGAAATCCAAGGTAGGGTTCAAAATTGTCTCGGCGAAGTCAAAGATATCAGAGCCAATGTGTCGGCGACGGACTTTGTCTCCAACGGTCATCAATTCGCCGGCGTCATGGTGATCGTCAATCGTCGTTGTTCACCCAATTCGTGATCTACGGTCCAAAGATCTGCGCGGCGTGTTTCGCCATGTAGATCTTGAGCCAGGGGGTGAAGCGCTCGGGCGCCGCGGCGATCTCGGAGGTTAGCGCGTCGCGCGTGATCCAGCGGACGGCCATCGCCTCATCGGGATTGGGGCGGATCGCGAGATCCGGCGCCGCTTCGCCGATGAAGACGTCGACCACCTCATGCTCGACGAGCCCGTCGCCGACCTCGGCGCGATATTCGATCCGGCCGCGCGGCTCGAGGGGCTGGTCCGTGACGCCGAGCTCCTCAAAGAGCCGCCGCTCCGCGCAGGCGAGCGCCGGCTCCTTCCAATGGGGATGGGTGCAGCAGGCGTTCGCCCAGAGACCAGGCGTGTGGTATTTGCCGAGCGCGCGTTGCTGCAGCAGCAGCTGATCACCGCGCAGTAGGAACACCGAAATCGCCAGATGCCTCAGCCCAAGGCGATGCGCTTCGAGCTTTTCAACCGGCTGCAGCGCGCCATCGACCCAAGCGGGGATGACGCCGAGGCGGGACAAGGGCGCCGGCGCGTTCATGTCGGCGCGCCTGCGCGCACCGCGCCGGGGCCGGAGATGGCGGGCGTAAGCCCGGTGAGATGCGCGATATTCTTAGCCATGATTTTGAGATGGGCCATGGGCCGCGCCTTGACCAATTTCTTGTTCATATAGGCCTCGAAGGTAAGACGCTGGACGTCGAGATCGCGGCAGAGCGAGACGAAGCGCTCGCGCCGCTCATCGCTGCGGTAATAGGCGTCCTGCATCGCGCCGAGCACCTGGAACACCGTCTTATGCTCCTTCATAAAGCTCTTGCGCGCGCGTTTGAGATCGACGGCGCGCGCGGAGGCGAGGCAGGCCTCCGCCGCTTCCGCCGCGCACTCGCCGCCGACCATGGCGTAATAGATGCCTTCGCCAGAGGAGGGCGCGACGACGCCCGCCGCATCGCCCGCCAGCACCACATCGCGCCCATTGTCCCAGCGCGCGAGCGGTTTGAGAGGGATCGGCGCGCCTTCGCGGCGGATGGTCTCGCATTCTGTAAGGCCCGACGCCTCGCGCAGCGCCGCGGTCGCCGCTTTGAGGTCAAAGCCTGGCGCGCCGGTGCCCATGCCGACGCTCGCCTTTGGTCCATGCGGAAAGACCCAGCCGTAAAAATCAGGCGAGATCGCGCCGTCATAGACGACGTCGCAGCGCGCGGGCAGATAGGCCCGCCTGGCGTCGCCGACCGCGCTGGTCGCAGGCGCTTTGATGATCTCGTGATAGGCGATGACGTACGGAATGGTCTCTCCGCCGGGCACCTCGTGGCGCGCGACCTGAGAGCGTGCGCCGTCGGCGCCGATGACGATGCGGCAGGGCAGTCGCCGCTCCTCTCCACTCACCTTCTCGCGGTAGATCACCGCTGGGCCGTCCTCATCGCGCTCTATCCGCAGATAGGAGCCGGTAAGCCGCGTCGCGCCCGCTTGTTCCGCGCGCATGCGCAGAAACGCGTCGAAATCCTCGCGGTCGACCATGCCGACATAGCCGTTCTCGATGGCGATGTTCACGCGCTGGCCCGAAGGCGAGATCATGCGCGCGGTGTCGATCTTGGCGACGATCAGATTGTCGGGGATCGCGAAATCGCGGATCAGCCGCGGCGGCACCGCGCCGCCGCAGGGCTTGATGCGCCCCTCCCTGTCAAGAAGCGCGACCGAGCGGCCTTGGCGGGCGAGCGCGGTCGCGGCGGTCGCTCCGGACGGACCGCCTCCGACGACGACGACGTCATAGCGCATCAGGCGTCTCCTTGGCTGAGGCGTTGGGAGGGAAATGAGAGGGTGGTGGCGCGTTCGGGCGACGGGCTCAAAACCCGCGCGGCCAGCGCCGCGGAGGCGAGGAACAGCGCGCCTTCGAAGATGAAGACAGTGGCGTAGGCCTCGGCGAGCGCGCCGGTGCTCGCCCGCAAGAGATCAAGCGCCGCCGCGCCGAAGGAGGCGCCGAGCGCGAAGCCGATCGATTGCGCCGCGCCGAAGACGCCCATGCGCACGCCCTCGCCCCCGCCATCCCCGGCGCTGGCGAGGCCCATCATCGCGCCGATCGCCGCGACGGCGAAGACGCCGTTGCAAAAGCCGAGCGCGATCACATTGGCGTGGAGCGGCCAAGCGGTCGGCGCGCCGCTGGCGCCGCCGAAGCCCAGGATCATCAGCGCCGCGCCGGAGCCGACGCAGCCCCAAATCACGAAGCGCCGCGTCGAGGGCACGAGGCGCGCCGCGGCGCCGCCGCCGGCCCGCAACAGCCCAGCCAGAAACACGAGGATCATGCCCAGCAGCGCCCCGGCGTGGAGCGCGCCGCCGAGCGCCGTCGATTGGCCCGGCGACATGCCGAAGACATGGCCGCCGAAGGGCTCGAGGATCAGATCCTGCGTGTTGTAGGCCAGCATGGAGAGGAAGACGAAGAGCGTGAAGCCGCGCGCGGCGTCATCGGCCCACACCGCCCGCGCCGCTTCCGTGAAGCTCTGCTTCGGTTTTTCCGTTTGCGCCGCCTGCGCAGCGGCGGCGGGCTCGACGCCCCAGAGCGCGAGGACGCAAACCGTGAAGGCGATGGCCGCGACCGCCAAACTGACCATTATCAGCCGCTCGCCCGAATAGGGATCAAGCACTTGGCCGATGGTGATGCCGCTGATGGCGAGGCCGGCGATCATCAGGATCCAAACCAAGCTGCCGGCGGCCGCTTTGCGCTCCGGCGCGACATGAGCGGCGAGCATCGCCAGTAGGTTGGTCGCCGCGGCGCCGAGGCCGAGGCCGAGCAGGCCGAAAGAAGGAACGGCGAGCGCGAGGCCGGCGGCGAAGCTGGTCTCCATCCAGGCGGTGGCGGTGGCCGCGCCGACGGCGCCGAGCCCCAGCGCGGCCATCCCGCCGATCACCCATGGCGCCCGGGCGCGCCCCTGATCCGCGCCATGGCCCCAGCCAGGGCGCAGCATCTGAAACGCGTGGTAAAAGCCCACCAGCGCCGCGGGCACGACGGCGAGGAGCGCGAGCTCGACGATCATCACCCGGTTGATGGTGGCGGTGCACAGCACCACCACGGCGCCGAGCGCGGTTTGCACAAGGCCTAGGCGGATGATCGAAAGCCAGGACAGCCCGGCCAGGCGCGGCGCGGCGCGCGCGATCGGTTCCGGCGCAGCGAAGGACGACATTAGGAGCCTCCCATCCCGTAAAGGGCGATCGCGCTGGCCATCATGCCGAGCACATAGGCGAGAACGCCGACGCCGTTGAACCAAGGGGCGAGCGCTTTGGGATCGGCGAGGAGCCGGCGCATCGCCCAGATCTGAACGCCGATCAGCACGGCCACCGCGGCGGCGGAGATCGGCGCGCTCCAGAGAAGAAGAAGACCGAGCACGACGAGTTGCGGCGCGAGCATCACCGCGCAGGCGACGCGCGCCGCGCGCTCCGGCCCGAGCGTCGCCGGCAAAGAGCGCACGCCCATGCGCCGGTCGCCTTCAAGGGCTTTGAAATCATTGAGCGTCATGATGCCATGCGCGCCAATCGCGTAGAGCGCGGCGATGGCGATCACCCGCGGTTCCGGCATCGCGCCGCTGATCACGGCGGCCCCGGTGAACCAGGGCAGGCCTTCATAGCAAAGGCCCACGACGCCCGGCCCAACCCAGCCCGAGCGCTTCAGCCGCAGCGGCTCGGCCGAATAGGCCCAGGCGCAGAACACCGCGAGCACCGTCGCGCCAAACCCCCACGGTCCGAGGAGCGCGCCGAGGCCCAGCGCGAGCGCGCTCATGCCAAGCGCGATCCAAAGGCCCCAGCGGCCGGGCATCCGGCCCGACGGGATCGGGCGATGCGGCTCGTTGATCGCGTCCACATGCCGGTCGCACCAATCATTCGCCGCTTGGCTCATGCCGCAGACCACCGGGCCGGCGAGCAGCAGGCCGAGCAGGATCTCCGGCCAGCGCTCCGGCGCCGCCGCGCCCGCGGCGGAGACGACGCCGCAAAGGAAGGCCCACATTGGCGGAAACCAGGTGATCGGCTTGATCAGCTCGAGCGCCGTGCGCCATTCGGGCCGCGTCAGCGGCGGATGCGCGCCCGGCGCAGGCTCGGCGTGGAGCTGTAGATCATGGCTGACGGTCATGCCTGTCAATTAAACATGACAGTCTGGTTCGGGGAAGGCTTTTCTCGGCGCTGCGTCACTCAGGCCGGCGGCGTCCGCCAGGGCGCGTCGGGCGGCTCAATCATCGCCGGCGTCTTTGTTCAAAAGCCCGTATTTGCGGAGCTTCACGTAAAGGCTCTGGCGCGAGAGGCCGAGCATCTCCGCGGCGGCGACGCGGTTGTTTCGGGTCAGCTGGACGGCGGTCTCGATGCAGATCTTCTCGACGACATCGGTAGTGGCGGCGACGAGATCCTTCAGCGGCGCGGAGCCGACCAGCTCCATCACATTCCGCATCGCCTCATCGCCGACCGCGATGTCCTGCGGCGCGTCTCCGCGCGAGGCTTCGCGGATCACGAAGGCGTAGAAGGGATCGGAGCGATCGCCGAAGAACGCCGCCGAAATCTCCACGGGCGTCAGCACGCCGAAGGCGCTTTTCAGCTTGGTGGCGTAAAGGCGCATCCGCCCGCTCATGGCGGCGTTGTCGAGCAGCACTTTTAGATCGACGCCGCCGCGGAACAGGAACTCGCTGAGCGATTTCTCCGCCGCGTCCGCGGCCAGCGGGAGATCGCACAGAGCGAGGAAGGTCTCGTTCGCCTGGCGAATCGCGCCTTTCGCATCGGTGAACACGATCGCTTCGGGCCCATTGAGGTAGAGTTCATGGAGCGAGCCGCGCAGCTCTTCGGCCGCAGGTTTGGCGTTGTCGGCGGGCTCAAGCCGGCAGAGCAGCGTGACGTCGCCTCCAGAGCGGAACAGCGTCGGCGCGATATGCAGCGTGCGCTTGCTGCGCCGGGCGATGGCGGTGGCGGTGTGATCAGCGGCGGCGCCGGCGCAGTTGCGCAATTCGTCAAGGAAGGCGGCGCGCTGGCGATCTTCAAAGGCTTGGGCGAAGCTCGCGCCGGTCAGCGCGTCGACTTCGCCGCCCAGAAGCTGGGCCGCTTGCGCGTTGAGCGTGATGATCCGCCCGCCCGCGCTCACCAGCGCCACAGCGTCGCGCGTGCGGTCGAGCAGCACGCGAAACCGCGTCTCGTAATTTCGGTACTTCTCGTAATCCTTCTCGAGCGTCATTTGCGTGCGGATCAGCTGCTGCTGGATCTCGGCCACCGGCCGCAGATCGCGGCCGAGCATGATCGCCTCATCTTCCTCGCCTGTCGGCAGCAGGGAGTAGCGGACCGGAAACTCCCAATTGGCGTTATCGGCGTGGTTGAGCTCCAGCGTCAGCGGCGCTTCGGCGTCCGCGCTGAGTTCATTGATGCGCACATCGAATTTCGGCGCGCTTTCCTCCGTGAGGAAGTCGCGGATATTGCGGCCTTCCCAATGGTCAAGCCGGCCAAGGGTTTTGTTCTCCGGGTTCACTTGCACGCGTTTCACAAGGCCGGAGCGCTCGACGATCAGCACGATGTCCGCCGCGGCGCCCAAGATCGCGGCGAGGCGATCCGGCGCGATCTTCAGACCGCTTTCTTTGAGGTCGTAGCTCACTTCTTGTCGCGTCACGATCTCTACTCGCGGCTCGGCCCGATGGGCCACGGTGACACAGCGGCGGTCGGTCTTCTCGCATCCAGGCGCGCAGCGCTCAGCCGGCGGTCGCTCCCACCGCGGCGGCGATGCGCGCGCTTCCGCTCGGCGCCTGCGCCTCGCAGAGCGCTGCGAAGCGCGCCGCGTCGGCGGTTACGATATCCGCCTCCAAGGATCGGCGCGCCTCATCGCTCATGGTGGCGACGACGCCGCCGACGCCGATGACGCCCGAGAAACCCGCATCGCGCCTGAGGCTCTCAATCAGACGGCGCAGCGGGTCGAGAGCGCGGCGAGATGATGACGAAAGGCCGACCGCCGCGAAACGCTGCGTGGCGGCGAGCGCGGCGATCTCGCGCAAGCTCAGCCCGACGCGCACCTCCGTCCAGAGGCCGAGCCGGCGCAAGCGATCTGCGGCGACGAACGCGCCAAGCGTATGCTGCTCGAAATCCGGCACGACCATGAGAACGCATTGTCCGAGCGGCGCGGCGCCGCGCTGCTGCGGAGCGGAAGGCCCGGCGGCGTGGGCGCGGCGCGGCGCGTCTTCAAGCGCGCGCACGGCCTTTTGCAGACGCGCCGCGCCTATGCTGACTTCGGCGAAGCTGAGTTGATCGCCGACCCATTGCGCGCCGAGCCGCCGCGCCGCCGCCGGCGCGACGCGGTCGACGAACTCGTCCGCTTCGACGCCGAAGGCGCGCAGCTTCGACATATGCGCGCGGGCATGGGCGGCGTCGGCGTGGGTCAGGGCGCCGCAAAGAGCGTCGATGCGCGCGGCGAAGCGGTCGTCGCGCCCGGCGTCGCGCGGCGCGCAGCGCTCGGCGGCGAGAACGGAAAGCGCCGCCGCCGCCAGCGAGCCTACGTCTAAGGCGCCGCCGTCGCAGGACGCGCCGCTTGAGGATCCGCCGGTTCTCCAGCCGCCGGCGCCCGCGCGGTGGTCGCCCGAGCCGATCCCTCGCATGTCGCTCCCGCGCGCATCGCCGCTGATGGCCATCGCGCGTCTCGTCGCGTCGGACGCGCTTGGCGTTGCGCCCAGCGACGCCGCGGCGTCGTCTCTTCCCGCGCGCATGAGCCGCCTCCTCCGCTCGGCCGTCCGTCGAGCCGCTGATTCTTCTGACTGCGCTCGCCTGACCGGTTGTTTTCGGCCGCCTCGGACGCGTTTCGAGCGTCAGCGCAGGTCGGCTCTTTTGACGCAGCCTTTCGCATTCGGAGCCGGTTGTCAAACCGATTGGACAGTCGCACGCAGGGGCGACATTTCGTTTCCGACGGAAATTTTTGTTTTTAGGACGAAACTTTTAGCATCAGCTGGCCACTTGCGCACAGCCGCAGCTCGCCGCGGTCTGATAACGAACGTCAGCTTCGTCGACCTCAAGAAAGTGTAAGTTAAAGTTGACAATCTATGGAGGCCGCGGCCAATCTCCGAGATGAACCGCTCCGCCTCCGCCGCGCGACAGACGCGGCGCCGGCGCGCTCCGGCGAAGGGGCGGTCCCGAGATCGGGCAAGCGTTTCAAAGCGTTCAGGGGCGAAGCGCCCCAAGGGGAGGAGCAGGCGTGACAGAGGCAAGCGTCGCCGCGCGGGCGCCATCCGCGCCGCTTTACACCGCCGAGCAGCGCACACGCCGCGACAAAACGGTGTGGACATTGGTGCAAGGCGTGCTGGCGCCGCTTCAGTTCCTGGCGTTCCTCATCTCGCTAGCGCTGGTGCTTTGGTATCTCGCGACCGGCGAGGGCTATGCCGCGGCGACCGTCTCAATCATCGTCAAGACGGTCTTTCTCTACGTCATCATGGTGACCGGCGCGATCTGGGAGAAGGTCGTCTTCGGCCAGTATCTCTTGGCGCCGGCTTTCTTCTGGGAGGATGTGGTCAGCTTCGGCGTGATCGCGCTCCATACGGCGTATCTCATCGCGCTGATCGGCGGCTGGCTCGCGCCCGGCCCGCTGATGGCGCTCGCGCTGGCGGCCTACGCGGCCTATGTGGTCAACGCCGCGCAGTTCTTGCTGAAGCTTCGCCAGGCGCGCCTTGACGGCGCCGTTCAAACGCAGCGGGCGCCGGGCGCGCCAGCGGGAGCGGCGGCGTGAGCGCGCTCGGAACCCAAAGCCGCGTCGCGGCGCCGGTGGTGGGCTGCGAGAGCGCGCCGGTGCTGCGCGAGCGCGGCCAGCGCGAGGTGTTCTGCGGGCTGACCGGCGTTCTCTGGCTGCATCGCAAGATGCCGGACGCCTTCTTCCTGATCGTCGGCTCGCGCACCTGCGCCCATCTCATGCAAGCCGCCGCGGGCGTGATGATCTTCGCCGAGCCGCGCTTCGCCACCGCCGTGCTTGAGGAGAAAGACCTCGCCGGCATGGCCGACGCTCAGGAGGAGCTCGACGCGCAAGTGGCGCAGCTGCTCGCGCGTCGGCCGAACATCAAGCGCTTGTTCCTCGTCGGCTCTTGCCCGTCGGAGGTGATCAAGCTCGATCTCGCCCGCGCCGCCGAGCGGCTGAGCGCCGCTTACGCGCCGCGGACGATGGTGCTCAGCTATTCGGGTTCCGGCATCGAGACGACCTTCACCCAAGGCGAGGACGCCTGCCTCGCGGCGATGGTTGAGGCCGCGCCGCGACAAGACGCGCCGGCGGACGCCGAGGCGTTGCTCCTCGTCGGCGCGTTGCCCGATGTGGTGGAGGACCAGCTCGTCGCGCTTCTCAGCGCGCTTGGGATCTCCCGGGTCGCTTGCCTCCCGTCGCGGAGCGCCGCAGCGGCCGCCGCGATCGGGCCGGGAACGAAGTATCTCCTTGCGCAGCCTTTCCTGGGCGACACCGCCGCCGCCCTCGACAGGCGCGGCGCTGAGCGGATCGCGGCGCCGTTTCCCTTTGGCGAGGAAGGAACGACGGCGTGGCTGCGCGCCGCGGCCGAAGCGTATGGCGTGGATGGCGAGCGGTTCGAGACCGTGACCGCCGCCCCGCGGGTGCGCGCCAAAAAAGCCGTCGCCGCCGCCAGCGCGCGGCTCGCCGGAAAGAGCGTCTTTTTCTTTCCGGACAGCCAGCTCGAAATCCCGCTCGCGCGGTTCCTGGCGCGGGAATGCGCCATGCGGCCGCTCGAAGTGGCGACGCCGTATCTCCATCGCGGCTTGAACGCGCCGGATCTCGCGCTGCTGGAGAGCGCGCCTTGCGCCGCGCCGCAGCTCGCCGAAGGCCAAGACGTCGACCGCCAGCTCGACCGCTGCCGCGCGGCGCGCCCGGATCTCACAGTGTGCGGCCTCGGCCTCGCCAATCCGCTCGAGGCTGAGGGTCTCGCCACGAAATGGGCGATCGAACTCGTCTTCACCCCGGTGCATGGCTATGAACAGGCGGGCGATCTCGCCGCGCTCTTCGCCAGGCCCATGGCGCGGCGGGAGGCGCTGAGCGCATGCGGCTGACGGTTTGGACTTATGAAGGCCCGCCCCATGTGGGCGCGATGCGGGTCGCCACCGCGATGGAGGGGCTGCATTATGTGCTGCACGCTCCGCAAGGCGACACCTACGCCGATCTTCTCTTCACCATGATCGAGCGGCGCGCCAAGCGCCCGCCGGTCACCTACACCACTTTCGAGGCGCAGGATCTCGGCGCCGACACCGCGGCGATCTTCAAGCGCGCCTGCGCCGAGGCCTATGAGCGCTTCAAGCCCGAGGCGCTGATCGTCGGCGCCTCCTGCACCGCGGAGCTGCTTCAGGATGATCCCGCAGGCCTTGCGGAGACGATGGATTTGCCGGTTCCGGTGATCCCGCTCGAGCTGCCCTCCTATCAGCGCAAGGAAAACTTCGGCGCGTCCGAGACGTTCTACCAGATCGTGCGCCGCCTGGCCGGCGAGGCGCCGCGGGAGCGGACGCCTGAGCCGAGCTGCAACATCCTCGGGCCGACGGCGCTTGGCTTTCGCCATCGCGACGATGTCGAGGAGATCGCGCGCCTGCTTGGCGAGATCGGCGTCTCGGTGAACGTCGTCGCGCCGCTCGGCGCCCGGCCCTCGGACATCGCGCGGCTCGGGGAGGCGCATTTCAACGTGATGCTCTATCCTGAGACGGCGGAGACCGCCTGTCGCTGGCTCGAGCGCGCGCATGGGCAGCCCTACACCAAAACGGCTCCCATTGGCGCGAAGGCGACGCGCGCCTTTCTCGAAGAGGTCGCCGGGCTCGCGGGTCTGGCGAGCGCGCGCACCGATGAGAGCCGCTTGCGCCTGCCCTGGTGGTCTGCCTCTGTCGACAGCACGTATCTCACTGGCAAGCGCGTCTTCATCTTCGGCGACGCCACCCACGCCGTCGCCGCGGCGCGCGTCGCGCGAGACGAGATCGGCTTCGAGGTGGTCGGCCTTGGTTGCTACAATCGCGAATTCGCCCGGGATGTGCGCCAGGCGGCGGCGGCGTTCGATCTCGAGCCGCTGATCACCGACGATTATCTTGAGGTCGAGGCGGCGATCGAGGCGGCGCAGCCCGAATTAATCCTCGGCACGCAGATGGAGCGGCATATCGCCAAGCGGCTCGGGATCGGCTGCGCTGTGATCTCCGCCCCTGTGCATGTCCAGGATTTCCCCGCGCGCACCGCGCCGCAGATGGGGTGGGAGGGCGCGAACAACCTCTTCGACGCTTGGATCCATCCGCTGACCATGGGGCTGGAGGAGCATCTCCTCACGATGTTCCGCGAGGATCCCGAATTCCACGACGCCGCCGGCCCAAGCCATCACGGCGCTCGCCATAGCGGTCAGGCCGCGCCGGCCGCCGCGCCGCAAGAGGCGCCGCCGGCGCCCGTCGCTGAACCCGGCGCGGAGATCACGCTCGTCTGGTCCGCCGAGGCTGAGCGCGAGCTTCGCAAAGTTCCGTTTTTCGTGCGCGGCAAAGCCCGGCGCAACACAGAGCGCTTCGCCGCCGAACAAGGCGTGAGCGCGATTTCAGTCGAGACGCTGTACGAGGCGAAGGCCCATTATGCTCGATGATCTCTCGATGAAGCCGGCGGCGACCAGCCGATACCGCGTCGTTCTCTTGACCCTCGACGCGCACGCCGCGGGCCCTGCGGCGGCGGCGGAGGCGCGGCTCGCCGCGGCCGCGCCGGGTCTCGCGATCGAGGTGCATGCGGCGGCGCCGTGGGCGGAGAACCCGGCCGCGCTCGAGGCGGCTAAAGCGGCGGTCGCCGAGGCGGACCTCGTGATCGTCACGCTGCTTTTTCTCGATGAACACATCCAGGCGATCCTGCCAGCTCTGAAAGCGCGGCGCGAGGCGTGCGACGCCATGGTGGGCTGCGTCTCCGCGCAGGAGATCGTGTCGCTCACAAAGCTGGGCGGGCTCGATATGAGCCAGCCCGCCTCGGGCCTGATGGCGCTGATGAAGCGGCTGCGCGGTGCGGGCAAAAAAGACGGCAAACCAACCGCCGCCAGCGGCGAGAAGCAGCTGAAGATGCTGCGGCGCCTGCCGCGGATCTTGAAGTTCATCCCAGGCAAGGCGCAGGATCTGCGCGCCTATTTCTTGACGATGCAATATTGGCTCGGCGGCTCCGACGCCAATGTCGAGCAGATGATCCGCTTCCTGGTCTCGCGCTACGCGGGCGATGAGGCGCTGCGCGAGCTCGAAGTGGCGCCGCCGCTCGAATATCCGGAGACGGGCCTTTATCATCCGGCGACGCCGGAGCGGATCTTCACCGAACCCGAGCTTTTGCCGGCGCCGCCGGGCGAGCCGGTCGGCGCGGTCGGGCTTCTGCTCATGCGCTCCTACGTCTTGGCGGGCGATGCGGCGCATTACGATGCGGTGATCGCAGCGCTCGAGGCGAAGGGCCTGCGCGTCATCCCCGCCTTCGCCGCCGGGCTCGACGGGCGCCCGGCGATCGATCGCTATTTCACGCGCCCGGAGGATCCGAAGGAGCCTGAGGGGCCGCGGGTCGCGACCATCGACGCGCTCGTCTCGCTCACAGGCTTCAGTCTGGTCGGCGGCCCAGCCTATCATGATAGCGACGCGGCGGCTGAAGCGCTTGGCGCGCTCGATGTTCCTTACTTCGCCGCGCACGCGCTCGAGTTTCAAACGCTGCCGCAATGGGAGGCGAGCGATCGCGGCCTTGGCCCGGTGGAGACCACCATGCTGGTCGCGTTGCCGGAGATCGACGGCGCGACCAATCCGACCGTGTTCGGCGGGCGGGGAGGCGATCTCGCCTCGGCGCGTGCGCCGGGCGCGCTCAGAGCCGGCCCGGCGGCTGGCGCGCCGATCAACAATCCGATGGCGCCGCATCCCGAGCGCGTGGAGCGCCTCGCCGCGCGGATCGAGAAGGCTGTGCGCTTGCGCCGCACGCCTGCGGCCGAGCGTCGGCTCGCCATTGTGCTCTACGGCTTCCCGCCCAAAGCGGGCGCGGTGGGCACGGCGGCGTATCTCAGCGTTTTTGAGAGCCTTTACAACACGCTTCACGCCCTCAAAGCCGATGGCTACGCCGTCGAGCCGCCGGAGAGCGTCGCAGCGTTGAAGCGCGCCGTCCTCAGTTCGGAGGCGGAGAATCGCGGGCAAGAGGCGGCGATCGCCGCGCGCATTCCCGCCGAAGAGCTGGTCGCGCGGGAGCCGCATCTCGCGGAGATCGAGGCCGCTTGGGGGCCGGCGCCAGGCCGCGCGCAGAGCGACGGCTCGGGCGTCTTCATCCTCGGCGCGTTCTTTGGCGAGGTTTTCGTCGGCGTGCAGCCGGGCTTCGGCTATGAAGGCGATCCGATGCGGCTTCTCTTTGAGAAGGGCTTCGCGCCGACCCACGCCTTCAGCGCTTTCTATCGCTGGCTGCGCGAAGATCTGAAAGCCGATGCGGTGCTGCATTTCGGCATGCATGGCGCGCTTGAGTTCATGCCGGGCAAACATGCTGGCATGAGCGGCGCTTGCTGGCCCGATCGGCTGATCGGCGACGTTCCGCATGTCTATCTCTATGCGGCGAACAACCCGTCCGAAGCGACGTTGGCCAAACGCCGGGCGAACGCGATCACGATCAGCCATCTCACGCCGCCGCTGGCGAAAGCGGGTCTC
Source organism: Pseudomonadota bacterium (assembly GCA_038530925.1). GTDB lineage: Bacteria > Pseudomonadota > Alphaproteobacteria > Rhodobacterales > Rhodobacteraceae > JALEGB01. The sequence continues at coordinate 24,442 of JBCBCG010000013.1, forward strand.
TACAAGGGCTTGGCGGAACTCAAGGACACGCTCTCGCGCTGGCGCGTGGCGCCGCCTGAGGCGGCGGAGGAGCGGGCGGAGCTTGCGGCGCTCGCCGCGGAGCAAGCCGAAGCCTGCGATATGGCCGAGCGCGACCCCGAACGGCTCTGGCTTGCGCTGCTTGAGACCGAAGACGCGCTGATCCCGGATGGGCTTCATGTGATGGGCGAAGCCATGAGCGAGCCCGCGATCGCAGAGCATCTCAGCGCCATGGCGGCGGCGGGGGCGAGCGAAGAGGCGTGCGAGACGGCGCGCGCGGCGCTCGGTCGAGAGACGGAGATGGCGGGGCTTTTGCGCGCGCTCGACGGCCGCTTCACGCCGCCCGCGCCGGGCGGCGATCTGATCCGCTCGCCGGAGATCCTGCCGACGGGGCGGAACATTCACGCCTTCAATCCTTTCGGGATGCCAACGGCCTACGCGCTGCGCGACGGAGCGCGCCAGGCTGAGAGCCTCATCGCCAAGCACCGCGAGAGCCATGGCGCCGACCCGCGCAGCGTGGCGCTGGTCCTGTGGGGCTCGGACAACATCAAGACCGATGGCGGCCCTCTTGCCCAAGCGCTCGCGCTCATGGGCGCGCGGCCGCGCTTCGACGCCTATGGCCGGCTCTCCGGCGCCGAGTTGATCGGTTTAGAGACGCTCGGCCGGCCGCGGATCGATGTCGTGATGACGCTCTCGGGCATTTTCCGCGATCTCCTGCCGCTCCAGACCAAACTGCTCGCCGAAGCCGCTTATCTCGCCGCGGCCGCGGAAGAGCCGGTCGAGCGGAACTTCGTGCGCGCCCATGCGCTGGCGGAGATGGCGGCGCGCGGCGTCGATCTCGAGACCGCGGCGCTGCGCGTCTTCTCCAACGCCGAAGGCGCCTACGGCTCGAACGTCAATCAGCTCATCGACAGCGGCGCCTGGGGCGCGGAGGAAGAGCTGGCGGACGCTTACGAGACGCGCAAAGGCTTCGCTTACGGCCGCAGCGGCGCCTGTTCGGCCCAGCCCGCGGCGCTGCAAGGCGCGCTTAAAACCGTCGATCTCGCCTATCAAAACCTTGAAAGCGTCGAGCTCGGCGTCACGACTGTCGACCATTACTTCGACACGCTCGGCGGGGTGAGCCGTTCGGTCAAACGCGCCCGCGGCGAAGAGATCCCGGTCTACATCGCCGATCAGACCCGCGGCGGCGACACGGTGCGGAGCCTGCGCGATCAGATCGCGCTCGAGACCCGCAGCCGCGCGCTCAATCCCAAATGGTTCGAAGGCCTGCTGAAGCATGGCGGCGAGGGCGTGCGCCAGATCGAGGCGCAGATCACCAACACCCTCGGTTGGTCCGCCACCACCGGGCAGGTCGACCCGTGGGTCTATGACCGGCTGACCGAGGCCTTCGTGCTCGACGATGCGATGCGCCAGCGGCTGGCGGAGCTGAACCCGGTCGCCTCGCTCCGCGTCGCCAACCGTCTGATCGAGGCGCATGAGCGCGCGTATTGGAGCCCGGACGAGGCGACGCTGGAAGCGCTGCGCGCCGGCGCGGACGAGCTGGAAGACCGTCTCGAAGGACTTGTTCCGGAGGACGGTGCGCGCGTCGCAGCCGAGTGAGGCGCGAGGCGTCGAGAGACAGAAGCCGCCGCAAAGGCGGGAGACTGGCGCCGCCGGCGCCGCGACAGGAATGAGGAAGCGCGCATGAGCCCGCTCGACAACAACCCGACCACCGGCCGCCCGGCCGCGCCGCCGACGCTCCGCCGCGGCGAAGATGGGGAGGGCAGCACGCAAGTGCGCCTCGACCCGGCGGACAAGATCGAAGGCGCGAAGGTTTTTTCGGTCTACGGCAAGGGCGGGATCGGCAAGTCGACCACCTCTTCAAACCTCTCCGCGGCCTTCGCGATGCTGGGGCGGCGGGTGCTGCAGATCGGCTGCGATCCCAAGCATGACAGCACCTTCACGCTCACGGGGCGTCTGGTGCCGACGGTGATCGACACGCTCAAGGAGGTGAATTTCCACGCCGAGGAGCTGCGGCCGGAAGATTACGTCTATGAGGGGTTCGGCGGCGTGCGCTGTGTTGAGGCCGGCGGTCCTCCGGCGGGGACGGGATGCGGCGGCTATGTGGTCGGGCAAACGGTCAAGCTTCTGAAGCAGCACCATCTCCTCGAAGATACGGATGTCGTGATCTTCGACGTGCTCGGCGATGTGGTCTGCGGCGGGTTCGCCGCGCCGCTCCAACACGCCGACCGCGCGCTGATCGTCACTGCGAACGACTTCGACAGCATCTACGCGATGAACCGGATCATCGCCGCCGTACAGGCCAAATCGAAGAATTACGGCGTCCGCCTCGCCGGCTGCGTCGCCAACCGCTCGCGCGAGACCGACGAGGTCGACCGTTTTTGCGATCGCGTCGGCTTCAAGCGCATCGCGCATTTGCCGGATCTCGACGCGATCCGCCGCTCGCGCCTCAAGAAGAAGACCCTGTTCGAGATGCCGGATGAAGAGGATGTGCTCGCGGTGCGCCGCGAATACATCCGCCTCGCCGAGGCGCTGTGGGCCGGCGTCGATCCGCTGACGCCGGATCCGCTCCCGGATCGGCAGATCTTTGAGCTCCTTGGGTTTGATTGAGTGAGGAGATCGGGTCGATGAAGCCCAGCTACGCCGTCACCAAAACGCGTCTCGCGAGCTATTTCGACGACACCGCGCATCAAGCGTGGCGCGCGCTCACCTCTGACGCGCCGGTGAGCCGGATTCGCGCGACGGTGCGCGCGGGGCGCGATGAGATGCGCGCGGCGTTGCTCGCGATGCTGCCCGCGGATCTTTCGGGGACGCGGGTGCTCGATGCGGGCTGCGGCGCGGGTCAGATGGCGCAGGAGCTGGCGGCGCGCGGAGCGGAGGTGATCGCCGTCGACATCTCGCCGCGTCTGGTGGAGTTGGCGGCGACGCGGACGCCGGCCTCTTTGCGGGAGCGCATCTGTTTTCGAGCGGGCGATATGCTCGATCCGTCTTTCGGCGAGATCGACCATGTGGTCGCGATGGACAGTCTTATCCATTACCGCGTGCAGGACATCGCGGCGGCGCTAGACCGTCTATGCGGGCGGACGCGCGGCGCGATCGTCTTCACCGCGGCGCCGAAAACACCGCTCCTCGCGGCGATGCATGTGGCGGGCAAGGCGTTTCCGCGGAAAGACCGCTCGCCGCAGATCATCCCTGTCTCGAATGCGCGTCTCGCCCGCGCGCTAAAGCCGCATGAGGCGGCGGGGCGCCGCGTTCTGCGCGTCGGGCCTCGGATCTCGCGAGGGTTCTACATCAGTCAAGCCTATGCGCTCTCTCCGGCTGAGGAGGGTGCGCGATGAGCTTGGCGCAGCGCTTCATGAAACAGGCTGCGCAGTTCGGCGAGGCTCTTGCCGGCGTCGCCGCGCGGCTCCGCCAAGCGCTGCCGACGCGCGGTGCGAAGCGCGTTTCGCCAGCGGCCGAGCCTGAGCCCGCCGCGCTTGACCCTGAGCTGCAGGCGCTACGGCGCGAATGGGGCGCGATGGTGCGGCGTATGCTGCCTTTCTCGGACGCCGCGTCCCAGGAATTGCCGCTGGGGCGGCTCCTTCGGCTCTCGCTGTTCCAAGTCTCGGTCGGCATGGCGACGGTGATGCTGCTCGGCACGCTCAACCGCGTGATGATCGTCGAGCTCTCGACCCCGGCGAGCCTGGTGGCCGCGATGGTGGCGCTGCCGGTGCTGATCGCGCCTTTCCGCGCTCTGTTCGGCTTCCGCTCGGATCACCACCGCTCCGCCATCGGCTGGAAGCGCGCGCCTTATCTTTGGTTCGGCGCGCTCTGGCAATTCGGCGGCCTCGCGGTGATGCCCTTCGCGCTGCTGGTGCTGTCGGGCGATCAGATGGTCGGCCCATCTTGGGCGGGCCATGCGCTCGCGGGGATCGCCTTCTTGATGACGGGGCTCGGCCTCCACATGACGCAGACGGCGGGGCTGGCGCTGGCCTCCGATCTCGCCACGGACGAGACGCGCCCGCGCGTCGTGGCGCTTCTTTACGTGATGTTCTTGGTCGGCATGGCGGTCTCCGCCATCGTCATCGGCGCGCTGCTCGCGGATTTCTCCAATTTGCGCCTGATCCAAGTGGTGCAAGGCGCTGCGGTGGCGACGCTGGCGCTGAACCTCATCGCGCTTTGGCGCCAAGAGCATGTGCGTCCCATGAGTCGGTCGGAGCGGGCGGCGCCGAAGCCGAGCTTCAAGGCCGCTTGGGCCGATCTCGCCGCGGGCGGGCGCGCGGGGCGTCTTCTGGCGGTGGTGGCGCTCGGCACGCTCGGTTTCTCGATGCAGGATGTGCTGCTCGAGCCCTTCGGCGGCGAGATCCTTGGGCTTTCCGTGGCTGCGACCACGGCGCTCACCGCGGTGTGGGCCGCGGGCGCGCTCGGCGGTTTCGCGCTGGCGGCGCGTCAGCTCGCACGCGGCGATGATCCGGGCCGCGTCGCCGCCCGCGGCGTGCTCGTCGGCATCGCCGCCTTCTCCGCCGTCATTCTCGCCGAGCCGATGGGATCGACGACGCTCTTCTTCTGCGGCGCGGCGCTGATCGGCTTCGGGGCCGGGCTCTTCGCCGTGGCGACGCTGATCGACGCGATGACGCTGCCGGTCACGGAGCGCGCCGGGCGCGGCCTCGCGCTTGGCGCTTGGGGCGCGGCGCAGGCGACGGCGGCGGGGCTCGGCGTCGTGATCGGCGGCGCGCTGCGCGACGCCGTATCGAGCGCCGCCGCCTCGGGCGCGCTCGGGCCCGCGCTGACATCGCCGGGAGTGGGCTACTCCTTCGTCTATCACACGGAGATTGGCCTTCTCTTCATCACTTTGATTTTGCTCGGCTCTCTGGTCGGTGGCGCGCGCGAGCGTCCCTCCGGCCGCTTTGGGCTGACCGAATTCCCGACATAACGGACCGCTTTGAGAGGAAAGGAGTAAGACGATGACCGAGACATTTGTCGGCACAGTCGACCTCGCCCAAGTATCCCTGTATCTCTTCTGGTTGTTCTTCGCCGGACTCGTGTTCTGGCTGCAGCGCGAGAACATGCGCGAAGGTTATCCGCTTCAGGATGAGGACGGAAACCCATCGCCGAACCAGGGCCTCTTCTCCCTGCCGGAGCCGAAGACCTTCAAGCTGCCGCATGGCCGTGGCGATGTGAGCGTGCCGAGCCCTGATGACGGCGATAAGCGCCCGCTGGCGCTGCGCCGCACCGCGGCCTCCGACGGCTCGCCGTTTGAGCCGACGGGCGATCCGCTGGTGGACGGCGTCGGCCCAGCCTCTTGGGCGGAGCGGCGCGACGCGCCCGAGCTCGACGCCAAAGGGCATCCGAAGATCGTGCCGATGCGCATGGCCGAGCAATTCGCCATCTCCGCCGGGCGCGATCCGCGCGGGCTGCCGGTTCAGGCGCATGACGAAGAGGTGATCGGCGTGATCACCGATCTCTGGATCGACGAGCCGGAGCAGCTGGTGCGCTATCTTGAGATCGCGCTCGATGGCGAGGAGGCGGGCTCGATCCTGCTGCCGATGCCGCTGGCGCGGATCCGCAGCGATCGGGTGCGCGTGCATGCGCTCAATAGCCCGCAATTCGCCAATGTTCCGCGCACGCGCTCGCCGAACCAGGTGACCATGCTCGAGGAAGAGAAGATCTGCGCCTACTACGCCGGCGGCAAGCTCTACGCCTCGCCCGAGCGGCTTGAGCCGCAGCTCTGATCGGACGCGATCGAGCCGACGCTCCGACGATACGCCCAGGATCACGCTGAGAGCGAAGATCACGTTGATAGCGAAGATCACGTTGAGAGCGAAGATCGCGCTGAGAGCGACGATCACGCTGAGAGGAGGGAGGCGCAGCCATGGCGCAGGATCACGGTCACGACGACTTCCAAGTGGAGCCGATCCGCGGCTTGCCCGAATTGCCGCCGGAAGGCGAGCGGATCTTGTGGCAAGGCGCGCCGGAATGGCGGGCCTTGGCCTGGCGCGCCTTCGGCCTGCCTTGGGTGATCGGTTACTTCGCGGCGATCACGCTCTGGCGCGCCTCGGCCGTGATGGAGGCCTCGCCGAGCATCGGCGCGGGGCTGCAAGCGGCGATCGGCTGGTGCGCGCCGTTGGCGCTGCTCGGCGCCGGCGTCTGCGCGGTCTTGGCGCTGATGGCGTATGTTCAGGCCAAAGCGACCGTCTACACCATCACCAACCGGCGCGTCGCCATGCGCATCGGCGCGGCGCTGACCGTGACGCTGAACCTGCCTTATCGTTGGATCGGCTCCGCCGATTTGCTGCCCGGCCGCCGCGGCGTCGGCACGATCCGGATGCAGCTCCTTGGCTCGACGCGGCTTTCCTACCTCGTCTGCTGGCCGCATGTGCGCCCTTGGCGCGTCGCGCGGACCGAGCCGTGCCTGCGCTGCGTGCCCGAGGCGGAGCGCGTCGCTTCGATCCTCGGCGCGGCGGCGGAGGCGCGGCTGGAGCAACAGGCGACATTGGAGCGGCCCGCGGCGCTTCAAGCGGCCTCGATCGCGGCGGAATAGCCGCAGCGCGATGGGCGCGGCGCCTGATCGAGATCAAGGCGCCGCGCTGTGGGATGGATCGAATGATGGACGGCTGAGCTGTCAATCTCGCGTGACGCCGCCCACAGAAGAAGAACTCTGACGCGCCGCAGACGCGGCGCGGAACGGATGAAAGCCCGTCAAGCGCCGCTCGGCGCGCAGGGGAGGGACAACGCATCATGGCCGACGCTTCGGCTGAAACCCGCGCATTGCGGCCGCGCGCCATGGCTCCGCGGCGCGACGCGCCCCGCCGCGAGGCTGTGCCGCGCGCGCTGCTCTTGGCGATGGCCGCGCTCGTCGCCGCCAGCCTCGCCATCACCAGCTACGCCAAGCTGACCGACGCGCCGCTCGCGGCCACGCCTGAGGAAGGGCCGATCGTGGTGGAGCGGATCATGCGCATCTACGCCGGAGCCGACGGCGCGGCGCGGGTGCTCGACGCGAACGGCGCCCTGGTGGCGGACCTTGCTCCAGAACAGGGCGGCTTCATCTCCGGCGTCGCCCGCGCGCTCGCGCGCGTTCGCGCGACCCACGGCATTCCCGCCGACGCGCCCGTGCGCCTCATACGCTATGAGAGCGGCCGCCTCGCGCTGAAAGACGACGCCACCGGCTGGCGCGCGGAGCTGATCGGCTTCGGCCGCGATAATTTCGCCGCTTTCGCCCGGCTGCTGCCCGCCCCTGGCGCCGCGGCCTCGCCTCAACCCTCCGGCTCGTCCGGCGAGACATTGTGAGCGCAAACCGATGACGCAAACTTCGCTGTTCGATCTCCTCTCCCGCCGGCGCGAGACCGCGCCCTGCACGGTCGAGGTCTCGCATAAATTCGAGAGCCTCCACGCCCATCTGCGCTTCGAGAACGGCGCCGTCGTTCATCCTGGCGACGAGGTGCTGGTCCATGGCGCGCCGGTGATGGCCGCTTACGGCGACGTCGTGGTCGAGAAGCGCATGGCGACGATCACGCGCGCCGGCGTTCTCGAGCGGCTCTGGACCAAGCTGACCGGCGACATCGAATTCATGGAGCTCTGCGAGTTCTCATTCTCCGAGGAGGCGCGCCTATGAGCCCGCAAGACACCGCATCCGCCGCCGTCGGCGCGTTCGACGAGGCGCCCCGGCCCCCGCGCAAAGCCGCGCCGGAGCTGAACGAGACCACCGCGATGGCGCAGGAGACGACGCTCCTGAACCCGCGCTTCTACACCACCGATTTCGAGGAGATGGACCGCCTCGACGTCAGCGCCGTGCGCGACGAGTGGGACGCGCTGATCGCGGAGATGCGCTCGGATCCGAACAAAGGCCATTTCAAGAAAACGGCCGATTGGGATCAGATCGACTGGGACGGCATGGAGCCGGAGCTGCGCAAGGAGTTCATCGATTTTCTGGTGAGTTCGCTGACGGCCGAGTTCTCGGGCTGCGTGCTCTACAAGGAAATGAAGCGCCGCGGCAGCAATCAGGATATTTGCGAGCTTTTCGCGCTGATGTCGCGCGATGAAGCACGGCATGCGGGCTTCATTAACGATGCGCTGCGCGAAGCCGGCATCGCGGTGAATCTCGGTTTTTTGACGAAGACCAAGAAATACACCTACTTCAAGCCGAAATTCATCTATTACGCGACGTATCTTTCCGAGAAAATCGGCTATGCGCGCTACATTACGATTTTCCGGCATCTAGAAAAAAATCCGGACAAGCGCTTCCATCCGATCTTCAAATGGTTCGAGCAATGGTGCAATGACGAGTTCCGCCATGGCGAGGCCTTCGCGCTGTTGATGAAGGCCAATCCGCATCTTGTAACGGGTTGGAACAAGCTCTGGATCCGCTTCTTCCTGGTCGCCGTGTTCGCCACAATGTGCGTGCGCGATCACGCGCGCCCGGCCTTCCATGAGGCGCTCGGCGTCGACATTGAAGAATATGATCGCAAGGTGCTGCGCACCACCTCGGAGATCTCGCGCCAGATCTTCCCGATTGAGATCGATCTCGACCATCCAGCCTGGGAGCGGGGCCTGAAGCGCCTGCGCCGCGCCTTTGCGGATCAAGAGCGCGCGGCGGCGCGCGGCGGCGCGCTGGGCTTTCTCGCCAAGAACTGGGCGGGCCTGCGCGCGGCGACCGCCTTCGCCGGCCTCTATCTCATTCCCGTGAAGCCGAACACGCCGCCGGAGAGCCCGCGGCTCGAGCCGGCCTACTAAAGCGCGGCGCGCGGACATGACGGGCGGAGCCCTGATAACTCTGGAGCGCACGGCGTGAGCGAGATGGCGCAAAACCCTTGGATCGCGGCGCTGTTCGCGCTCTTCGCCTGGTGGTTCTCCACCGGGTTGATCCTTGTCGTGGTGGCGCGCGCCGATCGCCGCCGGAACGCCGAGAGCGCGCATCTGCGCATGACGCTCTTCACCTTGCCGCTGCTTGCGCTCGGCTGGTTCGGCTTCGTCGAGACCATGGGCGCCACCGATCTCGCCTCGATTTATGGCGCGTTCCTCTCCGCCTTGCTGATCTGGGGCTGGTTCGAACTCGCCTTTCTCTGCGGCGTGCTGACGGGCCCGAACCGGCGGCCTTGCCCGCCGGGCGCGCCGGAGTGGGAGCGGTTCCTCCGCGCATGGGGCACCATCGCTTATTCCGAGATGGCGCTGATCGCGACCATGATCGCGGTGGCGGCGCTGGGCGCCGGCGCGCCGAACGGCGTCGGGGTTTGGACCTTCGGACTTCTCTTCGCCGCGCGCATCAGCGCCAAGCTGAACCTTTATCTTGGCGTGCGTCAGGTGAACGAGGCGTTCCTGCCGCAACCGATGCGCCATCTGCCGAGCCATTTCCGCAGCGCGCCGATGAACCCGCTCTTTCCCCTCTCTGTGACGGCGCTGACGCTGGCGACGGCGTATTGGCTGCACCAAATCGCCGGCGCCGCGCCTGAGGCGCCGATGGCGGCCGGCTACGCGCTGCTCGCCGCCTTGACCGCGCTGGCGCTGGTCGAGCATTGGGCGATGATCCTGCCCGTGGCCGACGCGAAGCTTTGGAGCTGGCTCTCGCCTGACCTGACCGCCTCTGAAAGGGCGGCGTCCGCGGCTTCGGCGCCCGCGCGAGAGCGCGCCGCCGCGCCGCAGAGCCTCTTTGAGACCCTCAACAATAACAGCGATCAATGGCGCGGCTCGCCGCCATCGCCGGGATCGCGCTCAGACACGCGCAGGGAGATGACCCATGGATTATGACGCTTTGTTCTCGGCTCAGCTCGAGGCGTTGAAGGCTGAGGGCAATTACCGGGTGTTCGCCAATTTGGAGCGGCGGCGCGGGGCGTTTCCGCAGGCGGTTCGGCGCGAGGGCGGCGCGGCGCAGGATGTGACGGTTTGGTGCTCGAATGATTATCTCGGCATGGGCCAGCATCCGAAGGTTCTGAGCGCGATGCATGAGGCGCTCGACGCCTGCGGCGCGGGCGCGGGCGGCACGCGCCGCCGCTCCAAATT
>JBCBCG010000014.1:0-34312 GCA_038530925.1 Pseudomonadota bacterium
CGGCGTGGAGTTCGACGCGTTGCCGAGCGCGGCGCTGCTGGAGCTTTACACCGATGTCGGTGAGATCCTGACGCGGCGCGGGCTGACGCCTGAGGGCTGGAACCCGCCGCAGGATTACGCTGAGACGCTGGCGAAGGAGGCCTTCGCGCTGACGCCGGAGACCGAACGCGGCCTGATGCGCGACGCGCAAGGGCGGTTGGTGCGCGTCTTCGGCGTGCGCATGGCGGGGCTTGAGGAGACGCCTCTGCTGCCCAGGAACGGTTTGGGCGAGGCGGAGAGCGTCGTCGTGATCCTGTTCGAGCGCGACTACCAGCTGAGCGAGGCCGCCATCGCGCCGGCCTCCCTGATCGCCGAGAAAGCCTCGATCGGCGCCGTTCCGCTGGGCGAGGCGTTTTTCGGCGCTCAGGGCGTGCAGCGCGTCTCCTCACGGCTGCATCGCTTCACCGCCGAGGATTTCGAATGAGCGCCGCAGCGGCGGTCGAGACGCTGAGCGAGGCGCTCCGCTCACAACGCGCGGCCAGGACGGGGCCGAGACCGCGGCCGGCGCAAGGCGCGCGGAAGAGGGCCTCGCGATGCTGTTTCGGTTCTATTTGACGTTCTACGGCGTCTTTTTGTTGATTACGCTCGCGCTGACGCTGGCCGATGAGGCTCTGTTCGCGCTTTTCGAGGCGACGTTGCCGCCGGATGGCGGGCTGATCGCTTTTCTCGGCGGTCTCCATGTCGCGGGCGGCGGTTATGGCCGGCGGCTGACGGCCGCGCCTGAGGCCGCGTTGCTCTTTCGGATGGTGCTGGCGACGATCCTTCTAACGCTGCTCACCAGCATCATCGCGATCATCGCGTTCTATCACTTCGACCAAGGCGTTCGCGACGTTGCGGCGCAGGTCTTTAAATCAGCCTCAATCGCGCTGTTGCTGATCGCCGGGGGCGTGACCCTGGCGGTGATCATCATCTACTTGCTGATCGGGCGATACGTGCTCGGTCGCGCGGTCCGCAAAGGGTTCGAGGCGCGCAGCGCGGCGCTGGCGGCGCGCGCGGCGTCGGATTTTGAATGACGCCCCTTAGCGCGGTTGAGCGCGCTTCTTTGCGCGGGCGGATCGCGGTGTTGGGCTGGGGCTCGCTGATCTGGGATTCGGACGGGTTTGACGCGGCGCTTGAGCCGGGGTGGACCGGCGGCGCGCGCGCGGCTCCGAGCGCGGAGCAGGCCGGCCTCTGGGCTTGCGGCGCCGGTCCGGTTCTGCCGCTCGAGTTCAGCCGGATCTCCCGCAAGCGGCCGGGCGCTTTGACGCTGGTGATCGATCCGGAGGCTGGCGCACCCTGCGTCACCGCGGTGGCGATCAGCGTAAGACGCGCTGTGGACGAGGCGGCGGCGGATCTGGCGCGGCGCGAGCGCGCGCCGCTCTCTGCGATCGGCTGCTGGGCGCCGGGCGATGCGGCGACGCGGAGCGCGATCGCCGATTGGGCCCGCGCGCATGACTGCGCCGGCGTCGTCTGGACCGCGCTCTCCAGCAGTTTCGCCGAGCGGGCGGGCGCGCCGTTCAGCATCGAGGCGGCGCGCCGCCATCTGCAGGCGCTGGACGACGACGCCTTGCGCGCGGCGGCGCTCTACATCGAGCGCGCGCCGCGCGAGACGGACACGCCGCTGCGCCGAGCGCTCGCCGCCGATCCTTGGTGGCGCGAAACGCTCGGCCGTCTGCTCTGATCTCACGCTAGCCGCATCCCGCCGCTCGCGCCGAGCGAAATGGCGCCGGATACAATGTTCCCTTTGCGTCCAAAGGCTGCGCCCTTGCAGGAGCGTGTCGTCCCGCTGGTCCAAATGGGAGACGCGCCATGTCTGACAGTGAGAGCCGATCGCACAGCCCCGCCGCGGGCGCGCCATCCGTGAAAATCGGCGTCGCGCTCTCGCTCCTCTGCCTGCTGCTGCTCGGCGTCATGCCGATCATCGTGAGCAGCCGCCCGGCGGAGATGACGGCGCTCTCCTTCGCAATCGCGCTGTCGCTGTGGCAAACCGCGTTCGCCGCGCCGGTTTATGCGTTGGAGCGGCGTCGGCGGCCGAGCCGCGCGCGCGTTCCGCAGGCGATGCGGCGTCGGATCGCGCTGATCGCCCTTCTGACAGGCGCGCTGTTCGGCCTTTCAACCTATCTCTACGTTGTCGCGGTGGGAACGGTCGGCCCCGCCAACGCGGCCATCGCGCTCCAGGCCTATCCGTTGTTCGCCATCCTTTGGGAGAGCGTCTTTCTCGGCCGACGCAAGTCCGCGCTGGAGCTGTCGCTGACGCTGATCCTGCTCGGCGCGCTCTACTATCTCGGGACGGGCGGAACCTTCCGGCTCTCCGGCCTCTCGGCGTCGTTCCTGTTAGCGCTCGCGGTGCCGCTGTTGTGGAGCGTCGCGCATGTGTTGATCAAGGTGGAGCTGAGCGAGACGCCGATCACGCCGGTGGAGGTGACGTTCTTTCGCGTGACGCTCTCAAGCCTGTTTCTGCTCGCGGTGATGGCGGCGACGGCGCCGGCGGCTTTGGCGGCGCTTCCGAGCGCGGTGCTGCATCCCATCGCCGCGTTGATGGGGCTGGTCTATTACCTTGAACTCGTCGTGTGGTTTTACGCGGTGCGCCATATCGACGTGTCGCTGGCGAGTTCGATCACGACGCCGTGGCCCGCGTTGACCATGGCGCTGGCGGCGCTGCTGCTCGGCGAGACGATCGAGCCTTATCAGATCGCGGCGCTCGTGATCGTCGTTCTCTGCATCTACGGCCTCACTTTGGCGAGCCTGCGCAAGGCGGCCTCCGCTTAGATCGAGCGTGCAAGACCGCGGATCAGTCTCGGAAGAAGGCGGCGACCGGATCCCACAGCGCGGCCTCGGCGCCGCGTCCGACCAGCATGCCGACATGGCCGCCGCCCGGCTTCAGAAGCCGGGCGTTCGGAAGCGCGTCCGCGGCGGCGGCGACGCTGTCATAGGGCGCGACGGTGTCGCTGGCCGAGGCGATCACCAGCGCCGGCGCCGCGGCGGCGCGCGGCTGAAACAGCGCGCCCTCGGCGATCCATCGGCCGTGATAAAGCGCGTCGTCGAGGCCCCAATCGAGGAACAGGGTCTTCGCCGCCGGCGCCGCGAGCCGCGGGCCATGGCCGAGCCAATCCTCGATGGCGACGAAGCGCCGGCCGACGTCGCTGTTGCGGCCTTTCTTGGCGAATTGCGGGAATTTACGCGTCGCTTGCAAGGGATCGCGCAGGAAGAACAGCGTGTTGAGGATATCGGACGGCACGCCGCCAAAGACCGCGCCGCAGGCTTCGATCAACTGCTGCAGCTCGCGCCGGCGCGGCTGCGCGCCTTCGGGCGGCCGGAGCGGCGCGAAGCGCCACGGCGCGGCCATCAGGGCGAAGCGCTCCACGCGTTCGGGCCGGCGCGCGGCGGTCGCCGCGGCGAGCGCGCCGCTCATGCAATGGCCGAGGAGCCCGATGCGGGGCTGGCCGGTGAGCGCGGCCGCGCGCTCGAGCGCCGGCGCGGCGCGGCGCTCCACATAGGCGCCGAGATCGAAGTTTCGCTCCTCCCGGCTGGGATCGCCCCAATCCAACAGGAGCGGCCGCAGCCCGCGGCGGCGCAGCCCGCGCAAGAAGGAACGCGCGCGAGAGATATCGAGGATCCAGGGCCCGTTCACGAGCGAAGGCAGCACCAAGAGCGCGGGCGCGTCTTCGGTTTCGCCGCCGTAATCGAGCAGCCGCGCCGCGCCGGCGCGCCAGACGGCGGGCGGCTCGGCGGGGCGTCGCAGCGGCGGCGCGGCTTGGTAGGCGGCCATGCCGTCGAGCGCGGATAGCGCGTCGCTCAGCGCCGTCTCGGCGACGGCGGCGCGCACGGCGCTCGGGTCGTGCGCGGCGAAGCCTTGGGCGATTTCTTCGGCCAAAGGGCGGAGGGAGGGGCGCCAAGGAAAGCGTTCATCCGCCGCCGCCACCGCGAGCGCCACGCCGTGCTGGAGATCGGAGGCCGCGGCGGCCACATGCGCCGCAAGGGGCCGCGGCGCGCCGCGCCGCTCCGCCGGCGCAGTCCCGCCGCGCGCCGCTTTTTTTCGAGGCGCACTCATGACGCGCCGGGTTTCTCGCGCGCGGCGCACGGGGCGTCGTCTTCGGGAAAGGGCGGGCGCCAATTTCGCCGCCAGAGCCGCCAATAGGCGCGCGCCAACCGGGCGAGATCCTCCGTCTCGCCGCGCTCAGCGTCATCTTGCGGCGCGGCGGCCCGCCCGGCCGCGCCGCCCTGCTCGGCTACATGTTTTCGCCCCATTTCGCTCTCCCGGTCCGGCGAAGTACCAGAAAACAATTGCGCCGCCTGTTTCAAGATGTGAGAGTTTCCGAAGGCGGCCTCAGGCGATGTGAACGCACCGCATTGTCCAAATTCCGGGGCCGCCAAGCCTTCGTTTCAAGCGCTGCGGCCGTGAACGGCGATCAGTGGCGCCGAGCCTTGTTTGGTGAAGCGAACCGAAACTGATCGCGAGCGAAGTAGGATGCTCAGATGAAAGATGAGAGCCACGCCTTGAACGACGAGAAGGCGACTGACGGCCGGACTGCGCGCCCTGTCACGGTTAAGAAATACGCCAATCGCCGGCTCTACAACACTGCGACAAGTTCGTATGTGACGTTGGATAATTTGGCTGCGATGGCGCGCGACGGTGTGGATTTCGTGGTTCTCGACGCCAAAACGGGCGAGGACATCACCCGATCGGTGCTGACGCAGATCATCTTCGAAGAAGAGTCGCGCGGCCGGGATCCTCTGCTTCCCACCAGTTTTTTGCGCCAGCTCATTCGCCTCTATGGCCACGCGCTTCAAGGCTACGTTCCGAGTTATCTCGAAGCGACGATGCAAGCCTTTGAACGCAATCAAGAAAGCTTCCGGACCCAGATGGAGCGCTCCTTTGGGAAGAACCCTGGCTTCGCGCAATTCGATGCGATGGCGCGTGCGAATATGGAGATGTTCCGCAACGCCATGACGATGTTCGCGACCTTTGGCGATAAAGCCGGCGGCGATGCGGGCGCCGCCGACGCCGCGGCGTGGGCTGAGGGCCAGATGGGCGGAGCGGAACGCGCCGGCGGCGCTGACAATGAAGCCGAACTCGAGCAATTGCGGCGTCAGCTTTTTGAGATGCAGCGCAAAGTCGATGCGCTGGCGAAGAGCGCCGCGGAAGAATAACGGCGCGCTTTGACTGGCGACGGCGCGAGCGTTCAGCGATGGCGTCGCTCGCCTTGTGAGGTCCGCCAAAATGGCGCGCCGCCGCCGTTACTGGGATCTTCGGGCGCTGTTTTGGGCCACCATCTCGGTTTTGGTCACGCGGCCTCGCCGAAGCGCGAGGCGACAAGGCTGCGCAGCGCCTCGATCGCCGCTCCGGCGTCGGCTCCTGTCGCGGAGACGCGGATCACCGAGCCTTTCGAGGCGACCAGCATCAACAAGCCCATCAGCGAAGCGCCGTTGACGGTGAGCGCGTCCTTGCTGACGCAGATCTTCGACTGATAGCGCTCCGCCACCGCGGCGAATTGCGCTGAAGCGCGCGCATGCAGGCCTTTATCGTTCACAATCTCGAGATCCGCGACAATGCGGCCCTCATCCGCCGCCGCGGCGTGCCGCCGCGGCTCGTCTTCGTCCGATAAGCGCGTCACCGCGCGCCTTCATTGTCTTCAAGCAGCTCCCGCGCGTCGAGGATGTAGCGCCGGCCCGCCTCCACCGCCGCGGCGACGGCGTCGCGCCGCGCGCCCGTGCGCGTCTTCGCGAGCTTCATCATCATCGGCAGATTTGCGCCCGTCACCACATCGACGCCCTCCATGGAGCCCATCGTCGCGATGGCGAGGTTCGAGGGCGAGCCGCCGAAGAGATCCGTCAAGATCACAACGCCGTCGCCGTCATTCACCTCGGCCACGGCGCGCTCCACTTCGGCGCGGCGCTTGGCCATATCATCCTTCGGACCAAGCCCGATGGCCGCCGCGCCCGGCAGCGGGCCCACCACATGCTCCGCCGCGTTGAGCAGCTCCTGCGCGAAGCCGCCATGCGCCACGATGACGAGACCGATCATCGGCTCTCCCCTGGCGCCGAACCGTCCGCGCGCGTCGCCGCGGCGGGCGGCGTCAGCGCCGCGCCGGTCGCATCCGTCGCGGCGTGGAGCGTCTCCGCCTCTGCGCGCTCGCGCTCGCGATGCCGCACGCGCACGGCGCTCCGCCGATCCTGCATCGCCGCGCCCATCGCCTCGGCCAAGGCGACCGAGCGGTGCTTTCCGCCGGTGCAGCCGAAAGCGATGGTCAGATAGCTTTTTCCGGACGCCTCATAAGCAGGCTTCAGCAACGTCAGATGCGCCAGCACCTGGTCGAAAAACGGCTGGAACAGAGGATCCTCCTTCACATAGGCGGCGACGTCCGGGTCGCGCCCATCCCGCGGCCTCAACGCCGGATCATAGTGCGGGTTTCGCAGGAAGCGGCAATCGAAAACCAGATCCGCCTCCGGCGGCAAGCCGTTGCGGTAGGCGAAGGAGACGATCTCGATCGTCATGCCGAGCAGGCTCGCCGGCGCGACGCGGTCGACGATGGTGCGGCGCAGCTCGTTCGGCGTCAGCGTGGTGGTGTCGATCACCAAATCCGCCTGCTCTTTGATCGGCGCGGTTAGCGCGCGGTCGAGCGCGATCCCTTCCTCCATAGCGCCATGGGGCGCCAGCGGATGGCGCCGCCGCGTCTCGGTGTAGCGCCGGCGCAGCGCCTCGTCGGAGCCGTCGAGAAACAGCGCCGTCACGCGCGCCACATCCAGAGCGGCGAGGTCCCGTTTCAGCGCGGCGAAGCCTTCGTTCGAGAAGCCGGCGGTGCGCGCGTCGACGCCGATGGCGACGCGGCCTCGTTCGGCGACGATCAATTCGCGCAGGATCGAGGGGATCAGCTTCAGCGGCGCGCCGTCGACGCGGTCGAAGCCGAGATCCTCGAGCACCGCCATCGCGGTTGTGCGCCCGGCGCCGGAGCGGCCGGTGACGATCACCAAATGGGAGCGCCAATCAGGCGGCGGCGCGCGTTCCTCGCCGCTCGTCTCTCTTCCGCCTTCCCCCTTTCGCCCCGTGTCTGTCTCCTCGTCTCGCGCGACGTCGGACGGCATCGTCTCTCCTCGAAAAGCGGCGCGACGCATGCGCCTCTCGCTGGCGAATGAGCGATAGCAAAATTGCGCCGCGCTGTCCGGCGTCACGCAGGTGCGGCGGGTCAAGAAAACGCGATGCGCGGGGCTGACGCCGCATCGCGGCGCCTCAGCGCAGCGCCGCGTCCGGATCGAGGAGCGTCCCGCCGCGCGCCAGGCACGCCACCGCCGCGGCCGCGGCCGCGCTTGGCGGCGCGCTCAGCCGCGGCAGCGTCGCGCCGAGCATCCTCTCGCATCGCAGCGCCGGTAGGCGTTCGAGCGACGCCGCTGAGGCCAGGTCCACGACCCAAGCCAGAGCGGCGGCGGTCGTCGGCGCGACGCGGATCACGCCGACGCCGCGCGCTTCGATCAAACCGCTAAGGGCCGGCTCGTCCGGCGCCGTCGCCCAGAGGCGGCCGTCGCCGCCGCGGCTGAGGCGGACGCAGTCATCCGCGACCAGCGCGGCGCCGAAGCCCATCAGCATCAGCGCAAAGCTCGATTTTCCTGCGCCCGCAGGCCCGCGGATCAGGACGCCTGCGCAGACGCCGTCCTCCCGGCTTTGAAACGCGACGCAGCTGGCGTGGATGATCCGCTCGCGCTCATCCTCCTCCTCTTGCGCCGGAGCCGCCGCCGCCGCGCCGCCCGCGGCGGCGCGTTCAGCGCGGGAGGTGGACATGGAAGCGCGCGCCGCTTCGGTCGATGCGGTTCTCGGCCCAGACGCGGCCGCCATGCGCTTCGACGATTTGGCGGCAGATGCTGAGGCCGAGGCCGGAATGGCGGCCGAACTCCTCGCCTTCAGGGCGTTCGGAATAGAACCGCTGAAAGATCGACTCCAAATTGGCCGGCGGCACGCCTGGTCCTTCATCGGTCACGGTGATCATAAGGCCTGGGCGCTGATCGATCGGTTTCGGCTTCAGCGCGACTTCGATCTCCGAGCCGTCGGGGCTGAAGGAGAGGGCGTTGTCGATCAGGTTATGGAACACTTGCGCCAGCCGCGGCTCGAGCCCGCGGATCGTTTGCGGCGCCTCGAGCCCGACGCGCTCCACCGTCACGCCGCGCGGCTCCGCCTGACAGGCCGTCGCTTCGGCGACGAGGCCGAGCATGCGCGCCAGATCAAAGCTCTCGCGCTGTTCGCGCACAAGCTCGGCGTCGAGGCGAGAGGCGTTGGAGATGTCGGTCACCAGCCGATCGAGCCGCCGCACGTCATGCTCGATGACGCGCAGCAAATCTTCGCGCTGAGACGCGCTGCGCGCGCCGCGCAGCGTTTCGACAGCGGAGCGCAGCGACGTTAGCGGGTTCTTGATCTCATGGCTCACATCGGCCGCGAAGCTCTCGATCGCGTCGATCCGGCTGTAGAGCGCCGAGGTCATGCGCCGCAGCGCGCTGGAGAGATGACCGATCTCGTCGCGCCGCGCGCTGAGATCGGGAATGGCGATGCGCTCGGGATTGAGCGGCTCGGCCTCCGCCGCGCCGCCTTGCTCCGCGGCGAGCGCTAATTGGCGGATCGGCCAGGCGACTGTGCGCGCCAGCACGATGGAAAGCGCGACCGTCACCGCGAAGGCGACGAGAAACACCTGTAGGATCGCGACCCGCTCCTGGCTGACGATGTCGTCGATATCGCCGCCTTGGGTCGAGAGCACCAACGCGCCCATCACATGGCGCACATGCTTCACCGGCGTCGCCACCGAGAGGATCAGCTCCTCCTCGCTGTTCACCCGCTGCGCGCCTACGGTGCGGCCTTGGAGCGCCTCATACACCTCCATATCGCGAGAGATGCCGGCGGGCGGCGTCTCTTGATAGATCTCGGGCGGCGGGCTGAAGAGACGCACGGCGCGGTTATAGAGATCCTCGATCCGGGCGAGCGCGCCGTCGGCCACCCCTGGATCCTTGATCGCGTGCACCTCGACGGGGATTTGACCGGCGAAGAGGCTGCGCGTGTCGCCGGTGAGGCGGCCGCTGCGGTCGTAGATCTGCGCGCGCAGACCGGTCGGCAGCGACAGGCGGCGCAGAACCTCATTGGCGAGGATCCGGTCATAGCCCGGCCCGCTGGGATCGCCCGCCGCTTCGGCGATGGTGATGGCGATCAGATCGGCCTCGGTGCGCAGCGAGGAGATCTTTTGGTCGATCAGTCCTTCGCGAAACTGGCTGAGATAGAGCACGCCCGCCACAAGCACGCCGAGCGCCACGACGTTGAGGGCGATGATCCGGCCGGCGATCGTCGAGAACCCGAAGGGATCGCGCCACGACCAGTAAGAGCGGTGCGACGCCGCCGGCTCCGCCTCCGCGCTGCTCGCGCCGGCCTCGCGCCCGATCAGCCGCAACAACACCGCCGGCCGAAGAGAGGCGGCGCGTTGACGGAGCGACTTCAACGCAGGGGCGCGCAACGACGCGCGGAGGCCCGCGGAGAGCGCGCCCGCGCGCCCGCTCTGGCGCGCGGCCGAGGACGGCAGAGTGGCCGCGGCGCTCTTCGATCCTGCGCCTGGCGCGGATTGGTTAGGGAAATCGTCGGCCACGCGCATCGCCCGTCTTCCGCGAGACGCTCGAGCACCGAGACGCCTGATCTCTCTAAGCGCGGCCGGCCCGAAGCTCAGGCGGCGCGCTTACGCTTCCTTATAGCGATAGCCGACGCCGTAGAGCGTCTCAATAGCGTCGAACTCGCCGTCGACGATCCGAAATTTCTTCCGGATCCGCTTGATGTGGCTGTCGATCGTACGGTCGTCGACATAGATCTGATCATCATACGCCGCGTCCATCAGGTGATCGCGGCTTTTCACAAAGCCGGGGCGCTGCGCCAGCGCTTGCAAGATCAGGAATTCGGTCACGGTCAGCGTGACCGCTTCACCTTTCCAGGTGCAGGCGTGGCGAAGCGGATCCATCATCAACTGGCCGCGCTGCATCTGCTTGTCTTTCTCGGCGCGCTCCGCTGTGCCGTCCAGCGCCTCGCGGCGGCGAAGCACGGCCCGGATCCGCTCGATCAGCAAGCGCTGCGAGAACGGCTTGCGCATGTAATCGTCCGCGCCCATGCGCAGGCCGAGCACTTCGTCGATCTCCTCGTCCTTCGAGGTGAGGAAAATCACCGGCAAATCGGATTTCTGACGAATGCGGCGCAGCAGCTCCATCCCGTCCATGCGCGGCATCTTGATGTCGAGCACGGCGAGATCCGGCGGCGTCTGGCTGAGCGCGGCGAGCGCCGCCGCGCCGTCGGAATAGGTGCGCACCTCGAACCCTTCCGCCTCAAGCGCCATGGTCACCGAGGTCAGAATATTCCGGTCGTCATCGACCAAGGCGATCGTCGGCATCGGTTTCAGCCCCCCAACTGTCGCGCGCTCGGCCGCGAATCGCGCGTGTTCATCATGCGTGCTGCGCCCATTGGCGCCATTGCGGCGCCGCAACAGGCGCTCTAGGCCCGGTTGATCCCACCATAGACGCGCGTTTGGCCGCGATTCAAACGGTTCTGAATTGCTGCAGTGCAGCATTATTGTCGCGCATGGGTTGTTCGGGCTCAAGGTCGGTTGACGGTTGCGCGACGGTTGATATCAGCGAAGGTGAAGGGCGTGGGGGACGTCTGAGCGGGCATGATGCTTGCTGGCGACGCGGCGGAGCCAATTGTTTCTCGCGACCCTGCGAAAACCCAGTCGCGATCCGCCACCGGTCCGGAGGTTAAACCCGTGCGTCACACAGGCCTTTTCAACCCGTCACACCCGATCGAGGCTTTGGGCGCGGAAGGCGTCTCGGCGGTTCATTACAACCTCGAAGAAGCCGCGCTGGTTCAGGCGTCTATCGAGCGCAAGGAAGGCCAGTTGGCGCCGGGCGGCGCGCTGGTGGTGCGCACGGGCCAACACACCGGCCGCTCGCCGAAAGACAAGCATGTCGTCCGCGAGGCGTCGGTTGAGGACGCCATATGGTGGGAGGCGAACCGCCCGATGACGCCTCAGCATTTTGAGGTTCTGAAGGCGGATATGCTCAGCCACATGGGCGGGCGCGAGTATTTCGTTCAGGATCTCTTCGGCGGCGCGGATCCAGCATATCGATTGAATGTGCGCGTGGTGACGGAGCTCGCCTGGCACGGGCTTTTCATCCGCCATCTGTTGCGCCGTCCGTCGCGTGACGAGCTGCCGGCCTTCGCGCCGGAGTTCACCATTCTGAACTGCCCGAGCTTTCTCGCCGATCCTGAGCGCCATGGCTGCCGCAGCGAGACGGTGATCGCGATCTCCTTCGAGCAGAAGCTCGTGCTGATCGGCGGCACCTCTTATGCTGGCGAGAATAAGAAGTCGGTCTTTACGCTGCTCAATTATTTGCTGCCGGCCAAAGGCGTGATGCCGATGCACTGCTCGGCGAACCACGCCAATGGCGATGCAGATCAGGCGGCGGTCTTCTTCGGTCTCTCCGGCACCGGCAAGACGACGCTGTCCGCCGACGCCAAGCGCACGCTGATCGGCGATGACGAACATGGTTGGACCGACCGCGGCGTCTTCAATTTCGAAGGCGGCTGCTACGCGAAAACCATCAGGCTCTCGGAAGAGAGTGAGCCAGAGATTTACGCGACGACGTCGATGTTCGGCTCGGTGGTCGAAAATGTTCCGCTCGATCTTGAGACGCGCACGCTTGATTTCGATGATAATCGGTACACCGAAAATACGCGCGTGGCGTATCCGCTGAACTACATTCCCAACGCCAGCGACAATGGCATGGGCGGCGTGCCGAAGAACATCTTCATGCTGACCTGCGACAGTTTCGGCGTGTTGCCACCGATCGCGCGTCTGACGCCGGCTCAGGCGATGTACCATTTCCTTTCCGGCTTCACCGCCAAAGTCGCCGGCACCGAGAAAGGCGTGACTGAGCCTGAGCCGACCTTCTCCACTTGCTTCGGCGCGCCGTTCATGCCGCGGCGCCCTGAGGTCTATGGCGCGCTGCTCCGCGATAAGATCGCCAAGCATGGCGCGGAGTGCTGGCTCGTCTCCACAGGCTGGACCGGCGGCGCTTACGGCGTCGGCAAGCGGATGCCGATCGCTGCCACGCGCGCGCTGTTGACCGCGGCGTTGGACGGCTCGCTGAAATCCGTCGAGTTCCGCCGCGATCCGCATTTCGGCTTCGAAGTGCCGGTGGCCTGCCCTGGCGTCGATGGCGGTCTCTTGAACCCGCGCGGCACCTGGGCCGATCCGGCGGCGTATGACGCTCAGGCCAAAAAGCTGGTCGATATGTTCGTGAAGAATTTCGCTCAGTATGAGACGTATGTCGGCGATGATGTGCGCCAGGTCGCGCTCTCGGCCAGCTGATCGGACGCGCGGCGGTGGTTCAAAGCCTCCGCCGCCTCTGACGGGTCGCGCCACATGCGTCGAAGACGCGGCGCCGGCCGATGATGCATTTCAGATGACGCATCCCCGATAACGCAGTCCTGATGACGCATCGCTTCGCCTCGGCTGATACGCGGTTTCCGCTGCGGCTGGCGGATGGATCCGCGCATCCGGGAACCGTTTTTCTCAGCGCCGCGATCGAGCATCCGCGCTGGGATATCGGCGCGTATTCCTACGCCAGCAGCTTTGATCCACCGGCGGATTGGGCCGCGCGCCTCGCGCCGCATTTGTTCGCGTGGTCGCCGGAGCGACTTGTGATCGGACGGTTCTGTCAAATCGCGCATGGCGCCGTGTTCATCACCGCTTCCGCCAATCACCGCCGCGATGGCGTCTCGACTTATCCTTTCGCCATCTTTGACGATGGGCCGATGACGGGCCGGCCGTCGCTTCCCGAGAGCGGGCCGGATACGGTGATCGGCGACGATGTGTGGATCGGTCAAGGCGCGACGATACTGCCCGGCGCGGTTCTAGGAGACGGCGTCATCATCGGCGCTGGCGCTGTTGTGGGCGGACGCGCGCCGGATTACGCCGTGCTCGCGGGCAATCCGGCGCGCGTCGTGAAGATGCGCTTCGACGCCAACAGCGTCGCGCGGCTCAAAGCCCTCGCCTGGTGGCGCTGGCCGATCGAACAAATCCAGCGCTGCGAGGCGGAGATCGCCGGCGGCGATATCGACGCTTTAGAGCGCGCGGCGCGCCGCGTTTGAGCGCGGCCTACCGCACGATCACCACTGATCGCGAGGAATGCGCGGCCAGATGCCCGGCGTTCGAGGCGAAGATGTGCTCCGCCAGGCCCGGCTTGTGGCTCGCCATCACGATGAGATCCGCGCCGATCGCGTCCGCCGCGCGCTCAAGCGCCGCGTCGAGATCGATCCGAATATCGTGGCTCACCTCGCTATGCGCCGCGAAGGCGGCGCCGAGCCTTTCTGAGCATTCCGCCGCATACTCGGCGAGCTTGGCGGCGAAGGCTTCGGGCGAGGCGGCGATATCCGTCGGCGCGGACTGCGTCACGCCGACGAGCACCGCTCCAGCGCCATGTCGCGCGGCCAAATCGGCAGCGACTGCGAGGGCCTTCTCCATCTGATCAGCATGTCCGAGATCGACTGGGACCATAATTTTTTTGAACATTGTTATGCACCTTGACGCCGTTTGAGAAACAAACCTCGCGCAGCGCGCTAAGCCTGTCCTTGAGCGCGATCAAATGCGTAACAGCCAGTAGCTTAAAGACATTCCTGGCCGTGGAGCGCAGTCTCCCTTTGACAGACGCGTCCGAAGCGAAGACGCTCATGATTCTGTCACAATACAACAGCGCTTAGGAGGTTGAACGCGATGGCGACGTCAGATGCGCCCGCAGAAACTGGTAGTCCTGGAAAAAATTACTCCACGGATTACCAGATGGGCCAAGACAACATCCGACCGTTTGGGTTGGATATCCACAATCCAGTCTTTGCCATTTCTAGTATTATCATTTTTGGATTTGTGCTCATCGCCCTGGCCAATCAAGAGGCCTCTGCCGAATTTTTTGGATGGTTGCGCCCGTGGCTGACCAGCACCTTTGATTGGTTCCTGGTCCTCTCTGTGAACGTCATCACCGTGTTCTGTCTGGCGTTGATTGTTCTGCCGGTGGGTTCGGTTCGCATCGGCGGCAAGGATGCGAAGCCGGATTACACTTATCCCGGCTGGATCGCGATGATGTTCGCCGCCGGCATCGGCATCGGGCTGATGTTCTTCGGCGTTCTCGAACCGGTCTATTATAACTTCGCAGAGAATGGCGGCGCCCGCCCGCTCGGCGTAGACCTCGAGACGAATGAGTATATCGGCATCGTCGGCACCATTCACCATTGGGGCCTCGAGGCCTGGGCCGTCTACGCCGTCGTTGGCCTCAGCCTCGCGATCTTCTGTTACAATCTGAAGCTGCCACTGACGCTGCGCTCGGCGTTCTATCCCATTCTGGGAGAGCGGGTCTGGGGCTGGCCAGGGCATGCGATCGACACGCTGGCCGTGTTCGCGACGCTGTTCGGTCTCACGACCTCGCTTGGGCTCGGCGCGCAGCAAGTGGCCGCGGGCCTCAACGAAGTCGCTGGCATCGAGCCGAGCAACACCGTCGTCGTCATGATCATCATCGGCATCACTCTGATCGCGCTCTGCTCGGTGCTGCTTGGCATGGACGCCGGCGTGAAGCGGCTCTCCGAGATCAACATGCTGATGGCGGTGGCGTTGTTCTTGTTCGTGATCATCGCGACAGGACCGGTCGACGCGATAATGCGCTATTTCGGCGTCATGGCGGATTACGTGGTGATGCTGCCCGAACTCTCAAATCCCTTCGGGCGAGAAGACACGAGCTTCTTCCATGGCTGGACGACGTTCTATTGGGCCTGGTGGATCGCATGGTCGCCCTTTGTGGGCATGTTCATCGCCCGCATCTCGCGGGGCCGTACGGTGCGTGAGTTCGTGCTCTGCGCCCTCATCGCGCCGACGCTGGTCTGCGCCCTTTGGATGTCGACCTTCGGCGGCGCGGCGATCGACATGCTGAACGCCGGCGGCGCCGAAGGCGTCCGCGCCACTGTGATCGACGGCTACAAGCCTGAAGGCGCGCTGTTCGGCTTCCTGCGCGAGCTACCGCTTTACAGCGTCATCGCGCCGCTCGCGCTGGTGCTGATCGTGATCTTCTTCGTCACCTCGTCCGATAGCGGTTCGCTGGTGATCGACACGATCACGGCGGGCGGCAAAATGGACGCGCCGGTGGTGCAGCGGATCTTCTGGTGCACGCTGGAAGGGCTGGTCGCGATCGCGCTTCTGCTCGGCGGCGGGCTGGCGGCGTTGCAAGGCGCGGCGGTTTCGACGGGCATTCCGTTCACGATCGTCGTGTTGATCATGTGCTACTGCCTCTGGCTCGCGCTGCGTTCGGAGCGCGCGAAAATGCGGAGCTAGACCAAGCAATTGAGAGGAGGCCTGGGCGGCGGCCCAGGCCTCGTTTCGTCTG
The DNA here is from genome assembly GCA_038530925.1 of Pseudomonadota bacterium. GTDB lineage: Bacteria > Pseudomonadota > Alphaproteobacteria > Rhodobacterales > Rhodobacteraceae > JALEGB01. The sequence continues at coordinate 15,451 of JBCBCG010000014.1, forward strand.
AGTTAGAAGAGCGCGCGGCGCAGCATATTAAGCGCGGCGATGATCAGAACCGCCAAGGTGATGCGCCGGAAGAGTTCCGCGTCCAGACCGTCTTGCGTCTTCTGTCCGAGATATTGCCCGATCAGCGCCGCAGGCAGCATCGCCGCCGAAAGCGCCGCCGTCGTCGCGTTGAAGACGCCTGTCGCGTAATGCGCCGGCGCGAGGATCACGGCGCCGAGCAGAAAGCAAAGCCCAGTCGCACGAACCTGCTCCCGCTTCGGCAAACCGAGCGCTGTGACATACAGCACGAAAGGCGGCCCCCAAATCCCGGCGAGGCCGCCGTAAAAGCCTGAGAGCGTTCCGACGGCGAGGCCCCAAGGACGCTCTTGCTCTCGCCGGATGACAGGGCGCCAGCCGGCGAGCTGCAGCGTCGCGAAGAGCGCCACGCCGACGCCGAGCGTGAGGAAGAAAACCCTATCGTCGATCACGGTTAAGAGCTGGGCGCTGAGCGCGATCACGAGCATGATCACGGCGATGGTCGGCCAGAAGCGCCGCCCGGTCTCCATCAGCGGGCCGATCCCTTGCCGCACGCTTTGCAGAAAATTCGTCACCAACACTGGGATGATCAGCATCGCCACGACGGTTTTCGCGTCGAACACCGTGGAGCCGCCGGCGACCGCCACCAGCGGCAAAGCGAATCCGATCGCGCCTTTGACATAGCCGCCGATGAAGAAGGCGGCGAGCGCGACGGCGAAGCTGATCGCCTCGACGCCGAGGATCTCGGTCGGCGGGCTCATTGCGGCGCAGGGCGGCGATGCGGCGCTGGGCGGCGGTGGTTGGGCGGGGATGTCATGCTAAGCGGTGTAGGCTGCGCGCCTGGGGCGGTCGAGCCGGCTGCGCGGCGCGGTCTGCGTCCTTTTGCGGCGCCGGCGCGGCGCGCTGTATCGATTGCTTGAAACGACTGAGGGCAGGCTAGCTGGAGAGATGGCGCCGGCGCTGATCGGCGCGTTCGCGCTGGCGGCGTCTGCACTGTGATGAAAGGCGCGGTGAATGCGATGCACGAGAGTAATAATAAATCGGATTAATGCGGGTTTGGGTATGAATCTTTCATTGGCGTTTGCCGCATTGCGGTATAGAGAGACGCACGCGCAGCAAACTCGCCTGCTGAGCGCAGGCTAACGCGTTCACGATCAAGGAGGTTCCTATGGCACTCGACACCGGCGCCGGCGGCGCTGTTCTTGACGGATTGATCGCGCTTGCGGTCGAAGGGCTTTCTGCGGCTGAGTCGCATCTTGAGCAGGCCAAAGCGGCGGTCGCCGCGCAGGTGGTCGAGAACGGCAAACCCTCCGGCGCGAAGCTCGAGGCGGAGCAGACCGCGGCGCACGGCCTCGCTTGGACCGGCACTTACGTCGAGGCGCTGCGGCAGATGCTCGATTGGGCGCGCCGTCTCGACGCGGATAGCCGCTTTGGCGAAATGGAGCATCTGATCCTGCAGATCGCCTTTGGCGAGTATCTCGCCCAGCTTGAAGGCGGGGTGATGATGAGCCAGGGCGAGTTCGCGCGCCCGGCCGATCTTTATATGTCCAGCGCCGAAGCGCTGCAGACGCCTGCTGTGCGCCGCTTGGTCGCCGAAGGCGCTGGCGACGCGGCGAAGAAGCGGTTGACCGAGCTGGTGCTGGAGCGCGCCGGCGCCGGGACTTACGGCGATCCGGCGCTCGACGAAGAATTCGAGATGATCCGCGATCAGTTCAAGCGGTTCGTCGATGATCGCGTCGCGCCGTATGCGCATGAATGGCACCTGAAGGACGAGCTGATCCCGATGGAGGTGCTGCAGGAGATGGCGGCGCTCGGCGTGTTCGGCCTCACCATCCCTGAGGATTTCGGCGGCGCGGGCCTTGGCAAGACCGCGATGTGCGTCGTGTCCGAGGAGCTTTCCCGCGGCTATATCGGCGTCGGCAGCCTCGGCACGCGCTCGGAGATCGCGGCGGAACTGATCCTGTGCGGCGGCACGGACGCGCAAAAGCAGGAGTTTCTGCCGAAGCTCGCGAGCGCGGAGATCTTGCCGACCGCGGTGTTCACCGAGCCGAACACCGGCTCGGATCTCGGCGCGCTGAAGACGCGCGCGAAGAAGGAGGGCGAGGAGTACGTCCTCACCGGCAACAAGACCTGGATCACCCACGCGGCGCGCACCGATCTGATGACCGTGCTGGCGCGCACGGATCCTGAGAGCAAAGATTGGCGCGGCCTCTCCATGTTTCTCGCGCCGAAGACCCGCGGCGATTGCGCGACACCGTTCCCGGACGCGACAATCGACGGCGGCGAGATCGAGGTGCTCGGCTATCGCGGCATGAAGGAATACACGCTCGCGCTCGATGATCACCGCGTGCCGGCGGCCAATCTGCTCGGCGGCGTCGAGGGGATGGGCTTTAAGCACTTGATGCAAACCTTTGAGAGCGCGCGGATTCAAACCGCGGCGCGCGCGGTGGGCGTCGCTCAGGGTGCGATGGACAGCGCGCTTCGCTACGCGCAGGAGCGGGTTCAGTTCGGCAAAGCGCTGATCAGCTTCCCCCGCGTCTACGCCAAGATCGCCATGATGGCGGTCGAGGTCATGGTGGCGCGCCAGCTCACATACTTCTCCGCGCGGGAGAAGGATGCGGAGCGGCGCTGCGATCTTGAGGCGGGCATGGCCAAGCTTCTCGGCGCCCGCGTCGCTTGGGCCGCGGCCGATAACGGTTTGCAGATCCATGGCGGCAACGGCTTCGCGTTGGAGTATCCGATCAGCCGCATCCTTTGTGATGCGCGGATCCTCAACATTTTCGAGGGCGCGGCGGAGATCCAGGCGCAAGTGATCGCGCGACGCATGCTGGAGACGCGCAACTAATCGGTTGCGACCAAGCTGAGAGACCCGGGGCGGAGCGGCGACAGTCGCGCCGCCCTTTTTCTTACGCGCGCGTCATCGAGCGATGTCGAAGCTCGGCTCGCCCTTCGATCAGAGCCAGCCCATGCGGCCGCGGGCGAGCCGAAAGTTCGATCCGGTCCGCTGAACGCGCCTCACATTTTGCTTGACCTTGAGAGGCTCCAGGTTGGTAGCCGCGGTGACATCAGGTTTGGAGCAAGCGGATGCGAATTGCGGAGGCGGCGGAGCGGTGCGGGCTCACAATTGATACGATCCGGTATTACGAGCGCGCGGGGCTCCTGCCGCAGGTTCCTCGCGGCGCGGATGGGAAGCGGCGCTTCACCGCGGAAAGCGTCGACTGGCTGATCCTGCTCGGCTCACTTCGAAAAACCGGAATGTCGATGAAGGCGATGGCCCGCTTTGCAGCGCTTTATCGGAAGGGCGACCAGACCATTCCGGAACGCCGCGAGATCCTGCTCCGTCATGCGGAGCAATTGAGCGTAAAGCGGCGAGACCTCGATCGATGTGAGGCGGTTCTGACCTACAAGCTTGAAACGTATGATCTTCGAGAAGTCAATAAAAAGGCAGAGTATTGATAATGAGAATTCTATTGATTGGCGCAAGCGGCGATGTCGGTGCGGCAGCCTATTCGGAGCTTAAGAAACGTCATGATGTTGTCGCCGCGGGGCGCAAGAGTGGCGATCTGCGTGTGGATATAACCGATAGAACCTCAATCGACGCGTTGTATCGTGAAGTCGGGACCGTCGACGCTGTCGTTTCTGCAGCAGGCGGCGTTCATTTCAGTGCGTTCAGCGACTATACGGAGGAGCAGTTTATGTTGGGCCTTCGATACAAAGTGATGGGCCAAATCAATCTGGTCCTGGCCGGTCTCGATCAGCTGCAGGACGGAGGCTCGTTTACGCTTACGAGCGGCGTTCTCGACCGCGATCCTATAAAACAGGGCGTCGGCGCGGCGACAGCGAACGGAGCGCTGGGCGGATTTGTGAAGGCGGCGGCGATCGATCTGCCGCGCGGGCTTCGCATCAATGTCGTCAGCCCTGGTCTTCTCGAGGTGTCGGCCGACCGATACGGTCATTTGTTTCCAGGACATGAGCATGCGCCATCAGATCGCGTCGGCCGCGCCTACGCGAAAAGCGTCGAGGGCGCGATGACGGGGCAGGTTCTGATCGTTGATTGACGGCGCCGCTGCGGATGCGAGGCGCGTTTCGTGGGATCCCGCGTAGATCCCGAACGAGGAGTGAGGATCCTGTCTCATGCTCAGCGGTGTTTGTCTCGGAACCAACGACCTCGCCAAAGCTGGTTCGTTCTATGACGCTGTTCTCGCTGAGATCGGGTGGGTTCGACTGCTAGAGGGCGCCGCGGAGATCGGCTACGGACCGCGCGATGGATGGCCGGCGCTGTTTATCGTTATTCCCTTCAATGAGAAGGCGGCGACGGCCGGAAATGGCGTTCAGGTGATCCTGCGGGCGCACGATCAGGACGCGGTCGATCGCTTCCACGCCGTGGCGCTTTCCCAAGGCGGAACAGATGAAGGCGCTCCCGGACCGCGCGACTACATCGCCGGCTACTACGGCGCCTATTGCCGCGATCTTGACGGCAACAAGCTGCATGCGCAATTCATTCCAACCTAAGCGGCGACCGGTGTCGGATCTAAGCTCTGTCTTTAGCGATCACTTCAGCTCGACTTCGACAAAGGCCATGGGCGCGGCGCCGCTGTTGATCACATTATGCTCGACGCCTTTCTCGCGGCGATAGGCGGTTCCGGCCTTCACGATTGTTTCGCGCGTTCCGCCGCCCGGCTCCTCAAGCAGCATGTGGCAATCGGTGAGCGCGGTGATGACATAGTCGTATTCGTGTTGGTGCCAGCCGGTCTCAGCGTCCGGGGCGAAATCGAACCGCGTCACGCGCACGCGATCATCATCGACGAGCTGGGTGCTTGTCGCAGGCGTCCGCGCCATCGAGGTCTCCTGTCTCTGGCGGCCGAACCAGTAATCTGTCGGCTTCGCTGGACTTGCTCCGCGTGGCGCGGCGCCCGTCACTGAAACCGCTCAAGCAGGCGCTCGAGATACTCGCGCTCGATCGGGCTGCGCTCACGCTCGCCCAGCCGGCGGCGGAGCTCGTCAAGGATCTCGCGCGCTTGGGAGGAGCTGAGCCCCTCGCCGTTCTCGCCGAGAAGATCGCGGCGCAGGCCGCTGAGCGCGCCGGCGCCGACGCCTTCGCCCGCTTCGCGCCAATCGCGTCCCAGAGGATCGCGCCGGGCCTCGCGCCGTCCGCGATCAAAAGATCCATTGTCGGGTGAGGCGGCGCGATCGGCGTTGCTTCCTTCCTCATCCTGATCGGCGAGCTGCTCTTCATCTTCGCCGCGCAGAGCCTCGCGCGCGAAGCGGCCGCCATCGCGCATGGCGTCGGCGGCGCGCATCTGCTCATCGGAGGCCTCGCCCGTGTCGCCGCGGCCCAGCGCTTGATCAGCGCGTCCCATCGCGTCCTCGGCGCGATCCAGCGACTCTTCCGCTTGCTCCAGCGCGCGCCGACGCGCCTCGCGCTCCTCCGGCGTTTCGCCTGCGCCCGCCGCGCGACCCGCGGCGTCGAGATCGCGGCCGAGCTGGCCGAGCGCGTCGCGGAGCGATTGTTGATCGCGGCGCATTTGGTCGAGCGAGCGCGGGCCGTCGCCTGGCGTGCGGCCGGCTTGATCGCCGAGCGAACCGTTCGGATCGCCTCCCTGAGGCCCTTGGCCGCGCGCGTTTCGCTGATCGCCCTGTCCCTGCCGCCCCTCGCCAGGCCGCCCTTGACCCTGCTGTTGCCCTTGCTGACCTTGCTGACCCTGTTGGCCTTGCTGCCCATCGCCGCGCTGGCCTTGCTGGCCCTGTCGCCCTTGCTGACCTTGTTGCCCTTGCTGGCCCTGGAAGCCCTCTCGGAACTGGTCGAAGGACTCCTCAGCCAAGCGTTGCTGGCGCTCGATCATGTCCTGCAGCTGCTCAAGCTCGCTTTGCTCGCCCTCGCCATTCTGCGGCTCGCCGCCTTCGCCGGCTTGCTGCGAGCGGCCGCCCGGCTGCAGATTGTTCAAAAGCTGCTCGAGCATGGAGAGCATCTGCTCCGCCTCGCTCATATTCCCTTCGGCCGCCGAGCGCTCGAGCGCCTCGAGCATCTCCTGCAACTGCTGACCGCTCAGGCTCTGGCCCTCCTGGCCTTGCTGCATCAGCTGTTCGGCGAGTTCGGGGTTGCGTTCCGCCAGCTCCCGAAGAGCCTGCATGAACTCGTTGATCGCCTCGCGCAGCTCCTGCATCAGCTGGGCGATCTCTTCCGGCGAGGCGCCGTTTTCAATCGCTTCGCGCAGACGGCGCTGCGCCCGCGTCAGGCGTTCGCGCGCATTGTCGAAGCCGCGATCCTCCAGCTGCTCCGCCGCGGCGTAGAGCGCCTCGATGATCCGCGTCTTGTTCTCGGCGACCGTCTCATCCGTCACCGCGTTGTCGAGCACTGAAATCGCGGTGCGCGTCACGAGAAAATCGCCGCTGCGCGTGAAATACTCCCAAGGCCGCGCGATCGCCGCCATCAGGATCCGGTTCGCGCGCGGCGCCCGCTCAACATTCCAAGAAACCGCGCCGCGTTGCTCGATCAGGGCTTTGGCCATCGGTTCGGAGAAAAGTCGGCCGGGCAGCTCGAACCGCGCGGGCTCGGATTCGGCGCTTTGACCTGCTGCGTCCTCGACGATGAGCGTCATCGCAACCGGCAGCCCGACCCAAGGATGTTCGAAGAACGTCTCCGCCACAGGCTCGCCCGGCGTCTCGTCGTCCAGCGTTTCAAGCTGATCGAGCTCGGCGCTGTTCACCGGGATCGGCAGCTCGATGATGATCGGCTCTTGCGGCTCGGGCGGCGTCGGCCGATCGGCGGTCTCGTCGAGGGTGATCCGCGCCGTCGCGCGCGCGACGCCGTAATCATCGCCGGCGGTGTAGGAGAATGCGAGCTCCGCCTCGGCGCCGCGGCGCGGCTCATTCGCATAGGCGACGGTCGGCGGCGTATCCTCGATAATTTCGAAGCTCAAATTGGCGAGGCGGAGCGATCCAAGCGCGCTGGGCGCGTCAAGCGTGATCGTCGCGTCCTGGGTCAGCGTGATCTCCGCCGCGAAGACGCCGTCGCCCTGGTCGGCCAGAGCCGGCGCGTCGGCTTCGCCATCGCCCTCAGCGGACGCAGGGAGCGGCGGCGTGATGGTCAGGGTCGGCGTCCCTTGAGCGTCGAACACGCGGAAGGAGACGATGGTGCCGTTCGGCGTGCTGCGCGCGCCGGTGCGGTCTTCGGCGGTTTCGAAATAAAGCGGCGGCGCCCCGGTGTATACCGGCGGCGACGCCCAGATCTCCACGCTCGGCTCCGCTCCGGCGACGCCGGGCGCCGCGACGGGCGCGAAGGCTTGGCGCAAGCCCGCCGCGCTCGGGTCGAGCAAAAAGCCGCCGCCCAAAGCGAGGAGCGCGAAGAACCGGAGCGCCCAAGGGTCGCGGCCGCCGCCGACTTTCAAGCTTGGGCCGGGCGCCCGCACCTCGCGCGCGCGCGCCTCGACCCGCGCTTGGTGGGCGCGCCACAGGCGCTCGCTGTCATCATCGCTGCGGCCGAGGGCGATCTCCTCGTCGAAACTGGCGACGGGGCGGTCGGCATGGCCTTCGTCAAGTTTGGCGCGCGCCTCCTCGGCCGTGGGCGCCGCGAAGCGGCGGACGGCGAAGACGACGCCGCCGATCGCGGCGGCGGCGAAGGCGAGGAGCAGAGCGAGACGCGCGAGGTCGCCGCCGAGGCTCTGGAGGAGAGTGAAGACGTCAAGCCGGGCTGCGGCGAAGAAGCCGACAATCGCGGCGAAGAGCGGCCAGAGGCTGATGATCAGCCTGTCGACAAGCATCCCAGCGCGGGCGAGGCTGGCTTTGCGTGCGAGCGACGCGGCGGCTTTGGCCCGCGCGGGGCTGTGCGCCGAGATCTCGCTTTGCTTGGTCAGATCGGTCATCTCGCCTCGCATTCCCATTCGCCGCTGCGCCCGCCCGCGCCGCTGCGCCGCTGCGCCCGCCTGCGCCGCTGCGCCGCTGCGCCCGCTCGCGAGGCGAGGCGACGCCGCATCGCGCCTAAGCAGCTTCGCGGCTGCGAAGCCGACCCGTCAACCCGCTCCGGCGGAGAGCGGCGGCGCGCGCTCTCGCCTGTTAAGAGAGCCAGTCCGGCAATCGATCGCGCCCCAACATCTCGTCATAAGTGGGGCGCGGACGCACGACCGCAAACTCCGAGCCGTTCACGATCGCCTCAGGGACGAGGGGACGGCTGTTGTATTCCGAGGCCATCGCCGCGCCATACGCGCCCGCGGTGCGGAAGACGAAGAGATCGCCCGGCGCGAAAGGCGGCAAAGCGCGGGCCTTGGCGAAGATGTCGCCGGTCTCGCAAACCGGGCCCACCACATCCGCCGGCGCGAGCGGCGCGTCGCTCGGCGGCTCGATGACCGGCTCGATATCGTGCCACGCCTCGTACATCGCAGGTCTGAGCAAATCGTTCATCGCCGCATCGCAAATCATGAAGACGCGGCCTTCGCCTTGCTTGCGGTACAGCACTTTCGTCACCAGCAGCCCCGCATTGCCGGCGATCAGACGCCCGGGCTCCACCACGATCTGGCACCCGAGCGCGCCGACGCTGCGGCGGATCACGGCACCGTAATCGAAAGGCAGCGGCGGCGCCGCGTTCGACCGGAGATAAGGCACGCCAAGCCCGCCGCCGAGATCGATCCGCCGGATCGCATGGCCATCCTCCCGCAGCATGCCGATCAGCGTCGCCACGCGGGCGAAGGCGGTCTCGAACGGCTCAAGCTCGGTCAGCTGAGAGCCGATATGCACATCCACGCCGATGACCTCGACGCTCTCAAGCGCCGCGGCGCGGCGATAGACCTCGCGCGCGGCGCTGATCGGCACGCCGAATTTGGTCTCCGCTTGGCCGGTCGAGATCTTCGCATGGGTGCGCGGATCGACGTCCGGGTTCACTCTGAGCGCGATCGGCGCCCGCCGTCCTTCCGCGCGCGCCACCGCGTCGAGCGCCTCCAACTCCTCGGCGCTCTCGACATTGAACTGTCCTACGCCCGCTTGAAGCGCGAAGCGCATCTCATCCGCGGTCTTTCCGACGCCTGAGAAAACAATCTGCTCCGGCGGCGCGCCCGCGGCGAGCGCGCGGCGCAGCTCGCCTTCCGAAACCACATCCGCGCCGGCGCCCAGCCGCGCCAGCGTGGCGATCACCGCCAGATTCGGGTTGGATTTCACCGCGAAAGCGATCAGCGGGCGCCCGTCGCCGACGCCGCTGAGCGCTTCGGCCATCACCTGATAGTGACGCTCCAGCGTCGCCGTCGAATAAAGATAAAACGGCGTGCCGACGGCGGCCGCGATCTCCGGGATCGGCGCGTCTTCCGCATGCAGCACGCCGCCGCGATAGCTGAAATGGTCCAAATCGGCTCCGGCGTTGGATCGGCTCGGGCGCCTGTCGCGTGTTCGGGACAGCGGCGTCCTGAACGAGACAGGCGCCGAAGCCCTATTGGCTCGATTGCGACGGCGGCTCGACCGGCCCTTTGCGGCCGCAGGCCGAGACGCCCGCCGCCAGCGACAGCGCCAGCGCGCCGATGACGATCGCCCGCGCAGCAGACGCGCCAAAAGGTCTCGATCCTCGGCCGCCGATCCTTGGCGTCGCCGCCGTCGCTCCCGCGTTCATTTCCGCCCGTTTCATCGCTAACCCTCCGCATCGCCCTCATATCCGCGCTCAGCGCGTCCCTCCGCCGCCGCCGGACGGGCTGAAGATCGCCCATGCCGGCGGCCAAGGGTCAAGGCCTCTCGCCCCGGCTTGTCCTGTTTCTATACTGAATCCCATGGAATGGCGTGATGAAGGCCTGCTGATCGGCGCCGCTCGCCATGGCGAAAGCGGCTTGATCGTGGACGTGCTGACCAAAGAGCGCGGCCGCCGCCGCGGGTTGGTGCGCGGCGGCGCCTCCTCGCGCCGCGCCGCCGAGTTCCAAATCGGCGCTCAGCTGACCCTGCGCTGGCGCGCGCGGCTCGAGACCCAGCTCGGCGTGTTCGAAGCCGAGGCGCTGCGCGCCCGCGCCGGTTTCATCCTGGACGATCCAGAGGCGCTGGCGGCTTTGAGCGCTGCGGCGGCGTTGATCGCGGCGCTGATCCCGGAGCGCGAACCGCAGCCGCGGCTCTACGCGCTCAGCCTGGCGCTGTTCGACGCGCTCGCCGCGCGGCGCGACTGGCCCGAGGCCTATGCGGCCTGGGAGCTGGCGCTGCTGGAGGAGCTCGGCTATGGGCTCGATCTCAGCGCCTGCGCGGCGACGGGCGGAACGCAGGAGCTGATCTACGTCTCGCCGCGGTCAGGCCGGGCGGTCAGCCGCGACGCGGGCGCGCCTTACGAGGATAAGCTGTTGCGCTTGCCGGGCTTCTTGACGCTTGAGGGCGCGCCGGCCACGCGCGCCGAACTCGCCGAGGCCCTGACGTTGACCGGCTTTTTCCTGGAGCGCTGGGCCGCGCCGGGGCTGGGCTTGAGCGCCTTGCCGCCCGCCCGCGCGCGGCTTGCGCGGCTGCTGGCCGCGCCGCGCTGAACCGCCAACGGTTTACGCGGTTCGAGCAAAGGCGTAGGCGGATCGCGTGACCCAAAGAATGGCGGAAAGGACCCGGCGCATGAGCGATCTAGGCGGCGATCTCACCTCTGAGGCGCAGAACGCGATCGCATCGATCGCGGCGAGTTACGGCCTCTCGCATGGCGCCGTCGAGGCCATGGCGCGCGCAGTCGCCCAAGGCGGCGGCACCATGGCGCAATTCGACATTCCCGAGCTTGGCGGCTCCGGACAATGGATGGCGGGCGGCATGATCATGGTCGGCGACATGTTCAACCACGGTCTGCAGGCCAAAGTCGGCTCTCTCTGCGCCGAGATCGCCGAGGCGCAGGCGCGGGCCCCCTTCTTCCGCGCGCCGACGATCCAAGGCGGCGGCGGCGCGGCGTGGTGGCCGGCGGAGCTGGGCGCGCCGGCCTCGAGCGGCGGTCAAAACGCCATGCGCTACGCGTATTTCCCGCAGGTCCGGCGGCTCGCCGTCTCGCCCGGCGATGGGCGCGCCGTGATCGTGCTTGACACGCTGGATCACCAAATCGGCGGATTTTCTCAGCAACAACAAGGGATGGGCGGCGATCCGCTCGGCTCCGTCGCCTTCTCGAGCCAGTTCGGGCAATACGCGCTCTCGAGCTTGCCGTTGGCGCCGGAATTCGCGCCGCCGCAACCAACGCCCCCTCCCGCGCCTCCCGAGCCCGCGCCAGCGCCGGCGCGCGCGCCCGTTGAGCCTGCGCCGACGCCGCCGGCCGCAGCGCCAGCGGAGAGCGCCTCGGCGCCGGCGGATGCGGAGGCGATTCTCGCCACCATCGAGCGCCTGGCGGCGCTCCGCGACGCCGGCGCGCTGACCGAAGCCGAGTTCGCCGCGAAGAAAACCGAGCTGCTCGCCCGGCTCTGACCGGACGGCGGCGCGCGAGAGCAGAGAGACGAGCATGCCGCCCTTAGAGACCCTGATCGCCTTCGCCGCCGCGACCGCGCTCTTCGCCTTTCTGCCCGGCCCGGCGCTGCTCTACACTGCGGCGCGCACCATCGCTGGCGGAAGACGCGCCGGCTTCGCCGCGGCGTTCGGCATCCATATCGGCTGCTACGCCCATGTTTTCGCAGCGGCTTTAGGCCTCTCGGCGATCTTCGCCGAAGCGCCGACGGCCTACGCCGCGCTGAAGATCGCCGGCGCGCTTTATCTTGGTTGGCTTGGACTGGGCTTGCTGCGCGAGGCGGCGCGGCGCGGCGAAAGCGCGCTCGACGCCGGTCTTCTCAAAGACGCTGTGAGACGCGCGCCGAAAGCGCCGCGCCACGCCTTCGCCGAGAGCGTGCTCGTCGAGCTCCTCAACCCAAAAGTTGCGCTCTTCTTCATCGCCTTCCTGCCGCAATTCGTCGATCCGAGCTTCGGCTGGCCGGTCTGGGCGCAACTCCTGATCCTGGGCGTGATCGTCAATCTCAGCTTCACGACAGCGGATCTCTTAGCCGCGCTGTTCACCGACCGCCTGTCGCGCGCCGTCCGAGGCGCCGGCTGGGGCGAACGCGTCGCCAAAGCGCTTGGCGGCGCGACGCTGCTCGGCCTCGGCGCGCATTTGGCGTTCTCGCGCGACCCATAGCGGCGCGGCTCTTCGTCGGCTTCGCCGCTCATCGCCTCTCGCGCGCCGCATCAGCGATGAGCGACGCAGTCAGCGAAGAGCGGGCGCTTAACCAACCCGGCCGCGATTTTCGCCGATTTGGCCGCGGTGGAGCAGCATGTGGTCGAGCAGGACGCAGGCCATCATCGCCTCGCCCACCGGGACAGCGCGGATGCCGACGCAGGGATCGTGGCGGCCTTTGGTGACGATGTCCGTCTCCGCGCCGGAGACGTCGATCGTACGCCGCGGCGAGAGGATCGAGGAGGTCGGCTTCACCGCGAAGCGTACGACGATGTCCTGCCCTGTCGAGATCCCGCCGAGCACGCCGCCGGCGTGGTTCGAGGCGAACTCGGGCCCGTCGGCGCCCATGCGCATCTCGTCGGCGTTCTCAGTGCCGGTCAGCCGCGCCGCGGCGAAGCCGTCGCCGATCTCGACGCCTTTCACTGCGTTGATCGACATCATCGCCGCGGCGAGGTCCTGATCGAGCTTGCCGTAGATCGGCGCCCCGAGGCCCGCTGGCGCGCCGCGCGCGACAACCTCGATCTCCGCGCCGAGGCTCTCGCCGGATTTGCGGATCGCATCGAGCGCCGTCGCCCAATCCGACGCGGCGGCGGCGTCTGGGCAAAAGAAGTCGTTTTGATCAACCGCCGCCCAATCCCAGGCGTCGCGGTCGATCAGATGCGGCCCCATGCGCACCATCGCCGCGCGGATCGAGAGTTCGGGCGACAGAGCGTTCAGCGCCTCCATCGCCACCGCGCCGGCGGCGACGCGCGCCGCGGTTTCCCGCGCCGAAGACCGCCCGCCGCCGCGATAATCGCGCACGCCGTATTTCAGGTGATAGGCGTAATCCGCATGGCCGGGGCGGAATTTGTCGCGGATCTCGGAATAATCTTTCGAGCGCTGATCCGCGTTCTCGATCATCAGGCTGATCGGCGTTCCCGTCGTCACCGGCCCGCCGGTGCGCTCATCCTCGAAGACGCCCGAGAGAATGCGCACCGCGTCCGGTTCGCGGCGCTGCGTGGTGTGCCGGCTTTGGCCTGGACGACGCCGATCGAGCCGCGCTTGGATCATCTCTGGCGTGAGGCGCACGCCTGGCGGGCAGCCATCGACGACGCAGCCGAGCGCCGGCCCATGGCTCTCGCCCCAGGTGGTCACACGGAAAAGATGGCCGAAGCTGTTGAACGACATCGTCTTTTCTTCACCTATTCGGCCGGGGCGGCCATCAGAGCCGCGGCGGCGGCCACAAGCGCGCTGTTGCTCTGGGCGCGCCCGCCCTCCGGCAGCGCCAACCCATCTTCAAACCCGATCCGGGTATCATACCCAGCCGCCTTGGCCATCCGCAGCATTGGCCAAACCGAACCGCCTTGACCGTGGAGCAGGATCGGCGGCGGCGTCTCGCCCGCGACATGCGCCGCGCGGAGACGCGCGATGGTCTCTTGCGCGATACGCCGCGCCTCGTCGGCGTCGTCGCTGGTCATCTCCACCAAAATGCGCAGCGGCGGCGGCGCCGCGCGCATTACGAGGAACCGCTCCGCCGCCGCAGGCGTCCATATCCCCGCTTCGACGCGCACGCCGAGCCGATCCAGGATCGCCATCACCTCCGCCGCGTCCTCCTCATGCGCGTTCACCGAGGCGTAGTCAGGCCGGCTCGCGGGCGCCAGCGTCTCCCACCCCGCGATATGCGCGAGGCGCGCGCGCCCGCCGGGGGCGATCCACGCGCCGGTGCCGACGCCGACCGGCATGCCCGGCGCCGCCGCGCGCACGGCGGCGATTGCGGCGCCGACATCGCCAGGCGCAAGGCTCTCAGCCCCATCCGCCCCGCGCGGATGGAGGTGAAGCTCATCAGCGCCGGCCGCGCGCGCCGCCGCCGCGTCCGCCGCCAGCTCTTCAGGCGTGATGGGAACGCCCGGCGCGTCCGCCTTCATCCGTCCGCCATTGAGACACGCCTGAAGCATCGCCGCCCCACCACTTCGCTCGCACATCGACGGCCTTAGAGCCCGCCGCCAAAGGAAAAGCCCTCCCCGCATGGGCGGAGAGGGCTGCGTCTCGCCTAAACGCGTTTCGCGTTCAGATCACTCCTTGCCCTTCACCGACGCCCACAATTTGCGGTTCGAGAAGTAGAGGAGAATGGCGAACAGAGTCAGGAACACAATGTTCCGGAAGCCCGCCTCTTTGCGTTCCTCAAGCTTCGGCTCGGCGGCCCAGTGCAAGAACGCGGTGACGTCCTCGGCCTGCTGCTCCAGCGTCGCCTCGGTGCCGTCGAGATACTCGACCTGCTCCTCATAAAGCGGCTGCGCCATCGCGATCTTATGGCCGGGGAAGTACTTGTTATAGCTGAGATCGCCTGGATCGAAGCCCTCTGGAACGTCAGTGTAGCCCAGCAGCAGAGAGTAGACGTACTCCGGGCCGCAGGCGCCGCCTTGCCAGATCTGGTTCCAGATCCCGGTGCAGCCGGTGCGCGCCTTGGTGATCAGCGACAGATCCGGCGGATAGGCGCCCGCGTTGGCCGAGCGCGCGGCGATCTCGTTCGGATAAGGCAAGGCCATCTTATCCGACGGCAGAGCCTCTCGCGCGATCTCATCGCCAAACTCGTCGATATCCGGCACCTCGAAGGTGGAGGCGATCGCTTTCACATCCTCGGGCGAGAATTCCGGCCCGCCGGGCTCGCCGAGATTGCGGTAGGAGAGATGCTCGAGCGCGTGGCAGCTCTTGCACACCTCGGCGTAGACCTGCCAACCGCGGCGCAGCTGGCCGCGGTCGAAGCTGCCGAACACGCCTTCGAACACGAAATCATGCTCTTTGGCGGCGACGCCCTTGCCCGCCGCTTCGGCGCTCTGCACGCCGGCGGAGAGGCTGAGGCCGACGCCGAGGGCGAGCGCGGCGATGGCCGCCGCGGCGCGTCTCAGCGGTTTTTGGAGACGGATGGTCATCGTTGCGCTCCTCATTCCGCCGGCGCGGCCATCGGGCCGCCGTCGGCGACGCCGCTTGGCGCTTTCGTCGGATGCTTCGCCGCGAAATCCGCCTCGATGGTCTCAGGCGGCCGCTTTGGACGCTCGATGATGCCGAGAACGGGCAAGATCACCAGGAAGAAAGCGAAATAATACAGCGTCAGCAGTTGGCCGAGATGGATGTAGCGGAACGCGAACTGATCGCCGACTTCCCAGTAGGCCACGTTCTTCTCGAAGTCGATATTCTGCGTCATCGAGATCATCGCGTCCGGGTTCGCGGAGCGGATCTCCGCGACCGCCGCCAACGCTTCGTCCTCGGTCTCGTATTTCGAGTAGCTCGAAAGATCGATGACCGGGTTGTCCGGGTTCTTCGCGCCGACATAGCCGAGCACGAAGCAGGTCACGATGAACAGCCAGAAGAACTGTTTGAAGAGCGGGCGGTAGGCGCCGGAGCGCGTCCGCGACGTGTCGAGCCAAGGCAGCAGAGCCAAGACGCCGATCGACGCGAACATCAGCAAAACGCCCATCAGCTTATCCGGCACCGAGCGCAGGATCGCGTAGAAGGGCAGGAAGTACCATTCCGGCACGATATGCGCCGGCGTCACCAGCGGATCGGCGGGAATGTAGTTGTCCGCATGCCCGAGATAGTTCGGCAGGTAGAACACGAACAGTGCAAAGATGATCAAGAACACGATGATCGCGAAGAGATCTTTCACCGTATAGAACGGCGTGAACGGCACTGTGTCTTTCTTTGCGGTCTCAACACTGTCGTTCCGCACCGAAACGCCGGTCGGGTTATTGTTGCCCACATGATGCAGCGCCCAGATGTGCAAGATCACCAGGCCAGCGATCGCGAAGGGCAGCAGATAGTGCAGCGCGAAGAAGCGGTTGAGCGCGGCGTTGTCGATCGAATAGCCGCCTTGCAGCCAGATCAGAATGCTGTCGCCCACCACAGGGATTGCGGAGAAGAGCGCCGTGATCACGGTCGCGCCCCAGAAGGACATCTGGCCCCAAGGCAGCACGTAGCCCATGAACGCCGTCGCCATCATCAGAAGGTAGATGAGAACGCCGATGATCCACAGGATCTCGCGCGGCTCCTTGTACGAGCCGTAATACATGCCGCGGAAGATGTGCGCGTAGACCGCGATGAAGAAGAATGACGCGCCAACCGCATGGCTGTAGCGCAGCCACCAGCCGCCATTCACATCGCGCATGATGTGCTCGACGCTGGTGAAGGCGTGGTCCACATGCGGCGTGTAGTGCATCGCCAGCACCACGCCCGTGGCGATCTGAATCACCAGGCAGACGGCGAGGATCCCGCCGAACACCCACATCCAGTTCAGATTCTTGGGCGTCGGGAAATCATTGAGATGGCCGAGCAACCCGCCGATCGGCAGTCGGTTGTCAACCCATTTGCCGAAGTCTGTCTTCGGCTCCGTGTGTTCCTGCGGAATGTGTCCACCGGACATTGTCGCTCCTTCCGAAGTCTGGGCGGCGTTCTGGTCTGGACGCGGCGGCGTTCGGCCGCCGGCCCGCCTGGGGCGGGGCGTCAGCCGAGCCGAATGTTGCTCTCGTCCAAGAAGGTGAGAGTGGGGATCGGCAGATTTTCAGGCGCCGGCCCTCTGCGAATGCGTCCGGAGACGTCGTAATGGGAGCCGTGGCACGGGCAGTACCAGCCCCCGAAATCGCCGCCATCCATGGCGGGAACGCAACCGAGATGGGTGCAGACGCCCATCATGATCACCCACTCGCCGTTCTCGCCATAGCTGCGATCCTCATCGGTGGCCGGCGCGCCGGATTCGATGTTGGCGTTGCGCGCGTCGGCGTCCGGAAGCTCGTCGAGCGAAACGGCGCGCGCTTCGGCGATCTCCGCTTCCGTCCGGCGGCGGATGAAGACCGGCTTGCCGCGCCACGACACGACCAGCTGCGAGCCTTCCTCGATGCTGGAGATGTCGACCTCGATCGAGGCGAGCGCGCGGACGGACGCGTCCGGGTTCATCTGGTTCACGAGCGGCCACACGGCGACGCCGGTCGCCACGACGCCGGTCGCCGCTGTGGCGATGTACAAAAAGTCTCTGCGGTTGACTGCCTCTGACGACACGCGATGCTCCTCCGTAGTCCTCGTCCTGCATTCGCGACCGTGAGCCGCCGTCGCCTTACGCGACCGTGGGCGCCGTCCCGAAATCGACCGGACTATAGAGCCCAGGCTCTTCGGCGGCGGGCGCCCATGTCGTCGCGATGCCGCGGCCCAAAGTCACACTGCGCGATGACACAGGTGTCATATCGCGCAACCGTTGCACGACGCAATTCCAACCATACCGAGGATAAATTAGGCTAAACCGCGAAGGGGCAAGTGATGCGAATTGCAGTCTTCCAACCGGACATCGCGCTCAACCTCGGAGCGATCATCCGCCTCGGCGTGTGCTTCGGCGCGGCGACGCATGTGATCGAGCCTTGTGGTTTTCCTTTCTCCTTGAAAGCGGTGCGGCGCTCCGCGCTCGATTACGCGGAGCATGCGGACCTCCATCGCTGGGATAGTTGGAGCAGCTTTGTCGAGAGGCGCCCAGAAGGGCGCTTATTGTTGCTGACGACGCAGGGTGCGACATCGCTTTGGGCGCATCGGTTCGCATCAAGCGACACGCTGCTGCTGGGGCGGGAGAGCGCCGGCGCGCCGCCGGAGGTGCATGAGGCCGCCGATGCGCGCCTGCTGATCCCGATCGAGCCGCCGGCGCGCTCGCTCAACATCGCCATGGCCGCGGCGATCGCCCTGGCCGAATGGCGCCGGCAGAGCTTCGCCGCCGCGCCGCGCGATCCGTAAAGGCGCGCGGTTTCGCGCCTTAACCCGAGCGGCGGCGCCGTCATCGACCAAGGCGCAGGCGCGAACTCATCCTGAAAGATCACCGCGCTGCCGCGAAAGCGCAGCCAGACCCGCGCGTCCAAGCCCTGCTCGACGGCGCATACTTGCGCGACGCAAGCCCGCCCATGGCATGTCAGCGCGCGGCCGAAGCGACGGATGCGGACGCGCTGACGATCATCGCCAGCGCCGCGGCGCGCAGAGCCGCGATCGAGGCGGCGCGTCGATGTCTCCAGATCATCGCGTCTCGCCTTTCGCGGCGGTCTCATCAACGCGGTCGCTGCGCCGGCGCTCATAGAGCACATGATCGCGCCAGCGCCCATCGATCTTCAGATAGGCGTTGGCGCGTCCTTCCTCGACAAAGCCGGCTCGCTCCAACAAGCGCCGCGAACGCGCGTTCTCCGGCAAGCAGGCCGCCTCCAGCCGGCTGAGATCGAGCTCGTCGAAGGCGAACGCGACCACCGCCTCAAGCGCTTCGCTCATCAGCCCGCGCCCTGTGGCGTCGACGCCCAGCCAATAGCCGAGCGAAGCGGACATGGCTGCGCCGAGCCGCACATGCTCCAGCGTCACGCCGCCGGCCAGGCGCAGGCCGGCGCGCGCGTCGCGCTCGAAAATCAACAAGGGATAGGCGCGCCCGGCCTGGATTTCGCGTTCGGACCAGCGAACGCGGCGGCGAAAGCCGACCTGGCTCAGATGGTCGTGCGACCAGCTCGGCTCCCAAGGGCGGAGCATTGGCGAGGAGGCGCGGCGCAGGCGCACCCAAGCGACGTAATCGCGCTGATGCGGCGGCCGGATCACCAAACGATCGTTTGGCGCTTGGCTGTTCGGCGGCGCGGCGCCCATGAGCCAGATTTGGCGCGCGCCGCCTCAGACCCCGTGCCTCAAGACCGAGCGTTTGGTGATCCGGCCGCCGCATCAGCGCGATTACGTCGCTTGGGTGCGCCTGCGCCGCGCCTC